>DXYG01000023.1 GCA_019415925.1 Clostridiales bacterium
ACGCCGTGTCCCTACGACTGTAAAGGAATCGTTTGTATTATATCCGTAGGGAACGACCCCTGTGTCGTTCCTAACTAACATTCATCTAACTTATATAGGAACAACACAGGGGTTGTTCCCTACACAATAATTAAACGTTACCTATATATCAACTTAAAATTCGGGCAACCGTTTTATCCAAACAATCCGACTTTTCCACTCGATTTGCCTGCGGCGGCTTCGCCGCAAATTATGGTTTAGCTTATGTATATTTAACCTCAAAGGAGGCTCATTATGATAAAAGGCGCAGTTTTTGATATGGACGGTCTGATGTTCGACAGTGAACGCCTTGTTTACGAAACGTGGCAGATGATGATGGACGAGCTCGGATTTGAATATAACCTTGAAATTTTCAAGAACACTATCGGTCTACGTACCGATATGGCTGAAAGCTACTACAACAGCCTGTACGGCGAGCGTTTTTGCTATCAGCCGCTCAAGCAGAGAAGCCGTGAGATTTTCTTAAAACGTGTTTCCGAGGAGGGCGTTCCAATTAAAAAGGGACTTGTTGAGTTGCTTGAATTTCTTAAATCAAACAACTTGAAAATTGCCGTTGCAACCTCTACTTCGGCGCAGACGGCTCACAAAATCATCAGAATGGCAGGCGTGTATGACTATTTCGACGCATTTGTCTGCGGCGACGACGTAAGAAACGGCAAGCCCCACCCTGAGGTTTTCCTGACAGCGGCTGAAAGGCTTTCGCTTCCGCCGACGGAATGTGTTGCCTTTGAGGACAGCATAAACGGCATAAAATCGGCACATTCAGCAGAAATGACAACCGTTATGGTGCCCGATTATTTACAGCCGACTGAGGAAATAATCCCGATGATCGACTGCCTTTGCGACGATTTGTCGCAGGCGATTGAATTTATAAGTAATCATATGAAATAAAACGGAGATGATTTTATGGATAAAATTTTAGAAAAAATTAAGGAACAGGCTCGGCAGGCGGCACTTGAGCTGTGCGAAGCCGCAAAGCTGAAAAGCGGCGACATTATGGTTGTCGGCTGTTCGTCAAGCGAGGTTTCGGGCGGCATAATCGGCAAAAATTCAAGCCTTGAAACTGCACAGGCGGTTTTTGACGGAATTTATCCCATTTTACAGGATAAAGGAATTTTCCTTGCCGCACAGTGCTGTGAGCACCTCAACAGGGCAATTATTGTTGAAAAGGACGCCGTTCCCTTCTGCGAGTGCGTCAACGTAGTTCCCCAGCCAAAGGCAGGCGGCTCGTTTGCGACAACCGCTTACCGCACCTTTAAAAATCCCGTTGCGCTCGAGGAAATCAGGGCTGACGCAGGTCTTGACATCGGCGGAACGCTTATCGGTATGCACCTGAAAAAGGTTGCCGTTCCCGTAAGGCTCACGCTTGACCATATCGGCAGTGCAATTCTGCTTGCCGCAAGAACACGTCCGAAATTCATCGGCGGCTGTCGTGCCGTTTACGACGAAAACAATCTTTAAGTAAGTTAAACTATAATTTAGCGGTGAGTTTACTCGCAAAAAAAATTAAAAATTTCGGTCAAGCCTTTTTTAAAGGCTTGCGGGTGTGGGCAGAGCCCACAAAAAGATTGCATTGCAAAATGCAGGAGGGTAGGCAAAACAGTCCGGTGGACTGTTTTGCCATAGGGAACCCACTAAAGGGGTTCCCTATGGCGAACACAGTTCGCCGCTACAATCATTAATTTTGCCCGTCGAGGCACTCGGCAAATTATGGTTTATCCACTCGACAGTAAAATTTGTTTCTTGTTATTTAGGAAAATATTGACATTTAACTCTCTATAATATATCATTGTCTTGTAGACATAGCACAATCTGCATATGACCGCAAACATAAATTATAAAAAAGGAGAATTAAAATGAAAAAGCTTAAAATTCTATCGGTGCTTCTGGCTGTGCTGACTGCGCTTACCTGCTTTTCTGCTGTTTCAACGTCAGCCGCTTTGATTAAGTCAATTTCATCAATTGAAATTTCCGACGTGCCCGACGATATTTACACAAAAAGTCCTGAAGAAATGCTGTACGGCGTTCAGATTAAAGTAAACTACACCGACAGCTCCTCTAAAACCTTTACGGTTTCTGCGGACAATGTTGAATATGAGGATTCAAGTGATTATATTGATTCACACGCTTACTCTGATGCGTTTGCCGAAATTTCACTCGGCTTAACCTCGTATGCTACAATAGAGGCGTACAACTACGTAGGCGATTTCATTCAGCTTCACGCAACAGCCTACAAGAACTACTCATACGATGTTTCCTATGAGGCAGAAAAGAAGCTTGACTATCCCGAGGACTACGACCTTCCCGAAATTTTCTGCAACGATTACCTTGTTTACAGAAACAATCCCGACGATACATTAACGCTTGTTAATCATTCCTTTATTCCCTACTATTTCTATTTTAAGGAAGATTATGAAGAGCCGGTTGTTATTCCCGAAACGATTCACGGCAAGACATTGACCGCTGTTGCTGACTATGCACTCCTCGGAACTTATCACCCGTACTCGGTTACTATTCCGAACACAGTAACTTCTATCGGCGACTACGCATTCGGCTATTGCTTTAACAACGGTTTTTACAGCGACAACCACGATATTCCCGATAATGTATCCGCCTCAAGGCTTACGCAAAAACTTGCCGACGCAGGCGACGACGATACTTTCATCGTTTGCATCAACTTTTACAGCGAGGACGCTCAGGCGCTGAGTGATACATTACAGGCTGAATATTTGTCGGAATGTGCAGACTATGAATATGACGCAGATATGGGAGTAGCTTACGCTACGCTCACAAAGGCTCAGATTTACTCAATGCAGGACGTTGACGACATCTGTATGGATTTGTTATACGAGAGAGATTCATACATTTCAGAAGAAATATATGACTTTGCCGAATACGCAGGTAATGATACGGAAATGTACGTTGAATTTGAAGTCGTTTATGCCGAAACCGATGATGAGCTTGATTCTCTTTGCGAGGAATTAAGCAACAAATACTTTGGCGGAAGAACCGACTATACAGTTGATTATGATTTCTACGCTATGCGTGTGAACGCAACATTTAACGAAATCAAAGCCGTTTCAGAGGACGATGCAGTTGGTGCTATTCGCTTCTACGGTGCAGACGGAATCAGCTATGACCTCTACAAAGCTCTTTACTTTGAGGATGATGACTATATGACAGATATTTTCGTGGAAGACTACAGCGAAGAATATCTGACAAGCAACTTTACCGAATATGCCGATACATATTTTGCAGACTGCGAATATGAGATTTTCAATTTTGAAGGCGAGGAACTTCTGATTATCAAAGGAGCTTCAAAACAGCAGATTTTTGAGGCAAGTCAGGACAATAATTTTATTATGAACCTGTTTGACTATCCGCTTATCAGACATTACAACGACATTGTAATCTACGGTGAAAACGGAAGTGCGGCTCAGACCTACGCCGAGAACAATTCAATTGAATTTGTCGGCACAGGCAGTCAGTATCAGCTCGGCGACGTAAACCTTGACGGTATCGTCAACGTAACCGACGCAACCGAAATTCTGAAGTACAACGTTGAGCTTGTTAAATTTACCGACGAACAGAAGGCGCTTGCAGACTTTGACGGAAACGGCATTATAAACGTTTCGGACGTTTCCGAGCTACAGCGTGCAATTGTTAATTCATAAAGCAAATACAAACTACACAAAGCAACCGCACCCAAATTTGGGTGCGGTTGTTGTTTTAAACAATAATTTAGCGTTGGAATTATAGCAACGCTGACGTAGGGACACGGCGTGCCGTGTCCCTACGACTAAAGAGGAAACGTATGTGTTAAATCGTAGCGAGCGACGCCCTCGTCGCTCACAAAACGTTACCTATATATCAATCTATAATTCGGGCAACCGTTTTATCCAAACAATCCGATTTTTCCACTCGATTTGCCCGTCGAGGCACTCGACAAATTATGGTTTGCCGACTATTTCTTAATTTTTGCAGTGGCTTTCTTTTTCTTTTTAATAACGTAGGTATAGGCACAAAGTCCTGCAAACGTTACTACACAAATTACCGTAACCGTAAAGCCCGGCCAGAATCCCTTTGGATAATAGTAGAGCTTGATTTCGTGACTTCCCTTTGAAAGCGGGAATGCAACAAGCGAGCCGCCGACAGGGGTAATTTCAACCTCTTTGCCGTCAACTACGGCTTTCCAGCCCTCCTCATAGGGAACCGAAGTATAGAACAAGCCGTCCTCGCTTACGTTAATTGTGCCTTCCATTGAACTGCCGGTAAGATTTGTTGTTGTCATAACGTCCTTGCTGATTTTTTCGTAACCCTGCTCAAAAACGTCCTGATTGAGAAGGTTTACATAAACCTGAGCCGAACCTGACTGTCCCTGCTCAAGCTGAGCATAAACCGAAATCTTGTCGCCCTTGCTGAAGTAGCCTATGCTTGCAATATAGGGACGTGACATTCCGTATGTGGAGCTCTGGGCAGTGTCGTTCTGCATTACCGTAACATTGTCGCCGCCCGAAATTTTGGCATACATACAGTAAAGTCCGTCCTCGGGAGCTTCGTAGTTCCACTTAACGTACGGAGTGATTGATGCGTCGTTGCAGTTGAACGAATAATTGCCGTAGGATGATTTTGTTACGGGGAATTTTTCGTAATCGTAATGTCCCTGCGAAACAACTTCAAGCGGAGTGTATACGTTCTCGCTTATCCCTGTTGCACGCTTGAAGAAATCATTTTGCTGATCAAACGGATTGAACTGGTCCTCGTTGTCGTTTTCAACCCAGCCTGAAAGCTCTTCGTTTACCATAAATCCCATAGGAATATAGTGGTCGTTCTTTAACAGCTTTTCATTGCCAACCGTATAAGCCTCGGACAAATCGTAGGTGTTGCGGTAAATTCCGTCACGTGAAATAATGTATTTCAGATTCATAAACATATTTGTAACGGGCGAGCCTTCGGCATAGGTGTATCTGTTGCCGCTCTTCCAGCCCATCATACCGAAGTTTTCGAAGAAACGTGTCATATCGACATTAGCCATTGAGTTGAACATTGAAAGTCCGTTGTAGCCGTTGAGCGAGCCGTCGTTAAGAGTCTGGGTTGAGGTTGTTTCAGCTCGCCACAATTCTGTTGTGCTCTCCTCAAGGCTGTTCATATAATCAATAACCTGTTTGGTAGTTTCTCCGCCTCTGGGGTAGTCATATGTACCCGTAACCGTTGTGGTTTTAACACCGATATACGCCGTTGCACCGCTTTCGCCGATTACGACGACAGCAAGCACAATCAGAAGCACCTGTTTGGGAACTATTCTTCTTGTATACAGGAAGAGCATTGTGCATACCACGAGGGCAACGATTGCAGTTCCGATAATTGTATAAGCCTCCTGAGTGCCGATTGCAAACAGGATAACAAGTGCCGAGCCGAGAGCCGCCAGCAAAATATCCCAGCACGAGCTGAAGTCAATCAGCATAAATGCTCTGAATGCCATTACAACGAGTGCAAAGCTGATAAGATAGCTGAAACGGTATGGAATCATATTTGTAAAGTGGAAGCCGTGCCAGATGTAGTCAAGCTGTCTGATGATACAGCTTAAAATCATAAAGAAGATAAGGCACATATCCACAACCTTTTCCTTGAGGCTGATTTTCTTTGAGGTAAGGAAAAGTATGCCAAGCACAATTGAAACAGTGCCGCAAGCGATATTCGGAAGTGCGTCTGCCTCTTTTGTTGCGGGAGAAATAAACGTGATAAAGTTTGACAGAATCTGCTGAATTGCAGTCAGCACGCCGAGCAAGTCGTCGGTCTTACCGATGTTTATGTCAAATGTTGACGGGAACGAACTGCCCGAGGCATTTGTGTTCTGCAAGCCGAAGAACGCAGGCAACAGGAAAAATGCTGTAATTCCGATTGCGATAAGCGAGAAAACGCCCATTCTCATAAGCTTTGTAAAGAAAGTCTTTACGCTCTCCCACTTTACGATATTGTATGCTATGAAAACAAGCAGTACAAAAATGCAGGTGAAAAGTCCTATGTAGTAGTTTGCAAGAAGCGAAAGCGCAAGCGTTACAACGTAAAGGCGGAACTTGTTTTCCGTCAGAAGCTTTACCGCACCGAGCACAACAAGCGGAGTAATGCAGACAGTATCAAGCCAGATTGTGTTCCAGTAGTAGCCCATAAAGAAGGCGCAGAACGAGAAGCAACAGCCGAACAGAACGAGTGAAAAATCGTTTTTCTTGAATACACTGCGAAGGAAAATCGCCATAAACATACCTGCGCAGGCTACCTTAATAACAACCGAGAACATAAGGAATTCTCTGAGCCATTCACTCGGAATTAACGCTGAAACAAAGTTTAACGGACTTGCAAGGTAGTAAGACATAAGCGCAAAGTAGTTAACGCCGCCGCCCTGAGTCCACGACCAGAACAGCGATTCGCCGTGCTTTAGCTTGTCCTGAAAGTCAACGAGGAACGGATAGTACTGGTGCCACAAATCCGTTACGAGAATCTGCTGGTCACCGAACGGTGATACCTTCATCAGAGCAAACGCCGTTGTCATCAGCACAAACGGCACCAAAAATGCAAGTATGATAAAACGGTTGTCTGAGAAAAAAGCCTTGAACCTGCCCTGCTCATTAAGCGTGGGCGCTTTGGCTCTTTTCACTGCTTGTGTATTTGGCATATCAAAATAAACCTCCTGTTATATTTGAAGCTATTCATTTTGTGCTGCAAATTAATTGAGCACATATTTATAATATTGTACCACATCTTTTCAATAAGGTAAACATAATTTATGTGAAAATTCAGAAATTTATTTTTCAGAGTGAAGAGTGGAGAGTGGAGTTAAGGATCACTCCGCTCCGAATTCCTAATAGTGCGTGTTTTTGGGATAAGCTTGTTTGCTGAATTAATGTTGATATAACGGTGACGTTTAGGGACGTGTAGGAACCCGTCCCCTACGAAATTAAATACAAACGCTTCCTGTATAGCCGTAGGGGACGGCTTCCCAGACGTCCCTATCTATAAATTGTGTAACAATTTATACATTATGGCGAACACAGTTCGCCGCTACAATTATAAAATTTACGTGTCGAGGTACTCGACCGACCCTTAACGTCGATCTCCACTCTTCATACTAATTGTCCTTCTCCCGAGATACCGACATATATTTCAAATCCGACTTATATAACAGATTAAAATACCTTGATAGATGAGGTACTATATGTTATTATATATCTACAATAACCGAAAGGGGTGCTCAGATGTCGATTACTGCCGACCTCATACGAGGTCATACCGACACGATAATTCTTGCAAAGCTGATGGAGCGTGACAGCTACGGTTACGAAATAAACAAAGCCGTCTACAATGCGTCAAACCAGCTTTACGAGCTTAAGGAGGCTACGCTCTACACTGCGTTCAAGCGGCTTGAGGACGCAGGCTGTATTTCGTCCTACTGGGGCGACCAGAGCACAGGCGCACGGCGAAAATACTACACAATCACCGAGCTTGGAAAACAAACCTACAAACAAAAAATTGACGAGTGGCTTGAAGCAAAGCGTCTGCTTGACACTCTGCTTCACACGGAGGGATAATATGGAACCGAAATTAAGAGATTATATTGAAAATCTGTTTGCGACAGCTCCCGGAACAAAACAAGCCTACGAGCTTAAAGAGGAAATCATACGCAACACAATTGACCGCTACCACGATTTGCTCTCTGAGGGCAAAAGCGAGGGCGAGGCTTACAACCTTGCGATTGCAGGAATAGGCGACATAAACGAGCTTTTGGAGGCTCTCGGAGGAAACCCGATTGAGGAAAATGCAATGACTGATGAACAAAATGCGGCAATCAGGAGCAGAAACTCAATTTTTACGGGAATTGCCGTTGCACTGTACATTCTCTGCGTAACGCCCTGTATTCTGCTTGCAGGCACTCCGCTTGTTGAAATCAGTCCTGTATTTATGTTCCTGATGATTAGCGTTGCAACGGGACTTTTAATTTACCGAAACAAGACAAAGTACATTATGCTTGAGGAAAATGCGGAAAAAGTCAGAAAAATCAGAATAAATGCAATTCTCAAAGCCGTTGCAATCGGTATGTACATCTCCTGCACAACGCCTTGCATACTGCTTGCGCAGACTCCGATTGTTGCAGTCACCCCGTATTTATGTTTCTTATGATTGCAATTGCAACCGTCATTATTGTATTCACAAGGGACAAAAGCGGCTACACAAAGGCTGATGAAACAATGGTCGAGAATTTCAAGGAATTCAACGGACAAAAGCGCAAAACCTCGGCACTCTACAAGGTGCTTGTGGCTATTTTGTGGGTAACAACATCATTTGTATACATTTATATAACAATTGCAACGGGAGTTGTCACCGCTGCGGTAACGTGGATAATCTTCCTCGTTGCGGTTGCACTCCAGAATCTTATGAAAGCAATATTTGACTTTGCGGAGGCGAAAAAATGAGAAAATCAGCAAGAAACAGAATAATAATCTGGTCAATAGTAAGCGTACTGCTTATCGGCTTGCTTACATTCGGCATTATCGGAATACGAAATTACGGAGCTTTAAGCTTCAAGCTTTTCAGCTTTTCAAATGACGACCTTGATAAAATGTCCACCGGCAGTGCTAAATTTGACAAGAACGAGGTAAAATCAATTGATATTAACTGGACAAGCGGAACGGTTGATATCAAAAACGGCAATACCGACAAGGTAGAAATTTCGGAGAATATTTCTGACGACGAGAACAGCGACAACGCAATGCGCTGGAGCCTTGACGACGGAAAACTTAAAATTTACGACAGCAAAAATGCATTCGGTTTCCATTGGTTTTCGTTTTCAATGTCGCCCAAAAAGCTGACCGTAACTCTGCCCGCAGGCATTTCGCTTGACGAATTTGACATAAGCTCGGCAAGCGCAGATTTTACTGCCGAAAGCATAAATGCGGATACTCTCGACATTGAAACAGCGTCGGGAAAAATCAAAGTTGACAGCTTTGAGGGCAAAAAGGCTGACATAAACACCGCAAGCGGAACAATTGATTTAAATCGTGTTCTGGCTGAAGATGTTGACGTTGAAACCGTATCGGGCGAATGTACGGTCACAGGCAAAATTGAAAAGCTCAACGTTTCGGGCGTTTCATCTGTACTTAATCTCACCGTCGGTAAAAACAACAGCGAAATCAATGCCGAAACCGTCAGCGGAAATGTCAATATCAACACAAACTGCGACGAAAGCGGATTCACGGCGCACTACAGCAGTGTAAGCGGTAATTTCAGCAGCGACTTTGCAGGCACAAACAAAAATGGCAAATTTGTTTACGGCAACGGAAAAGCAGACTACAACATTTCAACCGTCAGCGGAAACATTGATATTCAGCCGTTTGCAGAGGACGACCTGACAAAGTGGTTGTTTGAGTTGTCTTAAACGGAGCGGAAAATAATCAGATAACTTGCAAAATACACGTGAATACATCAGAGCAATCTGAAACTTAAACTTTACTTTTGCATTTAGTTGTTGTATAATGGAATGTACGAATTTGTACATTCCATTAATTTTGTTTATAAAGTTGTTTGAAAATACTAGACGTCCTGATAAAACAAAGGAGATTTTTGAATGAGAAAGATTCCTTTTTCACCGCCCGATATTTCACAGGCGGAAATAGACGAGGTAGTTAAGGTTGTAAAATCGGGCTGGATTACCACAGGTCCGGAAACAAAGCTGTTTGAAAGCAGAATCGCCGACTTCTGTCACGTAAACAAGGCTGTCTGCCTTTCTTCGCAGACCTCCTGCGCCGAGCTTACTCTGCGTATTCTCGGAATCGGACCGGGCGACGAGGTTATTCTTCCTGCCTACACCTACACCGCAACCGCTTCGATTGTCTATCACGTGGGCGCAAAGCCCGTAATGATTGACTGCAAAAGCGGAAGCTTTGAGATGGATTACGACAAGATGGAGGAAGCAATCAACCACAACACTAAGGCGATTATTCCCGTTGACCTTGCAGGCGTAATCTGCGACTACGACAGGATTTTTGAGGCTGTCGAGCGCAAAAAGAGCATTTTCCGTCCCAAAAACGAGCTTCAGGAAAAGTTCGGCAGGGTTTTCGTTATGGCTGACGGCGCACACGCATTCGGTGCGCAATGGCACGGCAAAATGTGCGGTGAAATTGCCGATTTTACAAATTTCAGCTTTCACGCTGTTAAGAATATGACAACAGCAGAGGGCGGTGCGGCTGTTCACAGAGTGCACGACGGAATTGACGAGGAGGATATGTACAAGCAGTATATGCTCCTCTCGCTCCACGGTCAGACAAAGGACGCTTACCAGAAAAACAAGGTTGCGTCGTGGGAATACGACGTTGTTGACACGCAGTATAAATGTAATATGCCCGACGTTCTGGCGGCTATCGGTATTGCCCAGCTTTCGAGATACGACAAGATTCTTGACCGCAGGCACGAGCTTATCAGGCTCTACAACGAGGAATTTAAGGATTTGCCGATTCAGGTACTCAACCACTGCGACGAAAACCACCGCAGCAGCGGACACCTCTACTTTGTCCGCTTTATCGGCAAGGACGCAGAGTACAGAAACAAATTTTACAATATGATGGCAGAAAACGGAATTATGTGCAACGTCCACTTCAAGCCTCTGCCGATGCTTTCGGCATACAGCAAGCGAGGCTTTAAGATTTCCGACTATCCGAACGCCTATAATATGCACAAAAACCAGCTTACTCTCCCGATGAACACAACGCTGTCGGACGACGATGCGTGGTACATTATTGAAACCTTCAAGCAGTGCATAAATACACTTAAATAGAAAACAGCCGTTGGAGCAAATTCCAACGGCTGTTGTTTTATGCAGATGCAATTATTGAAGAAAACATTATCCCTGTAACTGAGCTTTATTTTCAGTTTTTGTTTGTTACGATAAACTATAATTTGTCGAGTGCCTCGACGGGCAAAATTAATGATTGTAGCGGCGAACTGTGTTCGCCATAGGGAACCCCTTTAGTGGGTTCCCTACAGCAAAACAGTCCACCGGACTGTTTTGCCTACCCTCCTGCATTTTGCAATGCAATCTTTTTGTGGGCTCTGCCCACACCCGCAAGCCTTTAAAAAGGCTTGACCGAAATTTTTAATTTTTTTGCGAGTAAACTCACCGCTAAATTATAGTTTATCTTACTAAAAGAGCAAAACAGATAATAAAACTGTCAATTGTCCATTGTCAATTCTCAATATATCCCCTGAACGGTTACTTCGCCCGAATTTACAAGGCTGATTGTGCCGTCGGACATCATCACCTTAAGCTCGCCGTGCTCGGAAACGCCCACAGCCATTCCGCTGATTCTGCGTGTTCCCCTCTGAAACGTTACGCTCCTGCCCACCGTTGCGCACAAGTCGGTGTATTCCGCCAAAGCCGTCGGTGTAAGCTCAAGGTTATTTTTAACAAACTCATTTTCAATGTGACCGAGCACACAGGCTAAAAACTCGTTTTTGTCAATGTGTCTGCCTGTTTCAAGCAACAGCGATGTTGCCTTGAATGCAATTTCCTCGGGGAATGACGTATGGTCAACGTTGATTCCTATTCCCGTAATCACGTACTCAACGGCATCAAATTCTGCGCTCATTTCGGTTAAAATTCCGACAAGCTTTTTCCTGCCGACTATAATATCGTTCGGCCACTTGATTACGCAGTCGAGCTTTGTGTATTCCCTTATCGCCTTGCACACTGCAAGTCCTGCAAGCGGAGTGATTGCCGAAACCTCGCTCGGCGCAGCATTCGGGCGCAAAAGCACAGAAAACGCAATGCCGTCGTCCTTTTTGGTCTGCCACGTTCTGCCGAGCCTGCCCTTGCCCTTTGTCTGCTCTCTTGCAATAACGACCGTACCGTTTTCGCACCCCTCGTTGCCGAGCTTTTTAAGGTAATCGTTTGTAGAATCTACAGAGTCAAGCACAATCAGATTTTTGCCGATAATTTTATTGTGCAGAAGGCTTTTCAGACTGCTTTCATTAAGGTAATCGGGTGAAGAAACAAGGCGGTAGCCCCTGTTTGTGACCGACTGAATTTCATATCCTTTTTCTTTTAATGCATTTATAGACTTCCACACAGCCTGACGGGAAACGCCGAGATTTTCGGAAATCTCCTGCCCCGATATAAAATCGTCTGCATTAAGTAAAATATCAAGTATTTTTTTCTGCATAAATTATCACCTGCTGTTCTTCTTGTAAATAAAGTTCAGACCGTCCAGAATCACGTTTTCGTCGGCGATAATCCTGTGGGTGCAGTTTTCAGCCATAAGCTGTGAGAATCCGCCCGTTGCAATAACCTTGCATTTCTTGCCTACCTGCTCGTAAAAGCGGTCAATCATTCCGTCGAGCATACACGCCGTACCAAACATTATACCCGAACGCATACAGTCGCTTGTGTTGGTTGAGATTACCTTTTCGGGTGCTTTGAAGTCAATCGACGGGAGCAACGCACCCTTGCTTGTGAGTGCGTCAAGCGAAATTCCCACACCGGGAGCGATTGCACCGCCGAGATAGGTTTTATTCTCGTCAACATAGACTATTACCGTTGCAGTTCCCATAAAAATCATAATAAACGGACCGCCGTATTTTTCATATGCTCCGACGCAGCCTGCAACAATATCTGCGCCGAGCTTTTCGGGATTGTCAATTTTAATGTTCAGTCCCGACCTTACTCCCGGACCGACAACAAGGCTCTTAACCCCCGAAATCGTCTCAATCGCATCACGCAGAGGAGAAGTGATTTTAGGCACAACTGAGCTGATTATTGAGGAATCTATGCTGTCTGCACTGATACCGTAAATCTGAAAAAAGGTGTACAGCTCAACGGCAAACTCGTCGCTTGTTTTGGCGGTATCGGTTGAAACCCTGAGTTTGAATTTAAGCTCGTCACCGTCATAAATTCCGAATTTTATATTAGTGTTTCCCACATCAGCCGTTAAAAGCATAAAATTCCCTCCAGAATGAATAATAATACTATCCCTTTAACAAAGCGAAAATTAAAAGCTTGGTTTTAGGATAAACTATAATTTAGCGGTGAGTTTACTCGCAAAAAAAATTAAAAATTTCGGTCAAGCCTTTTTAAAGGCTTGCGGGTGTGGGCAGAGCCCACAAAAAGATTGCATTGCAAAATGCAGGAGGGTAGGCAAAACAGTCCGGTGGACTGTTTTGCTGTAGGGAACCCACTAAAGGGGTTCCCTATGGCGAACACAGTTCGCCGCTACAATCATTAATTTTGCCCGTCGAGGCACTCGACAAATTATAGTTTACCTTACTTAAAGGATAATCATAAATTAAATTATATCACAAATCTGTCCTGTTTCAAGCGTGATATTCATTAATTTTGTCTTTATTTCGGGATTTGAGAAAAAATTGTTGAAATTTGTTTGAGATTGTGTATAATAAAATTAGTTGTGTGCTCTGCACACCGTTTTTACGACATTATTCTGAAAGGAATGTATTTAATGGATAGTTCAGAAATCAAGCAGCTTCAGATTCTTGCCGCAAAGTCAAGAATGGGCGCAATTCTCGGTACTTACCACGCAAAATCGGGACACCCCGGCGGTTCGCTTTCGGCGGCTGACATCTTCACTTACCTTTATTTTAAGGAAATGAACGTTAAGCCCGAACAGCCCGACTGGGAGGACAGAGACCGCTTTGTGCTTTCAAAGGGACATTGCTGCCCCAGCCTTTACGCAACACTTGCGCTCAAGGGTTATTTTGACTGGAACGAGCTTACCGTTCTCCGCCACGTAGGCGCAATGCTTCAGGGCCACCCCGATATGAAGGGTACTCCCGGCGTTGATATGAGCACAGGCTCACTAGGTCAGGGAATTTCTGCGGCTTGCGGAATGGCTCTTGCGGCTAAGCTTGACAACAAGGACTATCGCACATATACAGTTCTCGGCGACGGTGAGGTCGAGGAAGGTCAGGTATGGGAGGCTGCAATGTTTGCTTCTCACAACAAGCTTGACAACCTCGTTGTTATCGTTGACCAGAACGGCTTGCAGATTGACGGAACCGTTGAGGAGGTTGCAGGAATCGAGCCGCTCGACAAAAAGTTTGAGTCCTTCGGCTTTGAGGTAATCAAAATCGACGGTCACGACTTTGAGCAGATTGCATCGGCTCTTGACAAGGCAAAGACCGTTAAGGGCAAGCCCACTGCAATTCTTGCAAAGACCGTTAAGGGCAAGGGCGTTTCATTTATGGAAAATCAGGTTGGCTGGCACGGCACCGCTCCCAACAAGGAACAGTACGAGCAGGCTACAGCCGAGCTTCAGGCTGAGATTGACAGATTGGAGGGCAATTGCTGATGGCTGAAACAAAGAAAATTGCAACAAGAGAAAGCTTTGGTATGGCTCTTTGCGAGCTTGCAAAGACAAACAAGGATATAGTTGTTTTTGACGCAGACCTTGCAGCTGCTACAAAAACAGGCATTTTCAAAAAGGAATTTCCCGACAGATTTTTTGACTGCGGTATTGCCGAGGGCAATATGGTAGGCGTTGCGGCTGGTATGGCTGCTGCCGGCAAAATCCCGGTTGCCGCTTCATTTGCAATGTTCGCAACAGGCAGAGCTTTTGAGCAGATCAGAAACTCTGTTGCTTACCCCCACCTCAACGTAAAAATTGCAGGAAGCCACGCCGGTATTTCAACAGGCGAGGACGGCGCAACTCACCAGTGCCTTGAGGATATCGGCATTATGAGAACAATCCCCGGTATGGTTGTTTTAAACCCTGCCGACCACTACGAGATGATGGCGGCTACAAAGGCTGCAATTGAGTACGACGGTCCTGTTTATATCAGACTCGGCAGACTTGCAATTGACAGCTTCAACGACCCCGAAACCTATAAATTCGAGCTTGGCAAGGGCATTACGCTCCACGAGGGCAACGACGTTGCAGTAATTGCAACGGGACTTGTTGTAAACGAGGCGTTAAAGGCTGTAAAGGAGCTTGAGGCTGAGGGAATCAACGCACGCCTTATCAACATTCACACAATCAAGCCGATTGACAGAGAAATCATCATCAAGGCGGCTAAGGAAACAGGAAGAATCATCACAGTTGAGGAGCACAACGTAATCGGCGGTCTGGGCGACGCAGTTTGTGAGGTAACAAGCGCGGAATGTCCCGTAAAGGTTACAAAAATCGGTGTAAACGACAGATTCGGTTACAGCGGTCCGGCTCTTGAGCTTCTTGATAAATTTGAACTCACACAGCCCCATATCGCAAAGGCAATCAGAACTGTTGTCAAAGAGGGCTGAGTATAGTTTTATATCAGACAGCATAGGGGCTGACTCTTACGAGCCGGCCCCGTTCTAATTATAAACGTTATTTTGGGTTATACTATTTGCAGAAAAACTTTGGAGTGTTATTGATATGTCAGAAATTCTCGACCTCGTAATCTGCGGCGGAGGTGCCGCAGGACTTACATCAGCCGTCTACGCCGCAAGGAGCGGTCTTGACTTTGTACTGATTGATATTTCCTCGTCAATGGGCAGTCAGATTACACAGACATCAGACGTTGACAACTACACAGGCTTTGAAAAGGTCAACGGTATGGAGCTTGTGATGAAGTTCTACGAACACGCAAAGGCTCTCAACGCTCCTATGATAAATGATGAAGTGCAGGAAATTTCGAAAGAAAACGGCGTTTTCACTGTCAAATGTGCACAAGGCGAGTACAAATCAAAAACCGTAATTTACTGCTCCGGTGCATCTCACAGAGAGCTTGGCGTTAAGGGTGAAAAGGAGCTTTCAGGTCGTGGAGTCGGCTACTGCGCAGTATGCGACGGATTTTTCTACCGCAACAAAACCGTTGTTGTAGTCGGCGGAGGAAATACCGCCGTAACCGACGCACTCTATCTTTCAAAAATTTGCAAAAAGGTAATTTTAGTTCACAGACGTGACAGCCTGCGTGCCGAGAAAATTCTTACTGAAAGGCTCGAAAATGCAGAAAATGTTGAAATAATGTTCAACAGTGAGGTTGCTGAAATCCTCGGTGAAAAAAGCGCAGACGGCGTTCTGCTCAAAAGCGGAGAAAAAATTGACTGCGACGGAGTGTTTATTGCAGTCGGAATCGTTCCGAGGAGCGAAACTGTAAAAAACCTTGCAAAGCTCGACAACAACGGCTATATCGTTGCCGACGAAAGCGGAAAGACATCGCTTGACGGACTTTTTGCGGCAGGCGACGTGCGCACAAAGGAGCTGAGGCAGATTATCACCGCCTGCTCCGACGGTGCAAACTGCGTCGACAGCGTAAATAAATTTCTGGATACAGTTTAGCATAATACGTATTCCTAAAAAATAAATCTGATGCTTTTGGTATAGCCAAGCCTTCCCTTGAGGGAAGGTGTCACAGCGATAAATCGCTGTGACGGAAGGGTGGTAGTAGAGAATAACGTACCGAAAATAATGAAAAGTTCATCTCCACCCCTCAGTCATTTTGCCGGCAAAATGACAGCTCCCCTAAAAAGGGGAGCCTTAGATATATCGGAAGAGTTTTATTATATTGATTTGATAACTACTTTATTATATTTTATGAAAAATAATATGATACTTAAAAATTCTGCTTTTGCCAGCACTGCGGCGGTGTTCTGCACGCTTTTGTGGGGAACGGCGTTTCCTTTTATAAAGCTCGGATATTCAACTTTTGATATTTCCGACGGCGACCTAGGCACAAAAATCCTCTTTGCAGGCATACGCTTTCTCCTTGCAGGAATTATGGTTTATATTTTTCTCTGCATTTCACAAAAACGGCTCGCCGTTTTACATAAAAACGATTTTGCAAAAATCTTTGCCCTCGGTTTTACGCAGACGTCAATGCAGTATATTTTCACCTACGTCGGCATAGGCTTTACAAGCGGCACGAATACTTCAATTATCACCTCGTGCGCCTCGTTCATTACGGTGCTCTGCGCCCCGATATTTTTCAGAAGTGACAGGCTGTCAGCACTGAAAATCGTTGGCTGTATTCTCGGCTTTTCGGGAGTAATCGCAATCAACGGCTTTGGCGGACTTTCGCTTGACACGCTTTTCGGCGACGTCTTGATTTTTATGTCTACGCTCTGCGCCGCAGGCGGCAACATTATTTCAAAAAAGCTTGCAATGGGCAGAAACCCCGTTGAGCTTACTGCGTTTCAGCTCATTTTCGGCGGACTTCTGCTGACGGTAATCGGAGTTATCCTCGGCGGAAAGCTTGACTTCGGCAACGTAAACGGTATGCTGATTCTGCTGTGGCTGTCGGTTGTTTCGGCGGTTGCCTTTACAATCTGGACGGCGTTGCTGAAGTACCACCCCGCAAGCAAAATCACGATTTTCAATCTGCTTGTTCCGATTTTCGGAACGGTGCTGTCGGGACTTATGCTCGGCGAAAACATCTTCAGGCTTGAAACGCTAATTTCACTTATTCTGATTTCACTCGGCATTGCCGCTGTTAATATAAATATAAAGGCGAAAAACAAAAATGGAAAAGCTTAAAATTAAAGGCGTAATCTCCGATATGGACGGCGTAATTCTCGACACAGAAAAACTTTACGTGCGTTTCTGGTGCGAGGCGGCTAACTTTTACGGACACCCTATGGAAAAGCGTCACGCCCTCGGAATTCGCTCAATGAACAAGAAATTTGCTTCCGTTAAGCTGAAAGGCTGGTTCGGCGAAGATTTTGACTACGACGCCGTGCGCAACAAGCGCATTGAGCTTATGGAAAAATACATAGAAGAAAACGGAATTGAGGCTAAGGACGGCGCAGAATTTCTGCTGTCGTACCTCAGGGAAAACGGCTACAGGGTTGCGCTTGCGACTGCAACGGGGTTTGACAGGACAAAAAGCTACCTTGAAAGGCTTGATTTGTTCAAATATTTTGACGAGATTGTCTGCTCGTCAATGGTGAAAAACGGCAAGCCCGAGCCAGACATTTATCTGCTTGCCGCCGAAAAGCTCGGCTTAGAGCCGCAGGAGTGCATTGCGCTTGAGGACTCGCAGAACGGAATTAAATCTGCAAGCTCGGCAGGGTGCAAAACGGTTATGGTGCCCGACCTTGACGGTCCGAGCGAAGAAATAAAGCCGCTTTTGTACGGCGTTGCAGACGGTTTGAAAGACGTTGTGAGAATAATTCATAATTCATAATGCAGAATTATTTGTTTAAAACAGATGAACACTTACGTAGGGACACGGCGAGCCGTGTCCACACAAAAATTGCAATGCAATTTTTGTGAAAGGGACGTCTGGGAAGCCGTCCCCTACGGATAGAGAGGAAACGTTTTTATTTTAGTCGTAGGGGGCGGGTTCCTACACGTCCCGAAACGTTACCGATATATCAACATAAATTCAGGAAAACAAACCTTTCCAAACAACACGCACTATTATAAATTCGGAGTTTTGCGTGTCGAGGCACTCGACCGACCATCAATTGTTGATTTAAAATTATAAAGTATTAAAGGGAGAGAGATGAAAATGGAATTACTTAATCAGATTGCCGAAAATATCGACGAGTTCCTCTGGGGTGTGCCGATGATTCTGATTTTGCTCGGAACTCATATTTTTATGACAATACGAACAAAATTCATTCAACGTAAAACACTTAAGGCTATCAAGCTTTCGGTAACAAAGGACCCCGACGTTGACGGCGACATCAGCCCGTTTCAGGCGCTTACGACTGCGCTTGCCTCAACAATCGGAACAGGCAACATCATCGGCGTAGGTACTGCTATCGCCCTCGGCGGTGCAGGCGCTGTGCTGTGGTGCTGGCTTACGGGCGTTTTCGGAATTGCGACAAAGTATGCCGAGTCGCTTATCGCCGTAAAGTACCGTGTAAAAACAAAGGACGGCAAAATGCAGGGCGGCGCAATGTACGCAATCGAGCGTGGACTTCACCCGAAAATCGGCGGCAAAATGCGCAGTATGAAGTGGCTTGCAATCCTCTTTGCAGTCTTTGCGGCTCTGGCTTCGTTCGGTATCGGCTGCGGCGTTCAGACAAACGCAATTTCAAGCATTATGGACAGCACTTTCAATCCCGACGGAAACCTCGTTTTAAATCTTTTCGGCAGTGAAGTTTCAACCGTTTCTCTCATTTCGGGAATTCTCGTTGCAGTCTGCGTTGCTCTCGTAATTTTCGGCGGCATCAAGGCAATTTCAAAGGTATGCGAAAAGCTTGTGCCGTTTATGGCTATTATGTACGTTGTCGGCTGTGTAATTATCCTCATTATGAACAGCGACGTTCTGTGGCAGACTGTATGCACAATCGTAGGCTCTGCCTTCTCCCCTGCCGCTGTCGGCGGCGGACTTGTCGGCTCGGGCATTATGCTTGCGGCTCGCTACGGCGTGGCAAGAGGTCTTTTCAGCAACGAGTCAGGTATGGGTTCTGCTCCGATTGTAGCCTCTGCCGCTCAGTCGAGAAACCCCGTAAGGCAGGCCATGATTTCGGCAACAGGTACTTTCTGGGATACTGTTGTTGTGTGCCTTATGACAGGTCTTGTAATTGTAAGCTCCTGCATCAAGAATCCGCAGATTGACACCGTAAGCGTTGAGGGCGGCAAGCTCACCTCGGCGGCTTTTGCTCAGATTCCCGTCATCGGCACTCCGATTCTCGTTGTGGGAATTGTCCTCTTTGCGTTTTCAACAATTCTCGGCTGGTCTTACTACGGCGAAAGGTGCATTGAATATCTCTTCGGCAGAAAAGGTGTTCTGCCCTACAAGCTGATTTTCGTTGCAGTTCTGCTTATCACTCCGATAACTGCGCTCGACTTTGTGTGGACAATGTCAGATATTTTCAACGCACTTATGGCTCTGCCGAATATCATTGCGATTATTGCTCTCTCCCCCGTTATCGTCAAGGAAACGAACTACTATCTCTACGGCAAAAGGCTTGATGAATTTGACAAAACCCCGATTCCTGTTGTGGATAAATAATTTTATTACATATGCAGCCCGAACAGTTTGCTTTGTTCGGGCGGTTTGTATTTTCAGGTTGCATTTGCAAAATTTGGTGATATAATAGTTATAGCTTTAACTATAAAATTCGGGCGACCACGCAGGGTCGCCCCTACTGAGCAGATTTAACAATTGTAATTTTATCACTGTCGGGGCAGCCCTGTGTGGCTGCCCGATAAGCAAATTGTATCTAAGTAATATAATAGTAATTAGACAATATCCAACTTATACAATGGACTTAAAAGGACTTAATATGAAAAAATTTATCGAATATTTTACCGACGAGCATCTTGCGCTTTTGCGCAATCAACTGCTTTTTTCGGGACTGAGCGACCATGAAATTTTTATGTTCATTCAGTATTCACAACCGTTTTACGCAGGCATCAAGGACGGAAAATCAATCCGCATTGCAGGCGAGTACAGCCATATGACGGGTGCTATGATTTCGGGCAGCGCTCACCTGTACACCGTTGACTACGAGGGCAACAAAACCCTTTTAAAATCAATCGGCAGTGCAGACAGCGGAACTATTTACTCAATGTTCGACTACTACAATTCACTTTTGGAGCTTACGGCAAACGAGGACAGCGAGCTGATTCTGATTCCGCCCGAAAAGATTTTTATTGCAGATGAAAAGCTGGCGATAATTCAGCAGAAAATCGTCGTTAATATGATAGCCTCACAACGTCAGGCGTTTCTTGACCTTTCGGAGCATATTGCGTGTCTGTCGCAGAGAAATATTAAGGATAAGATTCTCAAATTTCTGAAAATCCACTGCGAACGTGAACACTCCTACAGCTTTACCGTTCCGTTTTCTCGTGAGGAGCTTGCAAATTACCTTGCGGTTGACAGGGCTTCGCTTTCACGCTCGCTGAGCGAACTGAAAAGCGAGGGTGTGCTTGACTTTCGGAAAAACAGGTTTACAATATTAAAAACAAACATATTTAAGTATGAATAAAGGCGGCAAAATTATGGAGTTTCAAAACAAGAAAACAGCTTTAATTCTTGAGGGCGGCGCACTCAGGAGCTTTTTTACCTGCGGCGTGCTCGACTATTTTATGGAAAAGGACATTTACTTTCCGTGTGTGTGCGGCGTTTCGGCAGGCTCGCTGTGTGCAATCAGCTACCTTTCAAGGCAAATCGGACGAACGGCTGAGGTAAATCTGAAATTTGTAAACGACAAGCGCTATATGAGCCTGCACAGCCTGATTAAGGACAAGATGATTTTTAACTTTGATTTCCTTTTCGGCGAAATCAGCCACGACCTTGTGCCGCTCGACTACAACGCATTTTACAACAGCACAGAAGAATTTTATGCCTTTGTCACCGACTGCGAGTCCGGCAAAAGCGTTGCCTGCGAAAAGGGAAAATGCAGTGATATTCTGAAGGCTTGCAGAGCGTCAAGCAGTATGCCCGTTCTGTCAAAAATCGTTGAGCTTGACGGTCACAAATACCTCGACGGCGGAACAGCCAACCCGATTCCGTTTGAATGGGCGATTGAAAACGGATATGAAAAAATCGTGCTTGTGCTGACAAGGGACATAGATTACCGCAAAAAGCCGCTTTCGGGAATGATAAAAAAGGTTTACGAGAAAAAATATTCGGAATATCCCGAGCTTTTAAAGACAATCTACAACATTCCCGACCACTACAACAGCCTTGCAGAGCAGATTGTTAAGCTCGAAAGCGAGGGCAGATTATTTGTTATCCGCCCCGACGAGCCTGTCAGGGTAAAGCGAACGGAAAAGGACACAAAAAAGCTCGAGGAGCTTTACGCAGTCGGCAGACGAGTTGCGGAAAACAGAATTGACGATATGGTGGAATATTTATTTGATTAGAGTGAAATTATTGTGGCGGCGAACTGCGTTCGCAATAATGTATAAATTGTTTCACAATTTATACATAGGGACGTCTGGGAAGCCGTCCCCTACGGAAAGGTTTGTTTGTTAATATAACGATGATATATTTGGTTGCATTTGATAGTCAATACGGACACGGCACGCCGTGTCCCTACGACTGTAAAGGAAACGTTTCTGTAAAATTGTAGCGAGCGACGCCCTCGTCGCTCACAAAAAACGTTACCAATATATCAATTTATAATTCGGGCAACCGTTTTTATCTAAACAACCGACTTTTCCACTCGATTTGCCTGCGGCGGCTTCGCCGCTAAATTATATCAACTTATACAACGAACCGGAAAGGAATTATGAGGATGGGTAAAAGAACGCTTAAAAAGGCGTTTAAGGACAGTCTGCCTATACTTGCGGGGTATCTTGCCTTGGGTATAGGCTTTGGCGTACTGCTCCACAGCAAGGGCTACAGCTTCCTTTGGGCTTTGCTTATGAGCTGTACAATCTACGCAGGTGCAGGTCAGTATGCCGCAGTTGACTTACTGAGCAGCGGTGCGTCGCTTATTACAACTGCCGTAATGACGCTGATTATAAACGCACGCCACTTTTTTTACGGCTTTTCACTGCTCGACAAGTACAAGGGTACGGGCAAGGCAAAGCCCTATATGATTTTTGCGCTGACGGACGAAACCTACTCGCTTGTCTGCACAGCAAAAATTCCCGAGGGGATTGACGAGAAGAAGTACTATTTATTTCTTTCGGTGCTCGACCAGCTTTACTGGATTGCAGGCTGTACAATCGGCGCACTGCTCGGCACGTTCATTCCGTTTGACAGTACGGGAATCGACTTTGCGATGACGGCGCTGTTTGTTGTAATCTTCGTTGAGCAATGGCTGAGCACAAAGGAGCACCTGCCTGCAATTTTAGGTGCGGCTACAACACTTGTGTGCCTGTTCATTTTCGGCGCACAGTATTTTATCATTCCGTCAATGGCTTTTATCGCAGTTGAGCTTGTAATTTTCAGAAAAAGATTTGAAAAAAGCCACCCCGACAGCGAAGAAACAGATACGGAGGTGAGTGAAAATGGATAACAACACCGTTCACTCGCTGTTAATCGTAGCCGTTATGGCTGTATTTACAGCGTTAACACGCTTTCTGCCGTTTCTTGCGTTCCCCGAGGGACGTAAACGACCGAAGGTTATTACATATCTCGGAACTGTACTTCCGTATGCATTAATCGGTATGCTCGTAATCTACTGCTTTAAGAGCGTTTCGGTTTTCAGCTACCCCTACTGCATACCCGAGCTTTTAGCCGTTGCGCTCGTTGCCGTGCTGCATATATGGAAACGCAACACGCTTATCAGCGTTTTCGGCGGTGTGATTTTCTATATGGTGCTCGTTCAGTGCGTTTTCGTTTAAGAAATTTGTTGATTAAGATAAACTATAATTTAATTCGGAATTGAACTAAAATGTATCGGGCAACAGGTAGGTCTTTTTTTGTCCTCTGTTGCTTATGATTGTAGTGCAATGGAGGAATTTTTTATGGGAATTATTGAGCTTTTTATTCTTGCGGTCGGACTTTCAATGGACGCCTTTGCCGTTTCAATCTGCAAGGGACTGTCTGTGAGAAGTCTTAAGGCACGTCACGGCGTTATCTGCGGACTGTATTTCGGAGGATTTCAGGCTGGTATGCCGCTTATCGGATATTTTCTCGGCAAGCAGTTTGAGTCGCTTATCACGAGCGTTGACCACTGGATAGCTTTTGTACTGCTCGGACTTATCGGTGCAAATATGATTAAGGAGTCCTTCGGCAAGCCCGACGAGCTTAACGATTCGTTTGCTCCGAAATCTATGATTCCGCTTGCGGTTGCCACAAGCATTGACGCACTTGCAGTCGGCGTTACGTTTGCGTGTCTTGACGTTGAGATTTTACCGGCAGTCGGCTTAATCGGCGTTACTACGTTTGTTTTTTCGGCAGTCGGCGTAAAAATCGGCAACGTGTTCGGTGTCAGATTTAAGTCCAAGGCAGAGCTTATCGGCGGAATCGTGCTTGTTTTAATGGGTGTTAAGATTCTGCTTGAGCATTTAGGCGTGATTAATTTTTAGTATTTGATATTTTTAAATATAATGTAGGGAACAGTCCTGACTGTTTCGATAGGCTTAAAAGTTGGTGTTATGTCTGCGGAACGGTCAAGACCGTTCCCTACACTGTTGAGCGGTACAAAAATGTTGATATCCGACTTATAGGGCGGACTAAAAAACGGCATTAAATGTAACCATTTTGTTTATTTTTCTTTCCAAAATCGAACTATCCTTTGACTATTCTGCATTAAATTGCCTCAAAAGCAAAAAAATCCTTGTTTAGGGTTGATTTTTTTAAACAACGGTGTTATAATAGTTACAAATTTGTTAATAAATGTTACCGAGATTGTAATTTTCTCGTGGTAAAATGTTACCAAACAGTATTTATTATCAATAACCGGAGGTTTTTAAAATGCAGAGAATTAAAAAACTTACTGCAATTATTCTGAGTATTCTTACGCTTTCAAGCGTATGCGTATTCGGAAGCGCTTTTTCGGCAGGTGCAAGCGGCACCGGCGCAGGACTTGCCGAATGGGCACTCAACGCATACTATGAAGGCTGGTCTTATGTTTACGGCGGCTCTACTCCCGGTGCGGTTGACTGTTCGGGTCTTATCTATTCATACTGCGGCGGCGAACGCTGCGGCGACCCCCAGCTTAACACGGCAACCGAAAGAGGCTCGGTAAGCAACGGTATTCCCAACGTTCACGGTCTCGGACTCTGGCGTCCCGGACACGTAGGCGTTTATGTAGGCGACGGTATGGAGGTTGACGCAAGAGGCGACGCATACGATATGTGCT
This sequence comes from Clostridiales bacterium, assembly GCA_019415925.1. Taxonomy (GTDB): domain Bacteria; phylum Bacillota; class Clostridia; order Oscillospirales; family Acutalibacteraceae; genus Ruminococcoides. The sequence continues at coordinate 24,734 of DXYG01000023.1, forward strand.
ACGAAAGCGTTTACGGCTCATACAGCGGCTGGACATACTGGTTCAAGCTTGCGGCTGTAAGCTACCCAACAAACGGCTGGGAAAAGTTCAGCGGCGACTACTACTATTACGAAAACGGCGAGTACATCACCGATACCTCAAGAACAATTGACGGTACTATATACTACTTCGACTCAAAGGGACGTTCTGGCAAGACTCCCTCTGATACATCAAGCAATTCATCAAACAGTTCTTCAAATAATTCAAACTCATCTTCAAATTCTTCATCACAGAGCAAGCCCACCTCGTGGAGAAACGGCTCAACAGGTGAAGAGGTAAAGAAGATTCAGAGTCGCCTTGCAGAGCTCGGCTACTACACAGGCGCAGTTGACGGAAGCTTTGGCGACGCAACCGAAAAGGCATACAGAGCATTTCAGGAAGCAGCAGGACTTACCGTTGACGGTATAGCAGGCTCAGACAGAGAGGTTCTCTACTCTGACGACGCACCGTACGCTCCGAAGGTTGAGGAAACAACAGCTCCCACAGAGGAGAAAAAGGACGACGAAAAGAAAGCCGACGAGGAAGAAAAGTCAGCAATCGAGTTCAAGAGCGGTGACGAAAATGACGACGTAAAGGCAATTCAGGGCAAGCTCGCAGAGTTAAAATACTTTGACGTTGACCCCACAGGCTACTACGGAGATTACACCGTCCAGACAGTAATGAACTTCCAGCTTGCAAACGGACTTGAAGCAACAGGTATTATTGACGAAGCTACATACAAATTACTTTTCAGCACTGACGCTGTTGTAAACCCCAACCCCACGGAAAGCGCTGATGAACAGTCGGCAACAACAGCCGTAGAATCAGGTCCTGTTCAGATGCTGCTTACAACAAGCCCATCTGAGCTGATTATTGTAAACGAACAGAATCAGAGCTACACAGACACAGCAACCGATGTTGTTAAAAAGACAAACAAGGTTACAAAGAGGGCTCTTTCAAATTCATCATCGGTTATTCCCTCAGCCGCAACGGCAGAGGTCAAGAGAACGGCAAATATCTGGCTTTGGTTTGTGCTTGTAGCCGTAATTCTCGGCGCACTTGCAGCAGTATTTATTCTCCGTGACAGAAAGTCAAACAGATACGCAAAGTACTGCGCAAAAAAGAAAAAGCACGCAAACTTTAAATCAGAGGTAAACACTCGCTGGTAAGCGGGTACCTCGGCAGGTAAAATTAAAAAAAGGTCGGAACATCGTAAAAACGGTGTCCCGACCTTTTTTGGTGGTTTGAAGTTAATGGACTGTAAAACAGTCACTTCATTCTAAATAAATTCAAGCTTCAGCTTTTTGCCCATTCCCTCGGCAATTCTTTCAATTGTTTTCAAAGACGGATTTGCACAGCCGTTTTCAATTTTACTGATGTCACCCTGTGCAATTCCGGTTGCTTCCGAAAGCTGTTTCTGAGTCATATTCATTTCTTTTCTTGAATCAAGTATTGCGTTGATAAGCTGATATTCAGGCTCTAAAGCATCATATTCGACTTTGAACTTTTCGTCTTTCAATCTTTCGTTCAAGGTATCTCTAAAGTTTTTAGACATAATCAGTTCTCCTCTCTGTTCAGGTAATCGTTTCTGTATTTTTTAGCTAACTCAATTTCTGATTTTGGAGTTTTCTGCGTTTTCTTGACAAAACCGTTTGTAAGAATAATTTTTTGTCCGATAACAAAGAAATAAAAAATCCTTGTAATATCATTGCTGACTTTGCTTCGCAATTCAAAAATTCCGTCCTCAATATGTTTTGAAAAAGGTTCCCGAAGTTCATTACCTCTGCTTTCAAGTAATTCAAGATTTTTGAATATTTTAGCCTGCATTTTATTGTTTTGCTCCAAAATAAAATCTTCAACAGGACAATTTCCATTTTCTAATTCATAATATTCAACACTAAAGCTCATATATACACCACCAAATGCTGTATTTTTATTATATAGGATATATCCTATATTGTCAAGTCAAATTATATTTTCTGTAACAAAAACGGGATTATATTAACGGTCGGAACATCGTAAAAACGGTGTCCCGACCTTTTTGTTTGGCATTATAGCAACGTTTGCGTAGGGCACGGCGTGCCGCCTAAAAAATATACCTCACTGTAACGGACGCAACATTGTTTTTAATATATGTGCCTATCATTCCGTCGTTTTTTTCAACAAGCTTTTTCAGGATATTCATTTTGAGCGTACCGTCGTTGTTACCTTGTGATTCGTCAAAAAATTCGCCGTTTTCGCACGGAAAGCTGATTTTATACAGCATAATGCCCTGTTTGCAGTCAGCCGAAATTTCAATTAACTTTTCCCTGTCGGAATTAATGTTTCTCAGGCTGAAAAGTGCAATATCAATCGTGTTGTTCAGAAGCACGCATATATCAAAATTATCCTCGGGGAGTTTAAAAAGGCATCCCGAAAATTTTATTTTAACGTCATTTGCAAGCTTTTTCTGCCTTTCGGTGAGAATAGCGTCTGCGGTGTCATTGCCCGTATTATACAGAATACTGTACGAGCTTATGATTTCCCTGTCGCATTTTTCAACAAGCTCTAATGCCTCTTCCGCCTTTCCCTGTTCAAGCAAGGGTTTTATCCACATTGACAGGTTATTGTAATCGTGCCTAAACCGCCTTAGCTGTGCGCCCGACTGCGCAATCGTTTTGCCGTATTCACGCTGAATATTAAGCTGTTGCTCAAAAACACCGTTTTCGTATCTGTACAGATTCTTCTTAGCCTGATTGTAAATCAGAACAGGAAACGCAATTGTAAAAATCAGCGAAATAAGCATTGCAAGAAATTTAACTGCAACTGCGTACTTTACGTCTGAATCGAGCAGAGAAACTATGTAGCTGAAGTTGCCGCCGATAATCAGAAAAAGGTTAAAAAGCAGAACAACAGGCTTTGAAATGTTTTCGATAAAAAACCTCGTCTGCTTTTCCAGAACGGTACACAAAATCAGGAAAACTATGCTCACAATCAGCGAGGTTATCATTCCCGTGAATTCAAAGAATACACTTTGTATAATATCTTTTCCGAAAAGCGATAAAATCAGGACAAGGTAAAATGCGACAAACATTATTACCGAGCTGAGCGTGATTGCCGTGCTGAATATGCAAAACTTCTTCGGTCCTTTAAGCAGAAACGGCGTGAGCATAAGTGCCCAGAATTCGAGGTTGACGACAAGTCCTTCCTGCAAATCACCCTCAAGAAACAAAAACGAGGCAATCATCAAAAGCAGAATCGTTCCCGAAACTGCAAAATAAAACTTTGCACTTTTTAAGTCAAAAAGCCTTTTTGTAAAAAGATATACAATTAGGATTCCCGCAACATACTCGACAACGCAGTCGGTAATCGCAACTGCACTCATACTACCCCTCTTTTTAGTCCGTAAATTTTAAGATTACATCCTTTTATTCAACAAAACTATAATTTAGTCGAGTGCCTCGACGGGCAAAATTAATGATTGTAGCGGCGAACTGTGTTCGCCATAGGGAACCCCTTTAGTGGGTTCCCTACAGCAAAACAGTCCACCGGACTGTTTTGCCTACCCTCCTGCATTTTGCAATGCAATCTTTTTGTGGGCTCTGCCCACACCCGCAAGCCTTTAAAAAGGCTTGACCGAAATTTTTAATTTTTTTTTGCGAGTAAACTCACCGCTTAATTATCGTTTAGCAAAATTATGGTATAACCTCTGAAAAAACTATCCCTTGTCCTTCGGAATTTTCTTTACCGAAACGGCGTCAAGCTCAAACCAGAACGTACTTCCCTTGCCGAGCGTACTGCGCACTCCGTAACGTGCGCCGTGTGCGTCAAGAATTGACTTTACAATCGAAAGTCCGAGTCCCGTTCCGATTACGCCACGCTTGTGCTGCTTGTCAACCTTGTAATATCTTTCCCAGATATACTCCAGCTTGTCGGCAGGAATTCCCTCGCCGTGGTCGGTGACTTCAATCTTCACCTTTTTATCCCTGACGCTTTGCGTAACAATAACCGTCTTGTCATCGCCTGCGTGATTAATTGCGTTGTTTACAAGGTTATAAATAACCTGTGAAATTTTCAGCTCGTCGGCAAATACCCAAACGTTCTCATTGCTTTCAAACGTGATATTATAGCCGTCCTGCTCCTTCAGCTTTGAGTATCTTTCAAAAATATCCTTGACGCTGTCGGTAAGGCAGAAGCGTGTTTTCTCAGGCTGAATTGCACCCGACTGGAGCTTTGAAAGGTCGAGCAAATCATTTACAAGGCTTGACAGGCGTGTTGCCTCGTCAATGATAATCTGAATGTTCTCGGGGGTGTTCTCGCCCGGCAGGTCACGCATTACCTCGCCGTAGCCCGTAATCATAGTAAGCGGAGTTCTCAAATCGTGGGAAATGTTCGCAATAAGCTCCTGCTGAAGCTTTTCGGTTGCGGCAAGCTCTGTCTTTGCGTAGTTGAGAGTATCGTTGAGCTCCTCCACCTCAAGATAACCGGTTGCGTCAAACTCAACGTCGTAATTCTTCTTTGCAAGCTCCTTAGCCGCACTGTTGGTCTTTGAAATCGGACGTGCTATCTTTCGTGTAACATAAATTGAGAGAATAACCGCAAGAATGATAAACACAACCGACACAATGAACATCTGTTCCTTGATGATTTCAACCGTATTGCTCAGCGGAGTGATTGACGAGGTCACAATAAGGAAGCACTCGCTTGAATCCCTCAGCTCGATTATGTCGGCATACACCATATTCTGCACGTCGCTTGAACCGCTGCTTGAATAGTGAAGCTCAGCTCTGGGTGTGTCGGGAGAAGCAAAGCTGTGGACAATTTTATCAAACTTCTGCTGTGCTATACTCCTGTCACGCTTGTTTGTAACGCACATATACTGCCCGCCGTTCTCGACAGCGCTCTTGTAGTACGAATACACGTCGTGATACTCAAAATCAAGCGCAGTTGCAGGGTTATCGTACTCGCAGTCGTACATCAGCGCAAACAGCGTTGACGTCGAATCATACACATAAACCGACAGCGAATTGTAACTTGCAACATTTTCAATTGTGCCCTGAACGTTCTTATTTTCCTGAATTGATTTTGAAATTATCAAGGCGTTTTTTTCAACCTGCGCCGACTTCGTTGTCGTGTAGAACGATTCAAGAAAGAAAGTCTGAAACGCCCAGAGTACGACTAATATTATCAAGCCGTACAGCAAAAAGTAGCACAACAGCTTGAAATTAAGAGGTATATTTTTTCTGCTAATTCGTTTCAAAGCGGTAGCCGACTCCTCTCAGGGTTACAATGCATCTGCTGTATTCTCCAAGGCTCTTGCGCAAGAGCTTTATGTGGGTGTCGAGGGTTCTCTCGTCGCCGAAGAAGTCATAGCCCCAAACCTCGCTTATGAGCTTTTCACGTGTGAGGGCAAGTCCCTTGTTTTTGACCATATAGAAGAACAGCTCGTACTCCTTCGGAGTCATCTCGATTCTCTTGCCGTCAATTGTGACGATTCTTGCCGAGAAGTCAACCGACAGTCCCTCGTAGGTAAACACGTCCTTTTTAACCTGTTCGCCCTGCTCACCGCCGTTTGAACGCTTGATAACGGCGGCAACACGCATCATAAGCTCCTTCGGAGAGAACGGCTTTACAACATAATCGTCGCTTCCAAGCTCAAAGCCGTGAATTTTGTCGTATTCCTCTCCTCTTGCAGAAAGCATAATTATCGGGGTTGAGCGGAATTTTCTGATTTCTCTGCACGCAGAAAATCCGTCAAGCTCAGGCATCATAACGTCCATTATGATGAGGTCAAACTCCTCTTTTCGGCAAATTTCAATTGCCTGCATACCGTCAACGGCTTCCTCAACGGTGTATCCCTCAAACTCCGCATATTTGCGGATAATCTGTCTTATTCTGAATTCATCATCAACTACAAGTAACCTGCTCATTTTGTCCTCTCCTTTTGGTTCTTATTATTTATCCAAATTAATTTTACCTTGCGAATGTGATAAAATTATGTAATTTTTGAAAAAGTTATGAAAACTACATAAATTATATCACAGAAAAACCGATATTGAAATAGTGTTGAAAAAGTTATATAATTATATTGTTAAACTTTAAACAATATAGCTTGCAGAGAGGAATTGGCATATGGAAATAAGACGTATAAAAGCCGCTGAGGTTACAGCCGCAGTCAAAAAGCTGTTTATGGACTGCAACTACTTTATCGGCAAGGATATTATGAACGCACTTGAAAAAGCCTGCGAAAACGAGCAGTCGCCTGTCGGTAAGAGCGTTCTGTCGCAGATTATCGAGAACGACAAAATCGCCGCAAAGGAGGAAATTCCGCTTTGTCAGGACACGGGAATGTCGGTGCTGTTTGTCGAGTACGGCGACAAGGTGGTAATTGAGGACGGAAGCTTTGACGAGGCAGTCAACGAGGGCGTTCGTCAGGCGTATGAAGAGGGCTGTCTGCGCAAGAGCGTTGTAGCAGACCCTGTTTTTGACAGGGTGAACACACGTGACAATACGCCTGCAATTATCCACACGAAGATTGTCAGCGGCAACACAATTAAAATCACCGCAGGTGGAAAAGGCTTCGGCAGTGAGAATATGTCTGCAATCAAAATGCTGACTCCGTCATACGGCGTTGAGGGCGTAAAGCAGTTTATTCTCGACACTGTTTTCAAGGCAGGTCCCAACCCCTGTCCTCCGATTGTTGTCGGAGTGGGAATCGGCGGCACGTTTGAGCGTGCGGCTCAGCTTGCAAAAAAGGCTACCTTCCGCCCGATTGACACCAAAAACGAGGACGAGCGTTATGCCGCACTCGAAGACGAGCTTTTAAGTGAAATCAACAAAATGGGCTTTGGCCCTGCGGGACTGGGCGGCAACACAACCGCAATCGGCGTTAACATTGAAACCTCGCCCACACATATTGCAGGAATGCCCGTTGCAGTCAACATCTGCTGTCACGCCGCAAGACACGCAGCCACAACAATCTGACGGAGGGATAAAATGACTAAGAAAATTACACTTCCGATTACGGACGAAGATATTAAAAATTTAAAGGCAGGCGACAGCGTTCTGCTGACGGGCACGATTCTTACGGGCAGGGACGCCGCACACAAAAGACTTTTTGAGCTGATTGAACAGGGCAAGGAGTTGCCGATTGACGTTAAGGGCGAGCTGATTTACTATGTAGGCCCTGCGCCTGCAAAGGACGGCTACGCAGTAGGTCCCGCAGGTCCGACTTCAAGCTACAGAATGGATAAATACGCACCCGCACTGCTCGACCTAGGACTTAAAGGAATGATAGGCAAGGGCGCAAGGAGCAAGGAGGTTATTGATTCGATTGTAAAGAACAAGTGCGTGTACTTTGCAGCAATAGGCGGAGCGGCGGCTCTGATTGCCAAAAGCATAAAGTCGGAGGAGATTCTCTGCTACGAGGACTTGGGAACGGAGGCTGTACGCAGATACACCGTTGAGGACTTCCCGTGCATCGTCGCAATCGACAGCGAGGGGAACAACGTGTATGAAACCGAACCATTAAAATATAGAAAAACCGGCAATTGATTTATTTTCTGTTTTCTGTTTATCCCTTTTAATCAGCCTTAATTAATAATATAAACTATAATTTGCGGCGAAGCCGCCGCAGGCAATTCGAGTGGAAAAATCGGATTGTTTGGATAAAACGGTTGCCCGAATTATAAATTGATATATCG
>DXYG01000024.1 GCA_019415925.1 Clostridiales bacterium
TCATAAATTGCAACGCAATTTATGAAATATGGCGAACACAGTTCGCCGCTACAATTATAAAATTTGCCTGTCGAGGCACTCGACAAATTATGGTTTAGCTAATTATGTGAAACTTCATTTTTATGTATTTTTGTTCCATATTTTTAAACTAATTAAAAATCAAAATCTGCTTATAATAATTTTAAAGATTCAAAAGGGCAGGTTTTTGTTGTGAGGAATAGGACTTTCAGGCTTACTATGTCGCTTATCATCAACGTAATCATCATAGTTCTCGAAATAATCGGGACTGCAATCTGCGCAGACAGCACAGGACTTGAAATGTTCAATTTCTACACAACCGACAGCAATATCTTTGCTCTGACTGTATGCATAGTTTTTGCATTTTTTACTGCTCGTTCGCTCTTTTCGCCCAAAAAACCCGATATACCAAAGCCGATAAGGACTCTGAAATACATTTCCGTTTGCTGTCTTAATGTGACCTTTGTTGTGGTTGTTACAATTTTTGCGCCTGTTTTCGGCGAGGGCGGATATGAATATATGCTTTTTAACGGTGACTTTTTTTATTTTCATTTTTCCTGTCCTCTGTTGTCGCTTATTTCATTCGTGCTTTTTGAGGGCGGAACAAAATACGACGTTGGCTTATCGTTTGCCGCAACAATCCCTACTCTGATTTACGCTGTTGTATCCGTAGCTTTGAATCTGCTAAACATTATTGAAGGTCCGTATCCGTTTTTATACGTTTATGAACAGCCGTTATATCTCTCAATCCTCTGGCTAATCCTGTTTATTGACATTGCTTTTTTATCTGCGTCAATTATTCAGAAATTAGGCAGTACGGTTACAGGCTTTTCCGAAAATCAAAAGTTGAAATATATGTGCAAAAAATGACTGCAATCAGAAATTACTCCGATTGCAGTCTTTTTTTACTTTAAAAATAATTGCACCGAAACGGTCATACAAAACAGGTTTTGTTAAAATTAAACCGTCTGCTCAATTTGCGTGTCGAGGCACTCGACTTATTCGCCTTTAAGCACAACCGTTGTTGCGGTGTGGTTTACGGCTCTTAAATATTTTCCGAAAACGTCCTCGGTTTTCAGCTTCAGACTTGAGGTGTTCACGCAAGGGTGACATCCGACGTATTCGTCTTTCAGCACGTCTTCATCGACAAGCAATTTTACGTGATTTTCCTTGTCGTTCATAAGTCCCATAACGCTTACAGCCCCCGGCTTTATGTCGAGGTACTCAAGCATTGCGTCGGGAGATGCAAACGAAAGCCTTGCGCTGTTAATCTGGCTTGAAAGTTCCTTTGTCTTGAACGGCTTATCACCGGGCATCATCAGAAGATAAAAGTCGGTTTTCTGCCTGTTGCAAAGGAAAAGATTTTTGCAGATTACCACGTCAAGCACTGCGTCAATTCTGTTGCATTCTTCCATTGTATCGGCGTGCTCGTGGTCAGTACGGAAATACTCTATGCCAAGGCTGTCGAGCAAATCATAAACTCTTACTTCTCTTTCTTCCCTGTCGCTTATATCTTCGGGACGTCCCTTGTATAACTCCATAAAACAATCCCTCACTTAATAATACTGATTGAGTGCCTTGTAATAGTCGCTGTCCTCGTTAATGGTGTTGTCGCTGTTGAGAACGCCGATTTCCTTTAAAGCGGTTATTGTTTTTGTATAGCTCTTCGGAATAAGATACAATTCCTGTCTGGGAATATCGTATATCGAATAATTTCCGCTATATAAAGCAGTAAATATATTGCCGACATTCGAATAATAATCATTACTTCCTGTATTTACCTGAAGCAGGCAAACTGCGTCGGGATAAAGAGTATTGAAATCTTCAACACCGACTTCGTAGTAATAACCGTTGCCTATAGGTGCAAGAACTGCTTCTGTGTTTTTCTTATCAGCCTTGAAATCCTCTCGGAAAGCTTCAATAACCTTTGCAAAGTCCTCCTTGCTCTTGTCAGTGTCCTCAGAAGCACAGCCTGCATAGGATTTTGCTTTTACGATTATATTTGAAATATCGCTCTGTTTTGCATTTATAGCCGCTGTATATTTTTCTGTGTATGTTTTTGTTTTAACAATATTGGTTGTGTCAATATAATTGCTTAAGTAGCTATCGTAAACAGAAAGCGAATATGTTCTTGTAACAACTCTGCCGTTATTCATTTTATAAGCAAAGCTGTACCGCATTTCGTTAAGTCCGATGTTCATATTATCGACAAGCATATCGTACCATACGCTCTGGAACTTTTTATCCGACGAAAAGTCCTTGTCGGCAAGAATACTGCTATGCGAGCTGATGATTGAATTAATGCTATCTTTATCTGTAAAATCTTCTGCTGAGCTTCTGACAATCTTATTTAAGTCGCTGTCGTTTTCTCTGTAGAAATGCTCTGAGTCAATAAGTCCTGCACTCTGTACGTCGTCGAAATTCGGAACGAACTCGTTGTAACCGAAAATATCGTAGTTGCATATAGCCATAACCGCAACTACAACAACTACCAATCCGCCGAGTGGAATTGAAGTCCTGATAAGCTTTGAAAAGCCCTTATAGAAAATCAGGTGAGTAATTACAAACGCAGGCACACTGCCGAGGATAAATCCGAATACAAAGCCTAAATATCCGTTTCCGAAAACATTGAGCGAGCCGAAAAGTACACCAAGGAACATTCCGACAAGGAATGCTACCAGTACCTTTACAATGTGGCAGGGCAGGTAATATGTAAATGAAGCCTGAGCACGTTCTGCCTTTCTTCTTTTTACAAGGAAAGCAGACGCTACAATGCACACAACCGAGAAAATCAGCCAGTAGATAATGTTGATTCCGTCGTATGCGGCAAGCGGATTCAATGCGTTCATTATGAAGTGGTCTTTGAAAATACCCGTGTAGGTACCGCAGAAAAATCCGTTAGCCACTCCCTTGATGAACATTGCAGAAAGCGGATAAGCAATACAAACGGCAATAAACATAATTACCGAGTTAAGCGTTGTTCCGCAGCAAACGGAAATAAGTCCGTATGCCGAAATACTTGCAAGCGTTCCCATAAGCAGCTTTACGTATATGTCAATCGCTTCATTGACTATCGGCTGGCCTAAGCACATTGAAACAATAAATATAATTCCCAAAAAGAACATTGCAGGAATCAGCGTAAAAAGATAAGCCGAGGCTGACTTTGAAACAAACAGCATAATTCTGCTTATCGGAAGCGAGCCGTAAAGGTCAGCCTTGCGCTTGTTGTGCAGATAAGAATAAACCTTCACGGTGTAGATGATTGCAAAAATTATTGTCAGAAAATAAATCATCTGCGACGCAATTATCTGGAAAAATCTCACGGAAACAGCAATTGCGTTATTCGTATCGGGAGCAGCTTCAAGCGAAGAAATCGCCTGCGAATATGAATATGTATCGTACATTCCACTGTTCTGCACATAAAAGCCGATTACAAGGCAAAGCGTTAAAATTATTGTTGTGAAAACAGCGGCTAAAATAGCATAAACCGCCATTGTTCCCGAGCAGGACTTTAAATCCCATTTAAAAACGGAGTACGCCTGCTTTAGCTTTTCTTTAAAGGATACTGTTGACGTCATAGCCTGCTTCCCCCATTTCACTTATAAATATTTCTTCAAGAGTGAGCGGCATAGCCGAAACATACGCAGGATTAAGCGCATTGAGCTGCGGCATAAAATCTTCTTCCGTTCCTCTGATTGTTACGTTAAATACGTTGCCGTTCTGCCATACGTTTACAACGTCAATACCCTCAAAAATGTTTGGCACAAGGGGCATTTCCGAAAACGCAACCTGAACCTTTCTGAAGCAGAGTCTTAAGGAGTCAAGGTCACGCTCCATAAGCATTCTGCCCTTGTGCATAAGGCAGATTCTGTCGCACAAATCCTCAAGCTCACGCAGATTGTGCGAGGCTATTATAACCGTCATTTTTTGTTCGGAAACCTGTTCAATAAGTATTTTCTTGAGCAGATGACGAACAACAGGGTCAAGTCCGTCGAAAATTTCATCGAGGAAAAGGTATTTCGGGCAGGTTGAAAGTGCAAGAATAAGCGCCGCCTGACGCTGCATACCCTTTGACATATTGATTATTCTTGCGTCACGCTTAATCGGGAAAACCGAGCAGAAGCGGTTGAACTGCTCCTCGCTCCAGTTCGGGTAGAGATTTCTGTAAAGAAAAGCGGTGCTGTTAATTGTGCTGTTGTTGTAGAAATACGGGAAGTCGGGAATGAAGTAGCACTCACCCTTTGCCGCAGGATTGTCAAAAAGCTTTTTTCCTCCGACAAGCACTTCACCGCCGTCGGGCTGATATACGCCCGATAAAAGTCTTAACAAGGTTGACTTACCGCTGCCGTTACTTCCGACAAGACCGACAACAGAGCCGTCGCTGATAGTCAGGTTCATATTGTCTACAGCAGTAATTTTGTCAAACCTCTTTGTAAGGTTTTTTAACTCAATCAATTTTTTTACCTCCTTTGAAGGTATTTTCGATAATCTCGGTCATTTCCTCCTTGCTCACGCCGAACAGATAAGCATTTTTAGTTGCCTCCTTGAAGTTATCAATCGCAAGCATCTTCTGAGCGCAGTTCTCCGTGAGCTTGTCGGTGAGAAAACTGCCACGCCCTACTGTGGAAAAAATGTACCCCTGACTTTCAAGCTCTCGATACGCCTTTGCTACAGTATTTGGGTTTATTCCGAGCTGTGAGGCAAGAATTCTTACAGGCGGCAGCTTGTCGCCCGACTTGAATACTCCTGCCGAGGCTAACTTTATTATGTTCGTGCAGAGCTGTTCATAAATCGGCACTCTTGACGCAAAATCAATCTGAAACATAATTAACCTCCTTAATGTATTGTATTAATAGTTTTAGTACACTTTTATAATAATACAAAATCTCCACAGTGTCAACTGTTTTTTAGTGTGTTTTATAAAAACGGTTTTATTTATTAAACACGGCTTTAAAAAACACTTTACGTCTGAAATATTTTAGAAAACTACTTGAAAAAAACGACAAATAGTGTTATTATTAGATAAGATAACGCATTGACGGAGAAAGTAACATACAATGCATGCCGCTAAAGAGAATATGCGCCTTGGCTGAAAGCGCATTGCGGTGCCTGTAATGTGAAGTTCGCTCCCGAGCGGTGAGGCTGAATTTCAGGTAGGCTTCAACGGCTGACACCGTTATATGTCAAGGAAGTGTTTGCTTCTAATTGATGCAAAAATCAGGGTGGTACCGCGGATTATTTCGTCCCTGCGTAGTTTTACGCAGGGGCTTATTTTATATTTAACGGAGGTATTTATGGACCAAATTGCTGTTTTAAAAGAAGAAATTACTAAAAAGCTTTCCGAAACTGCCGACCTTGTTGACCTTGATAAAATCAGGGTTGCTTATCTCGGCAAAAAGGGCAGTATCACTGCCTTATTAAAAGGAATGAAGGACCTCTCTCCAGAAGAAAGAAAGTCATTCGGTGCAGAGGTAAACAAGCTTAAAACCTTTGCCGCTGAAAAAATTGAAGAAAAAATTACCGAGCTTAAAGAAAAGGAAGTTGAGCGTGAAATTGCGTCTATGCCGCAGTTTGACATCACAACGCCTGTTGACCTTACAAGAGGTTCTTATCACCCGATTACTCTTGTTCAGCGCCAGTGCGAGGCAATCTTCAAGTCAATGGGCTTTACCGTTGAGGACTATCCCGAGGTTGTAACCGACTACGAGTGCTTTGAGTCGCTCAACATTCCAAAGCACCACCCTGCACGTGATATGCAGGACACCTACTACCTTGACAACGGTCAGCTCTTAAAGTCGCAGACCTCTGCCGCACAGAATGCAATTCTCAGAAAGTACGGCAAAAACCTTATTGAAAACGGCGTGCCGATTAAGGCTATCTTCCCCGGAAGATGCTTCAGAAACGAAGCAACCGACGCCTGCCACGAAAACACCTTCTTCCAGATGGAGGGCGTTATGGTTGACAAGGACATTTCAATTTCAAACCTCATATTCTTTATGAAAACTATGCTTTCCGAGGTGTTCAGAAAAGACATCAAGGTTCGTCTGCGCCCCGGTTTCTTCCCGTTTGTGGAGCCCGGCTTTGAGCTTGACATAAGCTGTCTTATCTGCGGCGGTGACGGCTGTCCTTCCTGCAAGCACAGCGGCTGGCTTGAGCTTTGCCCCTGTGGAATGATTCACCCGAATGTTTTAAGAGAGGGCGGAATTGACCCCGAAGAGTACACAGGATTTGCGTTCGGTCTTGGTCTTACAAGACTGGCAATGATGAAGTACGGAATCAAGGACATCAGAGATTTAAACAGCGGAAGCCTTAAGTCGCTTTCACAGTTTACCGATGATGAATAAGGAGGGTATCTAATATGTTTTTATCAATGAACTGGATTCAGGATTTTGTTGACCTCAGCGGTCTTGACAAGCTTGAGCTTATTCACAAGTTTTCTCTTTCAACAGCAGAGGTTGAAAACGAGATTTTCCATAAAGGCTCAGACATCAGCGGAATTGTTGTTGCCGAAATCAAGTCGGTTGAAAATCACCCCGACTCAAAGAAGCTCCATCTTTTAAAGGTTGACGCAGGCAACGGCGAGTTAACCGATGTTGTATGCGGTGCGCCAAACGTCAGAGTTGGTATGAAAACTGCCTTTGCACAGGTCGGTGCAAAAATCGGCGATATTACAATCACTCCGCGTCCGCTTGCAGGCTTTACTTCAAATGGAATGTGCTGTAGCGAGGCCGAAATCGGAATTTCCGATGATAACTCGGGAATTATGGACATTACAGACGACGTTGCAAACGGTACAGACATCAAGGACGTTTACGAAGTTGACGATATTGTATTCGAGGTTGACAATAAATCTCTTACAAACCGCCCCGACCTCTGGGGACATTACGGCATCGCAAGAGAATTTGCCGCACTTGCAGGCAGAGAATTAAAGCCGCTTGACGTTGACGATTTAAAGGCTTACGAAACACTCAAAAAGGTTGATATGAAGATTGAGGACGACCTCTGTCAGCGCTACAGCTGTTTGCAGGTTGAGAATATCAAGAGAAACGTAAGCCCCGTAAATATGAGAATAAGGCTCTTTTACTGCGGTATGAGAGGCATCAACTTCCTTGCAGACCTCACTAACTACCTTATGCTCGAAATGGGACAGCCTATGCACGCATTCGACTCACGCAAGGTTGAAAAAATCAGAATCAAGCGTTTCGACAAGCAGTTTGTTTTCCGCACACTCGACGGCGTTGACCGCAACATTGACGAAAACACGCTGATGATTTGCAACGACAACACTCCTGTTGCTATTGCCGGTATTATGGGCGGTCTTGACTCGGAAATCGTTGACGATACTACAACTCTTACGCTTGAATCGGCTACCTTTAACGCTGTTTCAATCCGTAAATCTACCGTTCGTCTTGCTCACCGTACAGACGCTTCTATGCGCTATGAAAAGTGCCTTGACCCCGAAATGACAGACGTTGCTATTGCAAGATTCTTATATCTGCTCAAAAAATACGACAGCGATGTTAAGGTCGTTTCCTCACTTACTGACGAATACGCTTTCCGCTATGAAACAGTTACTCTTGACTTTGACAAAAAATTCGTTGACCGCTACACGGGAATTGAAATTAACAATGATACAATTGTTAAAACTCTCACAAGCCTTGGCTTTAAGGTAACGCTTGACAACGACAATTTCACGGTTGTTGTCCCGTCTTGGAGAGCTACTAAGGACGTTACACTCAAGGCTGACATAATCGAGGAAATCACAAGAATTTACGGCTACGATAACTTTGAAATCAACACAACTCGTTCTCCCCTCTACCCCGTCAGAGTTGACGCTGTTAAGAGCAACGAGGACAAAATCAAGGATATTCTTGTAAAGAAATATAATCTTCACGAGCTTCATTCATATGTTTGGGCGTATAATGACGAACTGAAAGCACTTAATATTCCCGTGGAGAATAATATCAAGCTTGCAAACGCTACTAATCCCAACATTGAAACAATCAGAAATTCAATTATCCCCACACAGCTTTGTCAGGTTAAGACAAATGCTTCCTACTCACCCGACTTCGGTATATTCGAAATCGGACGTGTTGTAAACGGAGTTGACGAAAACAATCTTTGCATTGAAAGCAAGAAACTCGCTGTTACGCTGTTCAGCAAGACAAAGGACGTCAAGACGCTATACTTTGAGCTGAGAGATATGCTCGCAGTCATCACGAGCGACTTAAAGCACGAAACGCTTTCATTCAAAAAAGCTGAACCAAAGCACAGCTACGAACACCCCGTAAACCTAAACACAGTTATGATTGGCGATAAGGAAATCGGCACAATCGGAATTGTTCACCCTATTGTCGGCAAGAAGATTGACAAAAAGGCAAGCATTGTCTTTGCCGAGATTGATATGAGCGAGTTTACTAATGCTGAAAATGCGGCTATCGTTTATGAAGAGCCGTCAAAGTTCCCGCCGATTGATTATGACATAAGCCTTGAAATTCCGAGCGGAGTATTTTACTCTGACCTTGCCAAGAGCTGGAAAAACGAGGGCGTTGCAATTCTTAAGAATACTAAGATTGTTGACACCTATGACACAGAAACTGTTCACAGCATAACCGTAAGATTTGAGTTCTCGTCAAACGAGAGAACTCTTTCCTCAAACGAGGTTCAGGAGATTATCGACAAGGTTATCGCAAATCTTGAAAAGCTCGGCGTAAAACTGAGAAACGCATAAGTCGAGTGGTTTTAGCATTTCGGAGCAGTTTTCTATTAATTCAAAGCAACAAACAAGGGACGGTAAAACGCCCCTTGTTCTTTTTCCAAAAATAAAACTGTCTTTTACAATCATTTTATTTAAAATGCTTGAAATTTGCTTTTAAATATATTATAATAGACGAATAGGAGGTGTTTCAGTATGTTGGATAAGACAATGATTTTTTCACTCGGCGAGGAAAAGGATGACCAGATTAAGGCAAGCCTTACTATCGTTTACGATGCACTCAGGCAAAAGGGCTACAATCCGATTAACCAGATTGTAGGCTATATTCTGAGCGAGGACCCTACTTATATTACAACGTACAACAACGCTCGTAATATTATAAGTAAAATTGACCGTGACGACTTACTTGAAGCACTGGTGAAGTCATACCTCAATGTTTAAGAAAGGATGATGCCTTGTGGCAGATACCAAGAAACAGGCACAGGAATTTCCTACCTACAAGGGCAGACCGCTTGTGCGCTGCGGAGATGAGATTTACTACGGCAATATGGAAGAGCCGTATGTTATAAGGATGCAGATTAAATCAAAAAAGGAAGTTGACGGCAAAGAGCTCCCCGATAAGATAACAGTTCAGCTTATGGCTACCGACCCTTACCTTTCACCGAGAAAGCAGCTTGTAAAGTCAAGCGAGAAAAAGGGTATGTTCCTTGCAATGGATATTGCAGACATCTGGCTTGAAAGAGCTCTTGCAAACAAAATCTGATTATCCCGTTTTACTCAAACAAATTAAATTGCTCATTAAAAAAACTGGCTTTGAAAAATCAAAGTCAGTTTTTGTTTTTTTTACAAAAAATGATATTCGATAAACCATAATTTAGCGCAACGTTGACGTAGGGACACGGCGTGCTGTGTCCACACAAAAATTGCGTTGCAATTTTTGTGAATGGAACGTCTGGGAAGCCGTCCCCTACGGAAAGGTTTGTTAGTCAAAATAATTTTGATATAATTGGTTGCGTTTGATAGTCAACACGGACACGGCACGCCGTGTCCCTACGACTGTAATACAAACGTTTCCGATATATCAATTTATAATTCGGGCAACCGTTTTATCCAAACAATCCGATTTTTCTACTCGATTTGCGTGCCGAGGTACTCGGCTAGCTTATTATTACAGCAAACTTTTCTGCTTTGTATATTCATCATACAACGTTTCGGAAATTGACATTTTCCTGATTATATTCTTAACGGTTATGTCAAGTCCCGTATTTTCGCTGTAATCGGCAGGATAAATATATTCTACTCTGCCCCTTTTCAGCAAATCTTCAACCTTGCTGTCCTTGTTCTGATAAACGGCTATTGAGTAACCTCCGTATGCCTTCATCATCTTCATGCAAGGAACGTCCGAAAGTCCGTCGCCTATGTAAATCATATTGCAAAACGGCACTCTCTTGCTGTCGTCGGGCATTGAGCGGTTAAGATCATTATCATTTGCCACGTCAAGCACACCCTTGTTGATTCGATAAACAAACTGTGTTTTGTTGGTGTAGTTTACGTCGGTTTTCGGCCACACGCCGTTACCGTTTTCGTCGTACAGAAACTCACAGGCAAAAATGCTTTTGAAGCACTTGCTTATCGGAGTTCCCTCTATAATCTCTTTCATTCCCGAAGAAATTACGTAATGCTCTACCTGCATACCGTTGTCTTTGCCGAATTCGGTAATCCGGTCAAACCAGCCCTCAACGCCCTTGAAAAGCTCAACGTTCTTACCCATATCAACAAGGTTCTGCCTGAGCAGAGGAATGTTCTTGTCTTTGGAAATTTTGACCATTGCATACATATATGCAAGAATCGAATCCATATGCTCACGCTGTCCGAGTGAATTTGAATACTGCCAGAACTCGCTCTCGGTCATTCCAAGACTCGGAATAAAACTGTAATCCTGCATATCCTTGGTACACAGCGTTCGGTCAAAGTCATACATAATTGCAACAATAGGTAAATTGCTCATTGACAAACACTCCTGAAACTGCATATTAATTGAATTATTTTTTACTCGGCTGAATTTGTCCCTGCGCTCTGCGAAGTCGGCTGTGCTTCCTGTGCAGAATAGGTTGTAATATCTATCGACTTAATTACAACGTTTTCAACAGGCTTATCGTCATCATCGACCTTGACTGCGGCAATCTTATCAATAACATCCATACTGCCTATTATCTGTGCAAAAACAGTGTGACCTCTGTCAACGGCATTGTATGCGCCGTCAAGATACGGATTTCCTCCGTTTGCTTCGTAAAGTGAACGAACCTCAGCAGGGACTATTTCGGTATCATAACAATTGTTTCCGTTCTTCTGAATGAAAGCTGAAAGCAGATTTGAGTCCTTATAATTTGAAAGCTGTGTCTTTATATTTTCCCAGTTATTTTCAAGCTTTACCCAGCCGCCGTTATTTTTAAACGCCTCAGCACTTGTCTGGTTAACAAAGAACTGACTTCCGTTTGTATCCTGTGCTGAGTTTGCCATAGAAACGGCACCTCTTATATTAAAAAGCTTGTCGCAGAATTCATCTTCAAATTCCGTACCGTAGGAGCTTGTGCCGTTGGGAGCATTTTCGTCATTTCCGCAATGACCGCCCTGCACAATAAAGTCCCTTACAACCCTGTGAAATGTGGTGTTGTTATATTTTCCCTCTTTTGCAAGGTTAATAAAATTTGTGACTGTCTTTGGAGCCTGTTCAGGGAAAAATCTCATTGTAAAATCGCCCAGCGAAGTATGGACTACTGCAATCGTATCGCCCTCATTGGGCATTTCAAGCTGAAAACCGACTTCGTTTTCTGTATCGTGGAAAATATTCGGTTCAATTCCAAGTGTGGAAGCGTCAATTCCAAGGCTTTCAAGCGCACCGACAGCCGTTGCTTCATCAGCAGTGCTTACAGGCAAAGGTGAGGTTGTTGCAACTTCATCGGATGTTGCAGACTGTGTTTTTCCGTTTTCGCATCCTGAAAACGAAATAGCCGAAGAAACGCAAATCAAGGCGCACAAAACAACACCTGAAAGCTTTCTAAACTTATTCGTATTCATATTCTGTTTCCTTTCCGGATTATATTCTAAAACACACAAGATTATTTTAACATAAATGCTGAAAAATTGCAAGTTTGCGCAAATTTTGCAAGGTTTGTGAGTTTTTTTAGGTGTAATAAATCACTGCATTTGTTCATATGTTTATTTGTAACCAAATATTACGGAGGTTTTAAAATGTCAGAATATCTACCCGAGGGAAAACTCATTTCTGAACAGGAGAACATAAATATTATTCATTCGCCACAGCTTTTGTACGAGGCTATGTGTGACAGAAAAATACTCGAAGCAAAGGCTTTTATGTGCGACTCAGACCACAATCTTATTGTAAATCTCGGCTCAATGAAGGGCATAATTCCACGTGAAGAGGGTGCGCTCGGTATTCGTGAAGGAACGGTGCGTGACATTGCCGTAATTTCAAGGGTTAATCGTCCTGTTTGCTTTATTGTCAAAGGCTTTGATACAGACAAGTACGGCAAAAAATACGCTGTCCTTTCAAGAGAAGCCGCTCAGAAGCAGTGCCTTGAAAACTATATTTCAAGACTTGTCTGCGGCGACGTTGTAGACGCAAGAATAACTCACCTTGAAAACTTCGGTGCATTTGCAGATATAGGCTGCGGAATTGTTGCGCTTATGCCGATTGACACAATCTCTGTTTCTCGTATTGAACACCCGAGAGAACGTTTTACGGTAGGTATGGATATTAAGGCGATTATCAAGTCAATTGAAAACGGAAGAATCAGCCTCAGCCACAAGGAGCTTTTGGGTACTTGGGAGGAAAACGCCGCTAACTTTTCTCCGGGAGAAACTGTATCGGGAATTGTCAGGAGTGTAGAAAATTACGGCGCATTTGTTGAGCTCTCCCCTAACCTTGCAGGACTTGCTGAATGTAAGGAAGGTGTGAAAGCCGGACAGCAGGCGAGCGTGTACATAAAAAGTATTATTCCTGAAAAAATGAAAATTAAACTTATTATTATAGATACCTTCGACTATAAATACAACCCGCAAAAACCGCAATACTATTTTTCGGAAAGTCATATTGACAAATTCATCTATTCGCCAAACAACTGCACAAAGCGAGTTGAAACTGTTTTTTAGGTTGACACAAATTTGCTCCGATGATATGATAATACTATACTATTCATTGAGGAGTAAAATATGGAATTAACTGAAATTCTTTTAATTGTTTTGTGTGCTGTTTTACTGATTGTCGGTATAATAAGTATTATCTTAATTATTAAGAAAGGCAGCTCAAACACACAGGTAAGCTCTGACGAAATTGCAACTATAGTCAGAAATGAAATCGGCAGACAAATGAGTACTCAAAGGCAGGAGCTTTCTTCTCAGATACAAAGCACTGTTAAAAATATGGGTGATATGATTTCTGCGAATCAGACAGAAAAAATGTCCCAGCTTGAGGAGAGAATTAAAACCTTTTCACTTGAAAACGAACAAAAGCTTGAAAATATCAGGCTTTCTGTTGAGAAAAGGCTTGAATATTTGCAAAGTGACAATAACCGTCAGCTTGAAAAAATGAGAGAAACTGTTGATGAGAAGTTACAGAAAACACTTGAAGAAAAGATGAACAAATCGTTTTCGCTTGTCAACGAACGTCTTGAACAGGTTTATAAGGGACTAGGTGAAATGCAGAACCTTGCTGTTGGTGTCGGTGACTTGAAAAAAGTTCTTTCAAATGTAAAGACAAGAGGTATTCTGGGTGAAATTCAACTAAAAAGCATTTTATCCGAAATACTTTCTCCCGAACAATATGAGGAAAACATTGCAACTAAACAAGGTTCAAAAAATGTTGTAGAGTTCGCAATCAAATTGCCTGCTGACGATGATGGCGTTGTTTATCTACCGATAGACTCAAAATTTCCCGGAGATACATACGCAAATTTGCGTGACGCTATTGAAAAAGGAGATAAAGACGAGATTGACTCTGCTGCAAAAGTCCTTATTGCAACTATAAAGAACGAGGCTAAGGATATACACGATAAGTATATTGACCCGCCAAATACAACCGAATTTGCAATTATGTTTTTGCCGTTTGAAGGACTTTACAGCGAGGTTGTCAACCGAGGTCTTGTAGAAATCCTGCAGCGTGACTACAAGGTAAATATTGCAGGTCCGAGCACAATGGCGGCTCTGCTCAATTCACTGCAAATGGGATTTAAAACTCTCGCCGTTCAGAAACGCAGTGCAGAGGTATGGGAAGTTTTAGGCGGAGTAAAACAGGAATTTGACAAATTCAACGAAGTTCTTGTTGCCACTCAGCAGCGCCTTGACCAGGCAAACAAAGAGCTTGATAAGCTTGTCGGAGTCAGAACAAGACAAATTCAGCGCAAGCTTAAAAATATCCAGTCACCGACTACGTCAATCAGTGATTTTTCAGACTGTGAAGAGTAATATCAAGTAAAAACCCTGTTATTCCCTTTATTCAGCAAAACCATAATTTGTCGAGTGCCTCGACAAATTATGGTTTAAAGCATTAATAACTAATGAAAATAAAGATACATCAAGGTATAATCATAAATTGAACATTAAAGAGAGCAACAATGACTGTTGCTCTCTTTTTACTTTATCAGAAACGCTCATAAATTATATTAAAACAAATTTAGTATAATTATTATATTATGAAGGTATTATTTCTGATTATTAAGTTTTTTGTATAAATTCAAGCTTGCCCTTTAAGATACCCCTTTGCAATAAGTAAATCCATAAATTTAAAATAATTACTCATACTGCTATTTAATTTAACTTTCTTCTTACCAAAACAAATTTTTGCAGTAATCTGCTTTTTTAATGAAAAATAAGAAGTGCTGATTATATCATATGAACAAATAATGTTTGTTATGTCGCTGTAGTAGTATTGATTTTCAAATCGTAAGCTTTTTATATGTATGACTCCGTCTGAAACCGTCATACAAAATTTTTTACAATAAGCAGCAGATACCAAAAATATTAACGATACTGTAAGAATTAGAATTAGCATAATTGATAAAATTATAATATTTTCAAAAATGGTATAATTCTCATACGCCCGGTTAGGAATAATTGCTATACAAAATTCTGCAATAAAACACATGGGCAGAAAAATACCTACAAAGATATAGATTTTCACTTTATCTTTTGGATATTCAATTTTAAAACTGTTCATATATAAAAGTTCTCCAAAACAACTAATTAAGGGCTGACCAATTGGTCAGCCCTTAAACATTTAAGTTAGAATCAGAACATTTCTCTCTTGCGGAGTACAAACATTACGCATGTTGCTCCAATAAGAATTGAAAGAATGATTACTGCAAGTGATGTATCACCAGTCTGAACGGTACTGTTGTTGCCGTTAGTTGATGAAGGTGTATCGCTTGTAGATTTTGAAGCTGTAGTTCCTGTTGCAGATGTTGAATCAGTTGCAGGAGCTATAACGCTTGTAGTATTTTCAACGACTGAAGACGGAGCTACTGTTTCAGGCTCTGTTGTAGCGGGTTCTACAGGTTCAGTTGTTGCAGGCTCTACAGGTTCTGTTGTTGTAGGCTCTACAGGTTCTGTTGTTGTAGGCTCAACAGGTTCAGCTGTTGTAGGCTCTACAGGTTCTGCTGTTGTAGGCTCTACGGGTTCTATTGTTGTAGGCTCTACGGGTTCTATTGTTGTAGGCTCTACAGGTTCTGTTGTTGTAGGCTCTACGGGTTCTGTTGTTGTAGGCTCTACAGGTTCTGTTGTTGTAGGTTCAACAGCAGTTGTTGGAGCAATATAAGTAGAAGGTGTAAGTGTTGTACGAGTCTTAACGCCTGCTGACTGTGTCTGCTCGTTATCAAATACCTGACTATTGTCAACAAGAATAATTTCCTTATCTGTGTCGGATCTTAATGTTTCCTCATTAATCTCTGATACTCTTAAAACTTCAACAGTAAGGTCAATTGTAGTTGTTACAGGAGCCTTATCTGTAAGGTCGTTTACGTTGAATGTAAACTGAGCAAACGGAGTTTCTTCGGATGAGAAATCAAAAAGATTGAGGTTAGAAGCATTGTACTTAATCTTATTCTTCAATCCTAAGTTCATAACAGCTTTGTCACCGATTACGGGACATACTGTATCAACAGTATTGCTCTCTGAAAGTGTAAGAATTTCCGAATCATATGTTACATACCACTGTAAGTCGAGAACGTCCATATCTGACTTCATCCAGTATGTCACAACTACTTCATTAGTAGACTTGATGTAATCAGCAGTAGCCTTCGGGAAGTAGTTTGATGTAGCATTTACAGTAAGGTAAGGAACATTAGGCTCAGGCTCAGCTGTTGTTTCAGGAACAGTTGATTCCTCTTCAGAAGGAGTTACAGTTGTTTCAGCAGTTGTAGGCTCTTCATAAGCAGAAGAAGAAAGCTGAGTTCTGCGGTCTACATGTACTGTCTTAGTAGCGTCGTCGTCAAGAACTTCTGAGAAGTTGCAAAGCATTACTTCTTCGTTAACATCACTTCTTAATGTTAAAGGATCAACTTTTGATACACGAAGAACGTTTACATCAAGGTCAACTGTTGTTGTAACAGGAACACTTGAAGAAACATCATTAACATCAAAAATAACCGAAACATATGCCTTCTCTTCAGAAGTGAAATCGAAGAGGTAAAGGTTGGTGGCATTATACTTAATTACGCCGTCAATACCAAGATTAATTACACCTGATTTTCCGACTGAAGGACAAA
This sequence comes from Clostridiales bacterium, assembly GCA_019415925.1. GTDB lineage: Bacteria > Bacillota > Clostridia > Oscillospirales > Acutalibacteraceae > Ruminococcoides. The sequence continues at coordinate 16,516 of DXYG01000024.1, forward strand.
CAGTCTCTACAGTATTTTTGCTTGATACAGAAAGAACACTTGAATCATAGTAGAGATTCCACTGTGTATCGAGCACATCCTTTGAGGATTTCATCCAATAAGTAACTGTTACTTCTTTGGTAGCTTCATTGTACTCTGCAGTTGCCTTCGGGAAATAGTTTGAAGTTGCATTAACTGTGAGATAAGGTGTTGAAGAAGTAGCAGGCTCTGATGTATCGGTAGAAATTGTGGCATCAGTTACGTCAGGAGTTTCTGATGTAGCATCAGTTGCATCTGTTACAGGCTCTGTTTCAGGCATATCCTTTGGAGGCTGATAATCTGAAGAATAAAGTGTACCTTTTTCAGCAGACATTTCCTTTGTGGGATATGTACCGTACTCTCCCTTGCCATAGTAGAAGTACCATTCGCCGCCGCTTGTAATTTTACCGTTGAGCGGATTTTCAGTTATCATATTAGGGCTGATAACATAAATCATATTATCAAAGTCAAATGAGAATCCGAGACCATACTCTTCATCGTAGAAGAAGTTGTCAGCAAAAGCACCGAGAGCAGCCTTGTCGCCGTTGAAGCTGTCTTCCATCTCGGAGAACCAAGCTGAATCATAAATATCGCTGTCGCCGTCTGAATAGAACTGGCTTGCAATATCTACAGTCTGGATAGCTTTAGCGTAATTCGGATCTGTTGAATCGTCACCGCCGTCATAACCGTTGTTCCAGATAATTGTTGTAGAATTTACAGGAACATCGCAGTAGTATACCTGATCAGCATCGCCGTTCTGTGCGCCGTAACCGGGCCAAGCAGTCGGGGCATCTGAACCAAGCCACCAATAAATGCCGGCATCAAAAGCGCAGTCATTATACCAATCTGAAGGCATATAGAAGTAATATCTGTTTGTTTCAATGCCTTCTGAGGGAGTATATCTACCCTGCTCATCAACTTCTGCCGAAACGCTTACCGCAGCAACTGCTACCATTGAAACTGTCAGCATAAGCGTGAGAAGAAGACTTATAATTTTCTTGGACATTTAAATTTCCTCCCATTTACAATTTTCGATTATATCGGGTATATATATTATATTATAATCTCAAATAAAAATCAAGTATTTGCGAGAAAAAATCCACCAATTCGGTGTGTCATATTTACTAATTATTTGAAAGATTTTGTATATTAATGTTAATAACGCAATTTATAAGGTATTCAAATGTCAAATTATGAGCATAAAGCTTACAAACTCAAAACGCCCCCGGTGAGAGGGAGCGTTTTATTAAAAGCAATTATTTATTAATCAAATAATTAGTTGTACTTCTTACGTGTAAATACTACAACGCCGGATACAGCAGCTAAAACAACAAGAAGAATAACTGCATATGAAGCTTCGCCTGTCTGTACAGCGCCGCCTGATACTGTTGAAGCGGGTGTGTCAGAAGTTGAAACGGGCTTTGTTGAAGAAGCGGGGTCTGTTGAAGGCTGACCGGGCTTGTCAGAAGCGGGACCTACACTGCCGGGCTTAGTAGGTGTTGTTGCAGGCTGATCGGGAGTTGCAGGAGCATCTACAACACTCTTTAATGTTCCTTTAGACTCAGACTCTTCTTTTGTGGGATATGTACCATACTCACCATCTCCATAATAGAAGTACAAATCTCCGGTATATGTCATCTTACCCTCAAAATTAACGTCTGTCTTATTAAGATCAACAATATAAATCATATTGTCAAATTTAAATGAAAAACCATATTCATCATCCATAAAGAAGTTGTCAGCAAAATCTCCGAGAGCAGCCTTGTCGCCGTTGAAACTTTCTTCCATTTCAACAAACCAATCTGTATCATAAAGATCGCTGTCACCATCACTATAGAATTCAACACCAACATTAGTAGTCTGTGTGGCTTCTAAGTATTTTGGATCTTCCTTATCCTGACCGCCGTCAAGAGAGTTATTCCAAATTATTGTAGGAACATCTGTAGGACAGTCAACATAGTATACATCTTCAACTTCACTCTTCTGAGCTAAATATCCGGGCCAAGCAACTGAACCGCCTGTACCATCAACAGCACCACAAGCATCTGTGCCCGACCACCAGTAGATACCGGCAGTTTTAGCGTTGTCAGTATACCAAGCCTTAGGCATTGCAAAATAGTATCTGTAGGTAGCTTCAACATTGTCACCGGGTGCATAGCAACCGTTTGTGTCGATAATAGCCGATGCACTTACAGAAGCGATAGCAGCCATAGAAGCTACAACAGAACCTGCAAGCAAAAGGCTAACGAGTTTCTTTTTCATTTTAATCTCCTCCAATTATTTTCCGATATTAAATTAATCGGTTTTAATTAATTATATAACAAATCAAAATAAATTTCAATAAATTGTAAAAATTTTATTTTGGCATTTTTGACAAAGTTAAATTAATTATTTTGTTAATTAAGCTTTAATTTTCACTATTATTGTCATTTTCTGAAGAAATTTTAGCATCGTCACGCTTCTTGATAATCAGAATTGCAATGATTGCCCCTACAACTACTACAACAGCAACAATAACAATGATAGGCATCATATTAAATGAACCGCTTGCGGATACATTTTCATATCTTGTTACGTCAACATATTCTGTGGCAATCTGTGTACCGCCTACTACAGCAGAGTGATTATCCTTATTAGGGGTATTCTCTTCGCCCATACCGTCAATATAGTTGACAAAGCTTCCCTGATTCTTTTCCAGAGTCTGTGCATCATCACTGATTACAGGTGTCTTGTCCTCAACAATAGTTTTGTCATTGACAGTTATATCGTAAGTCCACTTATAAGACTTAAGATAAGTCATATCGTCGCCGTACATCTCTGAAACAAACTGAGAAATTTCAGTTTCGCCGCCTTTGACAACCTTAAACTCCATAGAGAGGAATTCAGCCTTACTTGCAAACGAAACCGGTGTACTGATGTTTGTCCAGTTAATCGGAATTTTATCTTCAAGATTGAGGTTGTGAATAACACCGTCAAATTTTCCGTAGTTAACCGAATCCTTATCAAGCTCTAAATAATTATGGTCATAGAACATACGAAGTTCAAAGCCGATAATATCCTCTTTTGTATCACTCAAATACAAAGTATATTTAATCTTATCACCGACTTTTACCTTTGCATCAGAATTTACAGTCAATTCATCGTCAGCTGCGAATGCCGTAATTGACGTCATAAACGACAGCATAAGAACTGCTGCAAAACAAAGAGAAAGAATTTTTACTAAATGCTTTTTCATTGAGTTTCATTCCTTTACATAATATAAATATATTATATATCATATTATAAAAGATTTCAACGAAAATTTATATTATTTATTTGAAGATTATGTGAAATTATAAATGTTTACTGTTAAATGAAGCTTATTAGCCAACGCTATTCAAAATTCCGCTTAATATAAATTAACAAGCGACAGCTTTACTTGCTGACGCTTGTTATTTGACTTATCTTATTTGATTTACCTAACTATTGACAAAGAGCCGATATAAATTTTAAGAACCTAAAAAAACACCCTCCGAAAACGGAGGGTGGAAAAATATTAATTTTTATTTACAGATACCAGAATGATACCAAATTACTTTACTCTCTTACGTGTGAAGTAAAGAACACCGCAAGCAGATACAAGTACTAAGAGGATAATTACTGCCATAGAAGCATTACCGGTCTGTACTGCGCTGCCGTTTGATGTAGTACCGCCAGTAGGTGTATCAGATGTAGCAGGCTTAACTGTTGTGCCTGTTGCACCTGTAGCATCTGTTGCAGGTGCTACATTAGATGTTGTAGGAGCTACTGTGGGTTCTTCTGTAGGAGCCTCTGTGGGAGCTTCTGTGGGAGCTTCTGTGGGTTCTTCTGTGGGAGCCTCTGTAGGAGCTTCTGTAGGAGCCTCTGTGGGAGCTTCTGTGGGAGCTTCTGTGGGAGCTTCTGTGGGAGCCTCTGTGGGAGCTTCTGTGGGAGCCTCTGTAGGAGCTTCTGTGGGAGCTTCTGTAGGAGCTTCTGTGGGAGCTTCTGTAGGAGCTTCTGTGGGAGCTACGGGAGTGCCGACAGTGATTTCTGTATCAAGTGCTACAGGAGTTTCTGTCTTCTGAATTTCACCGTTAACAACGAGAGACTCTTCTTTAGTTTCCTCAGTAGCACCTGTTTCAGGATTTCTTTCAGAAACAGAGAGGTCTTCTACGTAGAGGTCAACAACTGTTTCACCTTCAAATGCGAGAGCCTTGAATGTTACCTGAACGAATGCCTGACCATCCTTAATGTCATAAAGACCGAGGTTAGAAGCACTACCGCTGATAACGCCGAGCATCGATGTGTCATACAAAGCACCCTCAGTTGCGAACGGCATAAAGCCACCTAAGTTGTTCTCAGGAAGAACTTCAAGAACTTCTTTATCGTAGGTGAGTTTCCACTGTGTATTGAGAAGCTGCTTAGCGCAATCGAAGTAATATGTTACTGTAACGAGATCTGTGCCTGCATCCTTTGTTAATGTGTAGTTAGTCTCGGGGAAGTAGTTTGATGTAGCTTTGATATTAAGACCAGTTGCAGGAGCTTCTGTGGGAGCCTCTGTAGGAGCTTCTGTGGGAGCCTCTGTAGGAGCTTCTGTGGGAGCTTCTGTAGGAGCTTCTGTGGGAGCCTCAGTAGGAGCTTCTGTGGGAGCCTCAGTAGGAGCTTCTGTGGGAGCTTCTGTAGGAGCTTCTGTGGGAGCTTCTGTAGGAGCAACCTTCTCAGTAACTGTGATTGTAATCTTAGCACCTGTCTTTGAAGGATAGTCAAAGTTTGTAAGGTCGAGTCTGAGAGTTACATCAGCGAGTTCATAAGGAACATCTACAACAATGTTGCCGCCGTTGTGAACTGCATCGAACTCAACACCTGAACCGGGATATGTAGGTGATTCACCATTCTTGCCGTATCCCCAGCTGTCAGTCCAAGAACCGTTTGCAGCAAATTTAACCTGATAGTTGTCATACTCTTCGATGTCTGTGTATGTGATTTCATAAACCTTGTCAGATACTTCTGTCATAAGGTTCTGGTCATCATCAGGAAGCCAAGCTACGCCGTTGAGCCAGTTGCCGTCACCGTTACCTACTGTGCGCACTGATTCTACAACGAGTTCAGTAGGAATTTCAACGCCTTCACCTGTTACAGTGATTTTCTTTGTAACGGGATCAAATGTAACTGTTACGTCACATTCAGCTGTTACGTTGAATGTGAAATTGTCTTCGCCGCCGTCAACGCCATACCAGTTCTGTGTTTCGCCGATATTCTCAACAACCTTGAGCTGTAAGCCGTTATTAGGAGCTACATCGTTAAATACGATTGAATATGTGCCGTCAGCGTTGGGTGTCATAACATTGTCGGGTGAAGTTACAGGGCTGCCATCCCAAGTTGTTCCGCAAAGTTCAACTGAACCTGCTACTACATAAATAGCGTCTTCAACGGGAACTGTGGGAGCCTCTGTGGGAGTCTCTGTAGGAGTCTCTGTAGGAGCCTCTGTGGGAGCCTCTGTAGGAGCCTCTGTGGGAGCCTCTGTAGGAGCCTCTGTGGGAGCTTCTGTAGAAACAGGATTTGTAGCATCGGGGTTGTAAAGACCAGCATAAGGAACTGTTACACGAGCAGGCTGAGGTAATGACTCGTTGATAACGCCGAAGTTAACTACTTCATCTTCGTTTTCATCTTTTGTCATACCTGTTTCTTCATCAACAGTTGTAAGTGTTAATACATCAACAAAGAGATCAACTGATGTTTCGCCTGAACCGATAACCTTAAATGTTAATGTAACGAAAGGAGTTCTGCCTAAGCCTGCAAACTCATAAGCGTAGAGGCTTGTTGCATTACCCTTGATAACGCCCTTTGAAGTACCGTCATCATTCTTAACGTCATTAACAACAAGGTCATCTACCTGAGGCATGATGTTGCTGCGTCTGCCGTTCTTGTTTACTGATGCATCATACTGAAGAACGCTGGGGTCATAGTTTAAGTCCCACTGTGTGTTAAGTACATCCTTAGCACTATCAATGAAGTATGTAACTGTTACATACTCTTCACCTTCAGCAACGAATGTTGTATATGCAGGGAAGTAGTTTGAAGTAGCGTTTACTGTAAGACCTGCAGGAGCTGCTGTGGGAGCCTCTGTGGGAGCCTCTGTGGGAGCCTCTGTGGGAGCCTCTGTAGGAAGTTCTGTGGGAGCTTCTGTGGGAGCCTCTGTGGGAGCCTCTGTGGGTTCGCCGCCTGTCTTGTCAGTAACTGTTACTGTGAATGTAGCGCCTGACTTTGTAGCAAAGTCAAAGTTTGTGAGGTCGAGTCTGAGTGTTACATCAGCGAGTTCGTAGGGAACATCGATAGCCATCTGAGGATCAGGATGGTTGTAAATAGCTTCTGAAACAACGCCTGAACCTTCATATGTGCCGCCCCAGTTTGCAGCCCAGCTACCGTTAGCAGCAAACTTAACAACATAGTTATCAAACTCATCAAGGTCAGTATATGTGATTTCATATACATTAGGTGAAACCTCTGTCATGAGGTTGTCATCTGCTGCGGGATCCCAAGCTACGCCGTTAAGCCAGTTTCCGTCACCGTTACCTACGGCACGCATTGACTCAATAACGAGTTCTGTGGGAATCTCAACGCCTTCACCTGTTACAGTGATCTTGAGTGTTTCGGGGTTGAATGTGATTGTTACATCACAAACTGACTTTACATTGAATGTAAAGTTGTCGTCGCCGCCATCAACGCCGTACCAGTTAAAGTTACCATCTGCTGTATTTTCAACAACTTTAATCTGGTAGTCATTCATGACAGGTACATCGGTATATACCTTTTCGTATGTACCGTCTTCCTTTGCTGTCATTACGTTATCAGGTGATAATGAAGCATCCGGCTGCCAGTTAGGACCGTCACCGGTAAGTGCATCAACACCAGCTACTTTATACACTGAACCGTCAGCAGCTGATACGCTGATGATAGTTACAGATAATGAAGTAACAATAAGCATTAATGAAAGCAAAAGGCTGATTGCTTTTTTGAACATTTTCTTTTCCTCCTTAAATGATAATGCTTCTATAAGCATTACTATTATATATCAACAAACCGCCAAAAGTCAATAAAAAAATCCTTTTAGCGGTAGTTTTTTTACAAAAAATTGTTTTTTCGTTGAGTTGCATAAAATGGAGATACGTCTTTTGTTATTTATAACCATTTACATTGTGAGATTGCCAGTTCCAAGAGTCTTTACACATATCCTCAAGCGTCTTTTCAGCAGTCCAGCCAAGTATTTCTGCAGCTTTTGAGGCATCAGCGAAACACTCCGCAATATCACCTGCTCGGCGAGGCTTGATTTCATAGGGAATCTCGATATTGTTTACCTTTGAAAATGCATTCACAATATCAAGTACGCTGTAGCCTGTACCTGTTCCGAGATTGAAAATTTCTGTTCCCTTATGCTCGGCAGAATAGTCAATTGCCTTTACGTGACCTTTTGCAAGGTCAACTACGTGAATATAGTCACGAACACCTGTTCCGTCGTGGGTTGGATAATCGTTGCCGAAAACGCCGAGGCATTTGAGTCTGCCTGCCGCAACCTGAGTAATGTACGGCATAAGATTGTTCGGAATACCGTTGGGGTCTTCGCCGATTCTTCCGCTTTCGTGTGCGCCGATCGGATTGAAATATCTTAAAATAACAATCGACATATCGGGATTTGCGTTTGCGGTGTCGGTAAGAATCTGCTCCATCATCAGCTTTGTCCAGCCGTACGGGTTTGTCGGTGTGCCGGTCGGCATTGTTTCTACAAGAGGAACTGTCTTTGGAGTGCCGTAAACAGTTGCCGAGGAGCTGAAAATAAAGTTATTGACACCATACTTTTTCATTGTTTCAAGCAATGTAAGCGTTGAGTCGATATTGTTTCTGTAATATTCAACGGGCTTTTCACAGCTCTCGCCTACTGCCTTGAGTCCTGCAAAGTGAATTACGGCGTCGATTTTATTTTCCGAAAAAATCTTCTCAACTGCGGTTTTATCACATACATCTGCTTCGTAGAGCGGGATTTTTCTGCCTGTAATCTCCTCAACTCTGGCTACAGCTTCGGGACAGCTGTTGGAGAAGTTGTCGGCAATTACAACATCGTGACCTGCGTTTATAAGCTCAACGCAGGTATGAGAGCCGATATATCCTGCGCCGCCTGCAAGTAATACATTCATAGTAAAATTCCTTTCAGATTATATAATGTGTGTTATATACCGAGGACACGGCACGCCGTGTCCCTACGGCAAAGAGCAACTAATTAATATTTCATTTTCAAGCCTTTTCGGGTTCGGGATAGGTTTCTCCGAAGGTTTCTACGGTAACCTTTTTCATAACCTGTGCGTCAAGAGGCTTGTCGGAATAGTCGGTGTCACATTCTGCAATTTCATTTACAACGTCCATTCCCTCAATCACCTTGCCAAATGCTGCATACTGACCGTCAAGGTGAGGAGCGTTCTTGTGCATAATAAAGAACTGTGAGCCTGCGGAGTCGGGCATCATTGAACGAGCCATTGAAAGCACACCCTCGGTATGCTTAAGGTTATTTTCAAAACCGTTCTGAGCAAACTCGCCCTTGATTGAATATCCCGGACCGCCGCAGCCTGTGCCGTCAGGGCAGCCGCCCTGAATCATAAAGCCGTAGATTACACGGTGAAAGGTAAGACCGTCGTAGTAGCCCTTGTTAATAAGGCTGATGAAATTATTGACGGTATTCGGGGCAATTTCTGGATAAAGCTCCGCTTTGATAACCTTTGAGTTTTCCATTTCAATTGTAACAACAGGATTGTTTCCCATTTTGAACACCCTTTTCATTATATATAGTATATTTATTCTAATATATTTACAATAAAATAGCAAGATGATTTTTTATATTGGTGCGATAGCAGGAATAAAATTGCGAACTACAGAATAGATTGCAAACAATATCAGAAATATACAGAGAAATTTTAAATTCAGAATCGGCGACTTAAAGCGTTTTTCAAAAACCACTTTGAGAAAAAGCTCAATGTATAGCGCAATCGCAATAAGCAAGAGTACTACTATCAACGCATTCTGGCGAAGTGAAAGCAGAATGTCACCGTTCATAAGCGCAATTACTGCCCTTGTATCACCGCAGCCGGGGCAGTAAAGACCTGTCCATTTATAAAAATTACATTCGGGCAGCATTACGTACTTTAACGCAAAATGAGCCAACAGCCACAACGCCGCCACCGAAACAAAGGGAAGTATAATTACAAGTACCTTCTGATAGGTTTTATATCTTTTCAAGCTTTCCTCCATTGACAAAGGGCGAACAAAGTCCGCCCTGAATAATTATAAAATTGCATTAATAAATCGAATAATTACGATACATATAAGGGTTGTTTACCACTAAAATAACAGCAGCAACAATTATTATAATACAGTATGCAAGACTTAAAGCTGAGGTGACAATGCCAGTGATAGCCATACCCTTGCCCTGCTCGCCTTTTTTAATCGAAACCATTCCCAAAATCAAGCCGACGATTGACGCAGGAAGTGCAATCAGCCAGAAGCAACAGCCTGTAATCGAAAGACAACAGGAAACAATAGAAACGAGTCCGAGAACAAGAGATGCAATGCCAAAACCTCTTGAACCGTCCTCGTTATAATTCTGTCCGTTCATATAGGGGTCATTGTACTGATAAGGCTGATTGTACTGCTCCTGATAATTCTGCTGATAGTCATACGGCTGAACATTGTAACCGCCATACTGATTATTCTGTTCCTGATAGCCATTCGGCTGATTATAATACTGATTATTCTGCTGACCATACTGTTGGTCATACTGCTGATTGTAGGTCTGATTATTCTGCTGACCATACTGTTGGTCATACTGCTGATTGTAGGTCTGATTATTCTGCTGACCATATTGCTGATTGTACTGCTGACTATAGTCCTGATTATTATTCTCCTGCGGATTGTTATATCCGTTGTTGAAGTTATCGTCCATTGTTTCCTCCACAAATTTTCAAAATTGTTGTCTTAATTATAGAATAAGAGCAGTTGTTTGTCAAATTTTATAATTCTATACTCATTGTTGCAAATGCGTTGAGGTCTGTTCCTGCAACATTGCCGCTCAAAAATTCGTAGTAGCCCTGCGAACCTACCATAGCCGCATTGTCGCCGCAAAGTGATTTGTCGGGCATATAGAATTCATAGCCACGCTTTGCACATTCGTCCTGCAAGGTTTTGCGCAAAAGCGAGTTTGCCGAAACACCGCCTGCGATTACAAGCTTATTTACGTTATAATCCTCTGCCGCTTTTAAAAAGTTAGTTGTAAGGCAATCAACTACGGCATATCGGAATGACGCACAAACATCGGGCTTGCTGATTTCAACGCCCTTTTGTGCTGAGTTGTGAATCAGATTGATTACCGCAGTTTTTAGTCCCGAAAAGCTGAAATCGTAGGGTGCGTCGTGGACTACGGGACGAGGGAGCTTAAACGCAAGCGGATTTCCGCTTTCGGCAACCTTGTCAAGCTCAATTCCGCCGGGATATGACATTCCCATTGTGCGAGCCGCCTTGTCAAAGGCTTCACCAGCGGCATCATCACGTGTTTTGCCGATTATTTTCATCTTTGTGTAGTCCTCAACCATAACAATATGGCTGTGACCGCCTGAAACGACAAGGCAGAGAAACGGCGGTTTTAATTCCTGATTGGAAATATAATTCGACGCAATATGCGAACGCAGGTGGTGCGTAGGCACAAGAGGTATTCCCGTTGAAAGAGAAAGTCCCTTTGCAAAGTTCACGCCGACAAGAAGTGCACCGATTAAGCCGGGTGCATATGTAACGGCGATTGCGTCAATGTTTCCGAGTGTGACGTCTGACTGTTCAAGCGACTGTCTGACTACGGGAACTATTGCCTCGGCGTGACGGCGTGAGGCGATTTCGGGAACTACCCCGCCGTAAAGCTTATGCTCTTCAACCTGTGAGGCTACAACCGAGGAAAGAACTTTTCGTCCGTCCTCAACTACTGCGGCGGCTGTTTCGTCACAGGAGGATTCTATTGCAAGTATTTTCATATATAAGTCCTTTCATTGTTTCAAAAAAATATATCGTAGGGAACGACCCCTGTGTCGTTCCTACATAAGTCAGATGTATTTCCGTTAGGAACGACACAGGGGTCGTTCCCTACATTTTCAGAAAGGTTCATTCCGTATTTAAAAATATTTCGTCATTAAAATTGCATTTTCTTTTGGGTTTGAGTAGTAATCCTTTCTCTCCCCTGCTTTAAGAAAGCCGAATTTTGAGTACAGCGAAATTGCAGGCAGATTGCTCTCCCTTACTTCAAGTGTAATAAAGCAGAAATTGTTTTTCTTGCCGTAGGTTACAAGCTCGTTTATCAGTGCAGTTGCAACGCCCTTTTTTCTATGCTTTTCACGCACCGCAACATTGAAAATATATCCCTCGTCAATTACTATGCTCATTCCTATGTAGCCGATAACCTCGTTTTCCTCTTTTGCAACGAGAAAAAGTGAGGTTTCGTTATTAAGCTCATCTTCAAGGCTCTGCCTTGACCAAGGATGTGAAAAACATTCGGTTTCTATTATATATACGTCGTCAAGATGACCTGATGTCATTTTTTCAATTCTCATAGCTTTTAATTATTTCCTTTACAGAATTATAAATCTCATCACGACATTCTCTGTAAATAAACTCATTTCCGCCGTATGGGTCGCAAATATTGAGCACCTCTATATCCTTACTCGGTACAAAATAACACTCCGATAAAATCCTTGCGTGGCTCTGCGACATACAGTAGAATTTTTCGTATTTTTCAAGCGGTGCGTCCTCGACATAGGTTGACCTTGAATTTGAAAGGTCAACGCCGATTTCTGCGCACACCTTTACGGAATTTTCCGAAACAGGTGCACCCGTAATTGTGGAAAGTCCGAAGCTTTCTGCGGTAACGTCTATTCCTTTTTCCTCTGCAAGCTTATTAAAAATCCCCTCTGCCATCGGACTGCGGCAAGTGTTGCCCGTACAGACAAACGCTATATATCTTTTATCCTTTTGCATCATACCACGTCTTTCCAATAGCCGCATCGGCAGTCAGCGGAACGTCAAGCGAAACGGCATTTTCCATTTCTTCCTGCAAGAGCTTTGCCACAATTTCGCTTTCGTCCTGCGGAGCTTCTACAATCAGCTCGTCGTGAACCTGCAAAATCAGTCTTGCTTTAAGTCCCTCTTTTTTGATTCTGTCGTTTACCTTTACCATTGCGATTTTAATTATGTCGGCGGCAGTTCCCTGAATCGGCATATTTCTTGCAACACGCTCGCCGAATGCTCTGAGCATATGCTTGCCCGAGGTGAGCTCGGGAAGATAACGCCGTCTGCCGAACATTGTTTCAACGTAGCCGTCCTGCTTTGCCTTTTCAACGACGTTTTTCATATACTCGTCAACGCCGCTGTAGTGTGCAAGGTAATTTTTGATATATGTTGAAGCCTCTTTGTTGCTTACGCCGATGTCCTTTGCAAGTGAAAATGCACCGATGCCGTAAACGATTCCGAAGTTTACCGCCTTTGCACGGCTTCGCATAATCGGAGTTACCATTTCAAGCGGCATTCCGAAAACCTGAGAGGCTGTTATTGCGTGAATGTCCTCGTTGTTTTTAAAAGCCTCAATCATATTTTTGTCGTGCGCAATGTGAGCAAGCACACGCAATTCAATCTGCGAATAGTCGGCATCAACAAGCACCCAGCCCTCTCTTGCGCAGAAAAATCTTCTCATCTCCCTGCCAAGCTCCGTACGAACGGGGATATTCTGCAAATTCGGCTCGGTGGAGCTGATTCTGCCAGTACGAGTTTCGGTCTGATTAAAGCTTGAGTGGATTCTGCCGTCATCGCCGATAACCTTTAAAAGTCCCTCACAGTAAGTTGAATTCAGCTTTGCGAGCGTACGGTACTGCAAAACCATTTCAACAACGGGGTGCTCATATCTCAGGCTTTCAAGCACCTCAGCGTTAGTGCTGTAGCCGCTCTTTGTCTTTTTCTTACATGGAAGTCCCAAATCCTCAAACAAAACTTTGCCGAGCTGTTTCGGGGAATTTATGTTAAACTGCGTTCCTGCACTCTCATAAATTGATTTTTCAAAGTTCTTAATCTGCTCCGACAGCATTTTGCCGTAGTCCTCTATTCCCTGTCGGTCAACGTCAAAGCCGATATTTTCCATCTTTGCAAGCACGTCTGCAAGCGGAATTTCAATGTCGCAAAGCAGTTTTTCCTGCTCGTTTGCTTTGATTTCGCTGTTCAGCTTTTCGCAGAGCAAATCGTAAACCGCAAGCGCCCTGTAACTTTTAAATTCCTCATTTTCCGTTATCGGCAATTCAATATCATTGAGCTTGCAGAGGTTTTCGTCTGAATAGTCCTTTGACGAAGGTTCAAGCAGATATGCCGCAAGCTCCACGTCAAAGACGAGCGACTTGATTTCAAAGCCTTTTCTGTCTGCATACGCAAAGATTGACTTTGAATTTCTTGTGTATTTTTCGATTTTTTCGTCACATAAAAGTTTTTCGAAAAGCTCCTTGCTTCCGCTTAAATAAACCTTACCGTCACAAAGAACTGCAAATGTTTTTAATTCTTTATCAAAAATTTCTGCGTTAAAGTATAATTTCCCGAATTTATTAATATTCTTTAAAAGAACATTATCATCTTCGTTTTCAACTATTTCAAGCGTTTTAACTTCGGTATGCTTTTCCTGCGGAAATGCTGTTTCGTTAAGTCCGAATTTTTCTATTAAAGAAAAAAGTTCCAGTTTAGCCATATATCTTGCACACTCAGAAGGATTTTCCATATTTACTACGTACTTTTGTACTTCTGTATCAATCGGAGCGGTGCGGCAGATTTCGCCGAGCATACGGCTTAAAATCGCATTTTCCTTTGAGTTTTTCAGCTTATTGCGAACTCCGTCCTTAATGTCAAGCTCGTCAATATGGTCGTATATATACTCAACGGTGTGATACTTTTTGATAAGGTCGCCTGCACCTTTAGGTCCGATTCCTGCAACTCCGGGGATATTGTCGGAGGAGTCGCCCTGAATTGCCTTGATTTCAATTAGCTCAAGTGGAGTTACGCCGTAATCCTCCATAATCTTTTCGGGAGTGTAGAGAATATCGTCCTTGTTGGTGCAGAGGTGAACGCTTGTTTTGTCGGAAACAAGCTGTAAGCTGTCACGGTCACCTGTTGCAATGACGCACTCGTCGTCGCTGTTTTCGCAGGCGGTGGCAAATGTTCCGAGAATATCGTCAGCCTCGTAGCCCTCGCAGGTGACGATTTTATATCCCAACAATTTTAAAAGCTCCTTAAGCGGTGCCATCTGCGAGGCAAGCTCAGGCGGCATACCCTTTCTCGTTGCCTTGTAGCCCGAATAAGCCTTGTGTCTGAAGGTAGGTGCTTTCAGGTCAAATGCAATTGCCACCGCATCGGGATTTTCTTCATTTTTCAGCTTTGTAAGCATAGTAAGAAAGCCGTAAATTGCATTGGTAAACTGACCGTCCTTTGTCGTGAGCGGTCTGATTCCGTAAAATGCACGGTTTACAATGCTGTTTCCGTCAATAACAAGTAATCTCATAGCTTATACATCACATCCGTAACAATTCCGTTTTTGTAGTAAATTCTCGGCACACGCTTGCCGACAAGGCATACAACCTCGTAGTTGATTGTGCCCGTATTTTCTGCAATCATATCCGCAGTTGGCTCGCCGTCTTTGCCTGATCCGAAAACAATTACCTCGTCGCCCGTTTTAACATTTTCAATGTCGGTAACGTCGAGCATTGTCTGGTCCATACATATTCTGCCCACAATTTTTGCTTTCTTTCCGTTTACAAGCATATAGCCGTTTTCTGCGTTGTGACGGATATAGCCGTCTGCATAGCCGATAGGAACAGTGGCAATTTTCATATCTCGCTCGGCGGTAAAGGTTCTTCCGTAGGAAACATCTGCTCCCTTTTTCAGCTCTTTTACGTAAGCGACCGAGGTTTTAAGCGTCATTGCAGGAACAAGGTCAAGCTTGCCGTAAAGCTTTTGCGAGGGTGACAGTCCGTAGAGGATAATTCCCGCACGTACCATATCGCAGTATGTATAGCTGTAATCTTCAATTGCTCCGCTGTTTGAGCAGTGGCAAATCGGAACGCTGAGTCCGTTTTGAGCAAGCTTATTTTTCACATATATAAAGTTATCGTACTGCTTATTTGTGAACTCTCTGCCCTGTTGTGCCTCGTCGGACACGCAGAAGTGAGTAAACAAACCCTCAAGTTGAAGATTAGGCAGTTTGCAGGCTTTGTAAATTTCTTTTATTGAATAATCATCTCTCGGAAATTCCTGACACATAAAGCCGATTCGGCTCATACCCGTATCAGCCTTGATGTGAATTTTGCAATCACAGCCTTGCTTTGTACACTCTTCCGAAAGCGATTTTGCATATTCAAGCGAAAAAACAGCCTGCGAAATATTGTACTGCGAAAGCCTTACAGCCTCGGTTACGGGAGTATAGCCGAGAATGACTATCGGCAGAGTACAGCCCGAATTTCTGATTTCCACGCCCTCGTCAATATTTGAAACAGCAAAAAAGTCTGCACCGAGCTTTTCATATATATGGGCAAGCTCAACTGCGCCGTGGCCGTAGCCGTCAGCCTTGATAACACAGCAGATTTTAGCTTTGCCGTCGATTTTGTTTTTAATTTCATTAAAATTATGGGCTATTGCGTCAAGCGAAATTTCAGCCCACGTTCTTTTTACAAATTCCATTTTTAACCTTCTGTCCGGATTGATAGTTAGCAAAATAAACCATAATTTGTCGAGTGCCTCGACGGGCAAAATTAATGATTGTAGCGGC
>DXYG01000025.1 GCA_019415925.1 Clostridiales bacterium
ACCGAAATTTTTAATTTTTTTTTGCGAGTCAACTCACCGCTAAATTATAGTTTATATTACAAACCTGCCTTTAGCTTCTGCTGATTTAAAATGATATGCTGATAAATAAAACTGACACCGCAAATATGCGATGTCAGCTGAAATTTAAAATATGTTAACCGAAAATCGGTTTTTTTCGGGTTTATTTTGCGTAATCGGTTGCCCTGTTTTCTCGGATGATATTAACCTTAATCTGTCCGGGATATTCAAGCTCTTCCTCAATTTTCTTGCAGATTTCTCTTGCAAGCGGAATCATACGCTCGTCGTTAACTACCTCGGGCTTAACCATTACACGGACCTCTCTGCCCGCCTGAATAGCAAAGGTACGCTCAACTCCGTCAAACGAAGAAGCAACCTCCTCAAGCATCTGCAAACGTTTGATGTAGTTTTCTACATTTTCACGTCTTGCGCCGGGACGAGCAGCCGAAAGTGCGTCGGCAGCCTGAACAAGACAAGCTACAATTGTCTTAGCCTCAACGTCGCCGTGGTGGGCGTGGATAGCGTGGATAACAGCGTCGCTTTCCTTGTATTTTCTTGCAAGGTCAACGCCTATCTGAATGTGTGTGCCCTCAACCTCGTGGTCGATTGACTTGCCTATATCGTGGAGCAAGCCGGCACGTCTTGCAATTGTCGGGTCAAGACCAAGCTCGCTTGCCATCATTCCTGCAAGGTATGAAACCTCAAGAGAATGATTGAGCACGTTCTGACCATAGCTTGTACGGTAGCGGAGTCTGCCTAGCAGCTTTACAAGCTCGGGGTGGACATTGTGAACGCCTGCTTCAAGAACGGCTCTTTCGCCTTCGTGCTTGATTGTGGCGTCAACCTCACGTCTTGCCTTTTCAACTGTTTCTTCAATTCTCGCCGGATGAATACGTCCGTCGGAAATAAGTCTTTCAAGTGCAATTCTGGCAACCTCACGTCTTACCGGCTCAAAGCACGAAAGCGTGATTGCCTCGGGCGTATCGTCAATAATCAAATCAACGCCCGTAAGTGTTTCGATAGCTCTGATGTTTCTGCCCTCACGTCCGATGATACGACCTTTCATCTCGTCGTTGGGGAGCGGAACAACAGAAATTGTAGCCTCGGCAACCTGCTCAGCGGCAAGTCGCTGAATAGCAAGCGAGATTATGTTTCTCGCCTTGTCGTCGGCTTCATCCTTGAGCTGCTCGGTATACTCCATAATCTTAACCGATTTTTCGTGAGCAAGCTCGTTTTCAAGCTGAGAAAGCAAATAGTTCTTTGCCTGTTCAGCCGTGTATCCCGAAATTTTTTCAAGCATTTCAAACTGGCTTTTCTTGAGGGTTTCAACCTCCTCAAGCTTTGCCTCTGCTTCTTTGAGTTTTTTGCTTACCTTCTCTTCCTTCTGCTCCATATGGTCGAGCTTTCGGTCGAGGGTTTCTTCCTTCTGCTGAATGCGGCGTTCCTGACGCTGAACTTCCTTGCGCCTGTCGGAAATTTCCTTCTCGCTTTCAGTTCTGAAGCGATGAACCTCGTCCTTACCCTCAAGGACTACTTCCTTCTTCTTGGCTTCGGCAGATTTTATAGCGTCGGCAACGATTCTTCTCGCTTCTTCTTCAGCACTGCCGATTTCCTTTTCAGCAGTGTTTTTTCTGATAGTAATGCCGAGAAAAACACCTACTGCACCGCCGATTAACACCGCAGCAACTATGCAGATAATGATAATCCATAACTGCATTTCGGACACCTCCTTAGTCTGATTTTTCATTTCATAATTTTAATTCCCAATCACAAAACCTTTAAGGTGCCGTTAATCAGATATTCAATTTTAAATTTTACATAACATTTTTTAATTTCAGGGCGTATTGAAGGTGTAATCAAAACAAAACGAAATATTACCTTAATACGGAATAGCAGTCAATATTTTCCTCTTCAAATCAATTACAGTTATCCCGAAAAGCAAAACTGCGTTCCGGTTGCGTCCTACTATAGCCTAAAGCGTTTAAATAAGTCAAGTGCCCCGACACGTATTCCGGCATACAGATTGAGATTATAAAGCCTGTTTTATCCGGCGTTTCGAAGCAGTTTCTTAACTAAAGTAAAAAATAATAAAAAATATCTATAAAAACGGCTCTGTAAAGAGTCTGATTAAAAAGTTGCAAAAAACAAAATCAAGCGTTGTTTCCTGCAGAAATCCGCAATGACGGAATTCTATACTAATTTTATAATAATTATTTTAGATTGTCAAGAATAAGTATGGCATTTTTGCAGATAAATAATTGCGTAAACGTAAAAAATCTTGTCATTTTGTCAAGTAATAAAAAATAATCAACCAAAAACAAGCGGTAAAATCGTGATTTTTACATATTTTGTAAAAATCAAAAATTTTTTTCGTTAATTCTTTATCAAACCTATTGAAGAAATGAAAAAAATGTAATATAATAAAATTACCTTAAATATTTAGGAGGAATTTTTTATGTCAGTTAAAGTTGCAATTAACGGCTTCGGCCGTATCGGACGTCTTGCTTTCAGACAGATGTTCGGCGCTGAGGGCTACGAAGTAGTAGCTATCAACGATCTTACAGATCCCAAAATGCTCGCTAACCTTCTTAAGTATGACACAGCACAGGGCGGTTACTGCGGCAGAATCGGTGAAGGTCTTCACACTGTTGAAGCAGGCGAAGGTTCAATCATCGTTGACGGCAAGGAAATCACAATTTACGCTAAGCCCAACGCTGCCGAGCTTCCCTGGGGCGAAATCGGCGTAGACGTAGTTCTTGAGTGCACAGGCTTCTACTGCTCAAAGGCAAAGAGCCAGGCTCACATTGACGCAGGTGCTAAGAAGGTTGTTATTTCTGCTCCCGCAGGCAACGACCTTAAGACAATCGTTTACAGCGTAAACGAAAAGACTCTTACAGCAGACGACACAATCATTTCTGCTGCTTCCTGCACAACAAACTGCCTCGCTCCCATGGCTGATACTCTTAACAAGTATGCTGAAATCCAGAGTGGTATTATGTCAACAATCCACGCTTACACAGGCGACCAGATGATTCTTGACGGTCCTCACAGAAAGGGCGACCTCAGAAGAGCAAGAGCAGGTGCTGCTAACATCGTTCCTAACTCAACAGGTGCTGCAAAGGCTATCGGTCTTGTAATTCCCGAGCTTAACGGCAAGCTCATCGGTTCAGCTCAGCGTGTACCCGTTCCCACAGGTTCAACAACAATCCTCACAGCTGTTGTTAAGGGCACAGACGTTACAGTTGAAGGCATCAACGCTGCTATGAAGGCTGCTGCTTCCGAGTCATTCGGCTACAACGAGGATCCCATCGTTTCTTCAGACGTTATCGGTATGAAGTACGGCTCACTCTTTGACGCTACACAGACAATGGTTTCAAAGATTGCTGACGACCTCTATGAGGTACAGGTTGTTTCGTGGTATGATAACGAGAACTCATACACAAGCCAGATGGTTAGAACAATCAAATATTTCGCTGAATTAGGTTAATCGTAACTTTTAATTTAGATTTACAAACGGGACATTGCTTATGCAGTGTCCCGTTTATCAATAATAGGATATATTCATACCAATCGAAATAAATTTATCCACGTTATCAAAGGATATGGGTTTTGATTCAGACATACCGCTCACCTCAAATAAAGGTTAACCCATAAGCAAAGAATTATAAATAATTTATCTAAAAGCTATTGCTTTTTTATTAGAATGCATATTATAATTATTACGCAACATTTGCATTTTATATGCAAATAATGTCATAAAAACAGAAGGAGAGAAACAGTATGAGAAATTTTAAAAAAACAATGTCCGTACTGCTTGCCGCAACAATGGCATTCAGTGCATTTTCAGCTTTGCCGTTTACGGCAAGCGCCGCAGAAGTTGAGAGCAGTAATTTAGTAAATGCTGAATTTGGTGACTATGAGTATCAGGTTCTTGATGACGGAACAGCTGAAATCATTACATATAACGGCAGTGCCGAAACACTCACGATACCATCAAAGTTGGACGGATATACGGTAACAAGCATTGGCGATTCTGCTTTTAAAGAATGTACTAGTCTTACAAGCGTTAGTATTCCAAGCGGCGTAACAAGCATTAAATCATGGGCATTCGGGGATTGCAGGAATCTTACAAACGTAAATATTCCCGATAGTGTAACAAGCATTGGAGATTGGGCATTTGGAGCATGTAATCTTTTAAGTCTTACATTCGGTAAAGAATTGAAGGTCATAGGTCAATACGCATTTCCCTTCAATAAAAATCTGAAAAGCGTTACGTTCAACAACAATCTTGAAATTATTGACAGATACGCATTTGATACATGTATCAGCCTTAAAGAGATAATAATTCCCGACAGCGTAAAAGAAATAGGTCTTTGTGCTTTCAGCGGATGTACTGAGCTTGAAAACGTAACAATTCCGGACAGTGTAACAAGTATTGGCGGCTCTGCATTTTATAAAACCGGAATATACAATAGCCAGCCTGACAGTGTTGTATATGTTGACGGCTGGGCTTGCGGATATAACGGAAAAATGCCTGAAAACACATCTATAGCTTTCAGAGAGGGAACAAAAGGAATTGCAGACAGCGCATTTTCATCGTCAATGCTTAAAAGCGTTAATATTCCTGACAGTGTTTCAAACATTGGGAATGGTTCTTTCAGAGCTTGTTCAAGCCTTACAAGCGTTACAATCGGCAACGGCATAACAAGTATTAGCAAGGAATCATTCAGCGGCTGTTCGAGTATTACGGATATAAAATTCGGCAACAGTGTAACGACTATCGGCGCTTCTGCATTCTACAACTGTTCAAGCCTCGAAAGTATTACATTTCCTGACGGTTTAACAAGCATAGGCGACTCCGCATTCTCCCGTTGCACCGGACTTAAAAACATTGTATTTCCTAACAATCTGACAGAAATAGGCGGAAACGCTTTTACGAGCTGTTCAAGCCTTGAAAGAGTAACAATTCCTGCGAACGTAACAAAAATTGCTTTCACTGCATTTAATGTTCGCTCTGATTCACTGACAATTTACGGTTATGAAGATTCAGCCGCAGAGAATTATGCTGAAATAAAAGGTATCCCATTTATCAACCTCAGTGATGTTCCGTCACCGTTACTCGGCGATGTAAACGGTGATGGCGTATTAAGCGTTGCCGATGCGACATTAATTCAAAAACACAGTGCAAGTATCATAGATTTTACTGATGAACAGCTTGCGAATGCTGATATGAACGGTGACGGTGTGGTAAATGTCAGCGATGCAACAGCAATTCAGCGTGAATTGGTAAACAGCTAAGTATCCTTTTGTTTAGTTGGCTTTATCATAAATATCGTAGGGAACGACCCCCGTGTCGTTCCTAATGAAATTCATCTATCCTTATAGGAACAACACAGGGGTTGTTCCCTACAATTGTTCATAACTACAATAGTACATAAACTGAGAAAAATTAAAATCCCCGTACCTGACCGACAGATACGGGGATTTCTTATTTAACGACATTATTAATCACAACGCACATTTGCCTTTTTCTCTTTTGAATAAAGGACCGATGCATATATGCACGGGATTATGCAGGCGACAACGAGGAACAAGCCGAGTCCTCCTAAAAGTACAGCCATTCCGTTGAGCTTGAAAATCATTCCGACAATTGCGAGTATAACCATAACTGCGCCCGTAATTACTCCGAGGTAGCCGCCGAGCTTGTGGGTTTTCTTCCACACGGTTTCGCTTGACAGCGTTGCGTGCGTTTTTATTCCGAGAGAGCTGTTCTGCTTGATTTTCGGGAGCAAATTGCTGATGAACAGCATAAGTGATCCTACTGCCGCCGCTAAAATGTATTCAGCGGTGTTGCCCATTTCGGTTGCTCCGCTTATGCAGATTATTGTCAGATACCAGAAAAGAATAATGAAAAACAGAAATATTCCAAGCACTATTCTACCGACATACTTCTGATTTTTCAGCAGATTTTCGTAGTGCTCTGCTACAAAGCTATAAATCAGATAGATTATTCCGAGCACAATTAAAATGCAGGGCATAAGCATTACAAACCACTTTGTTGAATAGCTGTCTGCCACGCCGTTGATATTATAGTGCATAGGCACGGTTTCAAGCGGTGAAAGTGCAACATAGACTGCCGTTAATGCGGCGTTAACTAGTGATAAAATCAAAAATGCAAATTTTTTCATACTAATCCTCTCCTCTTTTTGTAAGGTCAGAAAGCATACCGAGAATGTCCTCAAGCACGCTCGTTTTGAGTGAATAAACTACGTTCTGCCCCTGCTTTTCCGCATCAACGAGGTCAGCCTGTTTCAGAATATTCAGGTGATTGCTGATTGACGGCTTTGTCATATTGAACTCTGCGGCAATTTCGCCAGCGTTCATATCCTGCTTTTTAAGCAAGGAAAGAATCTTGCGTCTGGTAGGGTCAGCCAGAGCTTTCCATACGTCACCCATTATGATTCCTCCTTTTGATTGTTAGTTAATTAGATAATTGTCTAATTAACTAACCACATTATAACATCTGTTTTTACTGTTGTCAAGCATTTTAATTTACTTTTTACAAATAAAAATTAAAAATCAATGGTCGCTGCGCTCCGGATTTATAATAATGTTGCAATTCTTAATAAAATAATGTATAATACTTATTGTGATAAAATATTCTGACGGAGGAAAATTATGAACGGTATGATTAAAAAATACTTGCCTTATGCGGTCACTATTTTTGCTGTTTACCTTATTGCGCCGCTTTTATTCAGAAATCAGGCGATGCAGAACTTTGTTTCCATTGCTTTTTACTTTATATTCCCCGGAACGGCTATTGCAAGCTCCGCAATTTACTGCTCCAAATACGGTCTTGACTTTCTGTTTGCTCTGATTGCGCCGATTGCGTACATTCCGAGTATGCTCATCTATTACGGCGGCTTCAATCTTCCCAACATCATTCTTCTTGCAGTTTATCTTGCCGCAGGTATTTTCGGACTTTTCTTAGGCGATATTGCATTCGGCGACAAGAGGCGCAAAAAAGAGGCTGAGGAAAAGGCTGAGGCTGAGGCTATGATGCTTGAGGCAAAAAGACGTGACGAAATTGAGCGTGAAAAAAGAGAAAAAAATGAATCATCGCAGTCATATGACGACGATGATTTTGATTACGATAAGTATATGTCGGATATTGACAAGCCTGTAAGCGCTACCGACGCTGAAATTGATGATATTTTAAGCGAGTACGGCACCGGCAAGCACTAATCAGATACAGTAAAGATTTGTGTCCCACGCAGGAATATACGGGTGGTGACGCAGGAAAATTTTGTATTCGGGATTTATCCGATTGATAAGAATCGGGAGCCTGAAAATATCTTCAAATCTATGATACGCTGCGAAATTCAGCTTCGGCTTGAAATTTTGCAGCGTGTTTTTCATTCCCAGCAGAGTTTCAAAGTCTGCGCCCTCAACGTCGGCTTTTACATAGCCGGCCGCCATTCCGCAGAGAATTGAATCAACGCAGGCAACCCTCGTTTCCGTTCCCGTTTCGGCAATTGCGCTGTTTCTGCCTGCCTTGTTGTTAAATGTGAGGACGGTGTTGCGGTTGTATGCACCAAGCTGCCACAGGTCGATATTTTTGAGGTTTTCGCAATGCGCCTGCAATTTTGCAAAGTTCTTTGAATTAGGCTCAAAGGCTATTATTCTTCTGTAACTGCCGCCGCAGTAGTACAGAAATTCGTCAATCGTATCGCCGTTGTATGCGCCCAGATCAACGTAAACCTCGTTGTCGCCGAGCCTTAGAATATTATTGAAAGCCTCGTCCTTGTCGGTGGTGATTTCATCAAGGAGAGAAAGCTCGCCCGTATAATAAAATTTGAGGACATTTTCATACACCTTTTTTGAAAGCTTATCGGCAAGCAGGCTGTAGGCTGTTTCTATATCCTCTCTGTTTTCGACTATGAAATTGTCGTCAAACAGATTATCTCCGAAAACAGGGACGCTCGGCACAAGCGTTGTGTGCTTTTTGGCAACCGATTTTATTGTGTTCATCACGTCCGTAAGCTGACTTGCAAAGCAAAGGGCAATATTAAAATCTCCGTACTCCGCTTCGACCTCGGACAGCTTTTTGACCTTAAAGCCGTGAAAGCTCTGACCACGCACAAAATCATCGCTCGCCATAACTGCGCTTGCATTTATGCCGAAGCGTTCAAAGGCTTTCAGAACCTTATCGGCACCGTCACCCATTCCGTAGAGGACAACAGGCTTGTTATCTGTTTTAAGGTAAGTCCACACGCTTGTAAGGTTATTGAATATATTTTCCATAGTAACTCCGTTAGCCGAGAATTTGTCGAGTGCCTCAACACGCAACTTTTATAATTGTAGGGAACGACCCCTGTGTCGTTCCTACATAAGTTAGATGTATTTCAGTTAGGAACGACACGGGGGTCGTTCCCTACGTTATTGAAAAAACGCACCACCAAATTATAGTTTATATTTAAGGTATTTAAGGCATAAAAAAACGCCCACCCTGTTGGGTGGACACTTTTATGTGTTGGCATCTCCCTATTTTCCCGGGCCGTCACCAGCCAAGTATTTTCGGCACCACTGAGCTTAACTTCTGTGTTCGGTATGGGAACAGGTGGACCCTCAGCGTCATCAACACCAACTTTTCAAGAGCTTATCTCTCAAGAACAATTGATATTATACTACATACTTTTACGTTTGTCAACACTTTTTTTTAAATTTTTTTAATTTTAAGGGCGACTGCGAAAGCCGCCCTTATTTAATAATTCAAAAATCAGTGCTCGAGCTTTTTATCAGCCATACATTCAACAAGCACTGCCTTCTGTGCGTGAAGTCTGTTTTCAGCCTCTTCGAAAATCTCGTTTGCGTGTTCTTCAAACACATCTGCTGTGATTTCCTCGCCACGGTGAGCAGGCAGACAATGGAGCACCATACACTCCTCATTTGTAACAGCCATAAGCTCCTTGTTAACCTGATAGCCTGCGAATGCGGCTTCACGGATTTCCTTCTCCTCTTCCTGTCCCATTGACGCCCACACGTCTGTATAAACAACGTCGGCGTTCTTTGCGGCTTCAATCGGGTCGGTAACGATTTCAAACTTATCCTTGCCGTACTTCTTGCCGAACTCAATGATATGCTCGGGCGGCATATAGCCCTCGGGGCAAGCGGCAGAAAAGCTCATTCCTGTGCTTAAAGCGCCTACGATAAGCGAATTCATCATATTGTTGCCGTCGCCGATAAAGCACATCTTAAGTCCCTCAAGCTTGCCCTTGAACTCACGGATTGTCATAAGGTCGGCAAGCACCTGACAGGGGTGGCAGTAGTCGGTAAGACCGTTGATAATCGGAATTGAGCCGTACTCGGCAAGAGCCTCAACCTCGCTCTGCTCGAAGGTACGAATCATAATTCCGTCGAGAAAACGTGAAAGAACCCTTGCTGTGTCCTCAACAGGCTCGCCTCTGCCAATCTGCAAATCGTTTGACGAGAGGAAAAGCGGATAGCCGCCGAGTTGAGTCATACCAACCTCGAATGAAACACGTGTACGTGTGCTCGACTTCTCAAAAATCATACCGAGCGTTTTGCCCTTTAAATATTTATGCTCAATGCCGTGCTTCTGCTCGTATTTGAGCTGGTCAGCAAGGTTTAATGTGTTGATGATTTCTTCTGTTGACCAGTCCTCGAGTTTAAGTAAATGCTTCATTTTAATTGTTCTCCTTTAGTGTATTTTCCAGTATTTTAAGTGCCTCGTCGATTTCTTCGTATGTAATCACAAGCGGAGGCAACATTCTTAACAAATCCTTTGCGGTGATGATGAGCAGTCCGTTTTCAACGCACTTTACGGCTATATCGTGGGCGTTGCCGCTTTCAAGCTCAATGCCTATCATAAGTCCCATTCTGCGGACTTTTTTGACGTTTTCAAACTTTGAAACCTTTTCTTCAATGTATGCGCCCTTTTTGTTCACCTCGTCAAGAAAGCCGTCGGCAGTTATCTTATCGAGCACGTAATTTGCACCTGCACACACAACGGGATTTGCACCGAAGGTTGTGCCGTGAGTTGAGGGTGACATAACGTCCCTGAGCTTATCACAGCACATACAAAGACCGATAGGAAGTCCACCGCCGAGTCCCTTTGCAACGGTCACAAGGTCGGGCAGAATTTCGTAATTTTCAAAGGCAAACAGCTTGCCTGTTCTGCCGATTCCCGTCTGAACCTCGTCAACAATTACGAGAATATCGTTTTCGTTGCAGTATTTTACGAGCAACTGAACGTAGTCCTTATCGAGGATATTCACGCCGCCCTCGCCCTGAATAAGCTCGAGCATAACTGCGCAGGTGTTCTTATTTACGGCGTTTTTAAGAGCATTTATGTTGCCTGCTTCAACGTACGAAAAGCCCTCGGTAAACGGAAAGAAGTAGTTGTGAAAAACGTCCTGTCCTGTTGCAGAAAGAGTTGTCACCGTTCTGCCGTGAAAGGAATTTTTCAGCGTAATAATATTGTTTCTGCCCTCGCCGTACTTGTCAAAGCTGTATTTGCGTGCAATTTTGATTGCGCACTCATTAGCCTCAGCGCCGCTGTTGCCGAAGCAAACCTTTGACATTCCCGTAAGAGTGCAGAGCTTTTCGGCAAGGTTGCCAGCCTGTTCGCTGTAAAAGTAGTTTGACATATGCTGAATTGTGCCTGCCTGTTTTGTTACAGCCTCAACCCAGCCGTTGTTGCAGTAGCCAAGGCTGTTTACGCCGATACCCGAAGAAACGTCAATGTATTTTTTGCCGTTTTCGTCATAGGCAACTGCGCCCTTGCCGCTTTTTAGAGCAACGTCATACCTGCCGTAGGTATGCATAATGTATTTTAAGTCTTTTTCCTTTGTATTCAAAAATATCAGTCCCCTATTTTATCATTATCAAACGAGTACACAAACACGTCCTCACGCTTTTCAAAGCCGAAATCACGCCAGAAGCTCTGACCTGTTTCGTTGTTCTGATAGCAGAAAATATGCGTCTTGTCGATTCCCTGCGACTTTATCATTTCAATAGCCTTTTCGGCAAGGGAATGACCTATGCGCCTACGTCTGTATTCGGGCAGTACCGCCATATGGTGGATAAATCCGCGTCTGCCATCGTGACCTGCAAGCACCGTTCCTACAATTTTTCCGTCGATTACGGCTACCTGACTCATACCCTTGTTGTGACTGAGATAGCGCTCCATCTGACCACGTTCATCAGCCTTTGACAGCGCACGCTTTGAGGTGGTCTGCCACATTGCGTAAACCTCGTCGTAATCGTCAATTGTCATTTCTCTGATAACCATTTTTACCCCATAACTTAAATTATTATTTTGTAAATTAACAATTAACAATGTACAATTAACAATTGAGGTCGAGTGGATAGCTTGTAATAATTCAAAAGTTTTATTCCCGAATTTATTTATATTGCGGCTGAAAGCCGCCACCTTAATTGTTAATTTTTAAATGTAAATTGTTAATTAATAAAACATTGTTCCGATACCTTCGTCACTGAACAGCTCGAGCAGGATTGAATGTTCAAGTCTGCCGTCGATGATGTGCGCACGGTTTACGCCGTTTCTGACAGCCTCAACACAGCAGTCAATTTTGGGAATCATTCCGCCCTTTATGATACCGTCACGCTTGAGCATAGGAACTTCGCTGACGTTTACAACGGAAATCAGCGACTCGTCATCGTTTACGTCACGCAGAAGTCCTCTGATATCCGTCATCAGGATAAGCTTTTTAGCACCGAGCTTTGCGGCAATCTGAGCCGCTGCAAGGTCGGCGTTAATATTGTAAACATTGCCGTCGTAGCCACCGGCAACGGTTGCGACAATAGGAATGTAGCCGTTCTGCATTGCGTTATTAAGCGGAGCAGGATTAACCTCCTTGATTTCGCCGACGTAACCGAGGTCAACGCTTGAAACAAGCTTTTCAGCCATAAGCAATCTGCCGTCAAGTCCGCACAAACCGATTGCCTTACCGCCGTGATTTTCAAGGAGCTGAACAAGGCTCTTGTTCACCTTGCCTGCAAGCACCATCTGAACAATATCAATCGTTTCCTTGTCGGTCACACGCATACCGTTTTCAAATCGGCTCTCCTTGCCGACTGCGTCGAGCATTGCGTTAATTTCGGGACCGCCGCCGTGAACGAGAACTACGTTGATTCCGACAAGCTGCATAAGCACCAAATCGCTCATTACTGCTGACTTCAAGTCCTCGTTAATCATAGCGTTGCCGCCGTATTTTACAACGATAGTTTCGCCTGTGTATTTTTTTATATACGGCATTGCCTGTATTAAGACTTTTGCTCTTTTTGAGGTATCCATTATTTGACCATTCCTTTTCAGTCCGTTATATAAATCTACGTTTTTTGTTTACTGAGGACACGGCACGCCGTGTCCCTACGGCAATGCTGTAACACTCGTCCTCAGATTATGTACGATAATCTCCGTTAATCTTCACGTAATCATATGTGAGGTCACAGCCGTATGCTTCGGCTTTTCCGTCGCCGTCATTCAGTGATACGAGAATATTAATTTCCTTTTCAAGCAGAATTTCCTTTGCCTTTTCCTCGGAAAATTCAACGCCTGCTCCGTCCTTGCAAACAAGAATTTCACCCTTGCACGATTTAAACGAAACGTCAACCTTTGTTACGTCCACGTCAGCTCCGCTGTAGCCGATTGCACAGAGCACCCTGCCCCAGTTTGCGTCAGCACCGAACATAGCCGCCTTTAAAAGGCTTGAGCAGATTATGCTCTTTGAAACGGTTACTGCGTCCTGCTTTGTCTTTGCGCCGTCAACGGTGCAGACAAGCAATTTTGTTGCGCCCTCGCCGTCACCTGCAAGCTGTTTTGCAAGCGACTTGAAAGCCTCTGTAAGACCTGCAACAAAGATTTTGTAGTCATCATTTTTTGCGGTTATCGGCTCGTTGCCTGCAAGTCCTGACGCCATAATTGCAAGGGTGTCGTTTGTTGAGGTGTCGCCGTCAACGCTTACCATATTATAGCTGTCCTCCACAGCCTCACGCAGAGCACATTCAAGCATTTCAGCCGAAACAGCCGCATCGGTTGTTACAAAGGAAAGCATTGTTCCCATATTTATATGAATCATTCCGCTGCCCTTGGCAATTCCTCCGACGGTTACCTTTTTGCCACCGAGAGTCATCTCCATAGCCATTTCTTTTTTGACGGTGTCGGTAGTCATAATAGCCTCGGCGGCGTTTGTTCCGCCGACCTTTGAAAGCTTGCCTTTCATCATTTGTACACCTTTAATGACAGGCTCAATCGGCAAAGGCTGACCGATTACGCCCGTTGAGGCAACAATCACATCTTCGGGACTTACGGACAGAGTTTCTGCCGCAATATCGCACATTTTCTCGGCAACCTCAATACCGTCTGCGTTGCAGGTGTTTGCGTTACCCGAATTGACAATGACAGCCTGTGCAATGCCGTTTTCAAGGTGCTTTTTCGTTACCTGAATTGTGGAGCTTTTTACAAGATTTTTAGTGTAAACAGCCGCCGCTGTGCAGGGCTTTTCGCAGTAAATCAGCGCAAGGTCACGCTTTGTTGTATTTGACGGTTTGATTGAGGCACACACGCCCTGAGCGGTAAAGCCGATGGGTGAGGTTACAGTGCCGTCAATGAATTTGAAATTTTTATTTTCCATATGTATCAGTCCAAATATAGATTTTTGATTATATGTGCTCACTATCAGAAAGCAGGCGGTACAATTACAAGTCCTGTTGTTTCGTCAAGTCCGAAGATGATATTCATATTCTGGATTGCCTGACCTGCCGCACCCTTGACCATATTGTCGATTGCGGCACAGGCTACAAGCTTGTTTGCACGTTTGTCGTGGTGAATTGAAACGTCGCAGAAGTTTGAATATTTTATGTTGTGAATGTCGGCGCACTTACCGTCGTCGAGAAGTCTTACGAAAAATTCGTCCTTGTAGTAGTCCTCATAAGCCTTGCGAATCTGCTCAAAGGTTACGCCGTCCTTTATATCAGCGTAAACGGTTGCGAGGATTCCTCTGTTTACGGGGAGCAGGTGCGGAACAAAGGTGATTATCACATTTTCGCCCGAAAGCTTTGAAAGAGTCTGCTCAATTTCGGGAGTGTGGCGGTGAGAGGCAACCTTGTAAGCGTGGAAACCCTCGTTAAGCTCCGGGTAGTGATTGCCCTGCGAGGGCTTTCTGCCTGCGCCCGTTACGCCGCTTTTGCAGTCGCAGATAATGCCCTTTGTTTCAACAAGTCCGTTTGCGATTGCAGGTGCGATAGCAAGGGGTGAACAGGTTGTGTAGCAACCGGGATTTGCAACGAGCTTTTTGCCCTTGATTTCATCTCTGAAAAATTCAGGCAAGCCGTAAACCGACTGCTCGTGGAGCTTTTTGTCAAGAAACGTTCCGCCGTACCACTCGGTGTATTCGTCCTCGCTTTCAAGTCTGAAATCTGCGCCGAGGTCGATAAAAGCCTTGCCTGCACTTATGCACTTTTCGGCAAGCTCCTGCGAAAGTCCGTGAGGAAGTGCGGCAAAGATAACGTCGCTCTTTTCAACAACTGCATCCTGATTTTCGCAGACCATATCGTTTAAAAATTTATATGACGGGTAAACGTCGCTTAGCTTTTCACCCTCGAACGAAACTGAGCTTATTGCCGAAATTTCAGCGTTGGGGTGAGTTGAGAGCAAGCGGACAAGCTCTGCGCCTGCGTAGCCTGTTGCGCCCACTATACCTGCTTTTATTTTCATACTCTTCACCTTTTTTTTAATCTTGTGATATTGACATTCCGATTTGATTATCCTATAATAAGGTTACAGGGAAAACCGTTTAAAGCGGTTAGCCCAGTTAGGTTTTATTTATTAATTAAAAATAATCGCCTTTACCTGGACAGTTGGGCGATTATTTTTTTATGTATTTAACAAGCTGAGTAAGCGATACTATCAGAACGATAAGTAAAACCAATTCAGTCATACATATCACCCCCAATCTTTATGGGAGTGCTAACCGCCTTAACTTCCCTGTAACCCCATAAAGCCTGAAAGGCAATATGGCAATTAATCTTTATATTATAACTTTTCTGCTATCTCGGCAACTCGTTTTGCCTGCGCCTTTACGTTTGATGATGCAGGGCCTCCGAAAGCAGTACGCTCGTTTGTACAGCGTTCAAGTGAAATTGCGCTGTAAACGTCGTCTGTGAACACGTCGCAGACCTTTTTGTACTCATCAAGCGGAAGATTTTCAAGGTCAGTGCCCAGTTCAATACACCTTGCAACAAGCTCGCCTGTTGCCTTGTATGCATCTCTGAAAGGAACGCCGTGCTTTGTCAGCCAATCTGCACAGTCGGTTGCGTTGATAAAGCCGCCTGCCGCTGCTTTTCTCATATTTTCGGGGATAACTCGCATTGTGTCGAGCATGGGAGTGAACGCTGTCAGGCACATTTTAACTGTATCAACTGCGTCAAAAATAGCCTCCTTGTCCTCCTGCATATCCTTGTTGTACGCAAGCGCAATACCCTTCATAATCGTGAGCAAGGTCATATTGTCGCCGAAAACTCTGCCGCTCTTGCCACGAACAAGCTCTGCAATGTCGGGGTTCTTTTTCTGCGGCATAATTGACGAGCCGGTTGAGAATGCATCGTCAAGCTCAACAAACTTAAACTCCCAGCTGCACCACATAATAATTTCCTCGGAAAAACGTGAGAGGTGCACCATAATTATTGAAAGAACGGACGCAAACTCAATGCAGTAATCTCTGTCGGAAACACTGTCAAGCGAGTTGTTTGTGATTCGGTCAAAGCCTAAAAGCTCGGCTGTTATTGTTCTGTCAATCGGGTAGGTTGTGCCTGCGAGTGCGCACGAACCGAGCGGCATTTCGTCCATTCTCTTTAAGCAGTCCTCAAGACGTGAAACGTCACGAAGTAACATTTCGCCGTAAGCTAAAAGGTGATGACCGAAGGTAATCGGCTGTGCTCTCTGAAGATGAGTATAGCCGGGCATTACGGTTTCGCTATACTTTTCAGCCTTGTCGGCGATAACCTTAATCAGGTCAACAACGAGGTTTTTAACATTGACAACCTCTTTTTTAAGGTAAAGCTTGATGTCAAGTGCAACCTGGTCGTTACGGCTGCGGGATGTGTGAAGTCTTTTGCCGTTGTCGCCGATTCTCTTTGTCAGCTCGCCCTCGATAAAGGTGTGAATATCCTCTGCCTCCATATCAAACTGCAATGCGCCGCTTTCAATATCGGCAAGGATTCCCTTCAGTCCCTGAACGATGTCGGCTGACTGCTCCTCGGTGATGATTCCGCATTTACCGAGCATTGTTGCGTGGGCAATACTGCCCTCTATGTCCTCTTTATACATTCTGCTGTCGAATGAAATAGAGCTGTTAAAGTCGTTTGTTGTTTTTGAAAGCTCCTTTTTGAAGCGTCCTTTCCATAACTGCATATTTCAGATTCCTTTTTAAGATAATTTATGTTATTTTAATACACCCTATATAAACACTTATCGGGGCAGAGAAATTCCCTGCCCCCGATTTATTGTATCAAACAAATTTTAACTTATTTGATAAGACCTTTCTTTGCACGAACCTTGATGGGAAGTCCGAAGAGGTTGATGAAGCCTGCACTGTCGTTCTGGTCGTAAACCTCGTCCTCGTCAAAGGTTGCGATTTCCTCGTCATAGAGTGAATACGGGCTTGTAACGCCTGCGTCAATGATGTTGCCCTTGTAGAGCTTGAGCTTAACCTCGCCTGTTACATACTCCTGAGTGCTGTCAACGAATGCCGACATAGCCTCACGCAGAGGTGTGTACCACTTACCGTCGTAAACGAGGTCGGCAAATGTGTTTGCAAGGTTCTTCTTGTAGTGAAGTGTGTCCTTGTCAAGGCAGATTTCCTCGAGCTTATTGTGAGCCGCATAGAGGATTGTACCGCCGGGAGTTTCATAAACGCCCCTTGCCTTCATACCTACAAGACGGTTTTCTACGATATCTGTGATACCAACGCCGTTTCTTCCGCCGATTTCGTTGAGCTTTTCAATAAGCTCTACAGAGCCGACTTCTTCGCCGTTGAGCTTTGTGGGAATACCCTTTTCAAATGAAATTGTAACGTACTCGGGCTTATCGGGAGCCATTTCGGGGGAAACGCCCATCTCGAGGAAGCCCTCTTTGTTATACATAGGCTCGTTTGCGGGGTCCTCAAGGTCAAGACCTTCGTGGCTTAAGTGCCAGAGGTTCTTATCCTTTGAATAGTTTGTTTCACGGTTAATCTTGAGCGGAATATTCATCTTCTCCGCATACTCGATTTCTTCCTCACGTGACTTGAATTCCCATGTTCTCCAGGGAGCGATAATCTTCATATCGGGAGCGTAAGCCTTGATTGCAAGCTCAAAACGAACCTGATCGTTGCCCTTACCTGTACAGCCGTGGCAGATAGCGTCAGCGCCCTCTTTTTTAGCGATTTCAACAAGTCTTTTTGCGATAATAGGACGGGCAAATGATGTACCGAGGAGGTACTTGCCCTCGTAAACTGCGCCTGCCTTAACTGTGGGGAAAATGTACTCTTCAACAAATTCCTTGTTGAGGTCCTCAATGTAGAGCTTTGATGCGCCTGTCTTGATAGCCTTTTCCTCAAGGCCGTCAAGCTCTGTGCCCTGACCTACGTTACCCGAAACAGCGATAACCTCGCAGTTGTCGTAATTTTCTTTAAGCCACGGAATGATGATTGAAGTATCAAGTCCGCCTGAATATGCAAGAACTACCTTTTTGATTTTATTATCAGCCATTTTTATTTCCTCCGATTACCAAAATTTAATTTACTATTACATTATACACTCTGTTTCAAAAAAATCAAGTCTTTTTTGAATAAATATTCAAAAATTTTTCAGATATACATTTTTAGGCATATTTTATGCGAATTTATGTGAAAAACGGCTTATTAAGCGGATAAACAAATAAAACAGGATTTGAAAAACACTGCTTTCGGGCGAAAAATGTATATATTCATTTAAAATGAATATTCAGAATATTCATTCATTTATGCAGTATAATGAATATTATTCACAGAAAATGAATAATATATTGAATATAGAAATTTTTTCTGCTATAATTTAATCGTAAAAATATGCATATTATAATGCGAAAGGATGATTTATTGTGTCAGCATTTAAAGAGATTACACCAAAGGAAATTACAAACAATCCGTTTGAGCTTATCGGCGACGACTGGGCGCTTGTGACAAGCGGAAACAAGGATAAATTCAACACGATGACCGTAAGTTGGGGCGGAGTCGGCATTATGTGGGGCAAACCCGTTGCGTTTACGTTTATTCGTCCGCAGAGATACACTTTTGAATTTACCGAGAACAACGATTACTACACAATGAGCTTTTTTGACGAAAGCTATCGTGACGCACTTAAGTTCTGCGGTTCAAAGAGCGGCAGAGATGTTGACAAGGTAGCGGAAACAGGGCTTACTCCTGCATTCACCAAAGACGGTGTTCCGTACTTTGAGGAAGCAAAGCTCGTGCTTGTATGCAAAAAAATGTATGCTCAGTTCCTGAACGAGGAAAGCATAACCGACAGCGACAGCGTTAAAAAGTGGTACAAGGACGATTACCACAAAATGTACGTCAGCGAAATTGTAAAGGTAATGGTAAAGGAATAAACCATAATTTGTCGAGTGCCTCGACGGGCAAAATTAATGATTGTAGCGGCGAACTGTGTTCGCCATAGGGAACCCCTTTAGTGGGTTCCCTACAGCAAAACAGTCCACCGGACTGTTTTGCCTACCCTCCTGCATTTTGCAATGCAATCTTTTTGTGGGCTCTGCCCACACCCGCAAGCCTTTAAAAAGGCTTGACCGAAATTTTTAATTTTTTTGCGAGTCAACTCACCGCTAAATTATGGTTTAGCTTACAAATAAAGCGTATAATTACGGCTCTTTTTAAAGAGATAGTCAGATTTTTGTATAATAAAGCGGCAAAGCGTTGGCTTAAATCGACGCTTTGCCGCTGATTTTATTTAACCGTAAAGGTTCAACAATATATTACTTGTTCACACCTTCGTAAACTGCAACTGCACATGCAACTGTTGCACCTACCATCGGGTTGTTACCCATACCGATAAGACCCATCATCTCAACGTGAGCAGGAACTGAAGATGAACCTGCAAACTGAGCGTCACCGTGCATTCTGCCCATTGAGTCTGTAAGACCGTAGGAAGCAGGACCTGCACCCATATTATCGGGGTGGAGTGTACGACCTGTGCCGCCGCCTGATGCAACTGAGAAGTAGCCTACGCCGTTTTCGTTAGCCCACTTCTTGTATGTGCCTGCAACGAGGTGCTGGAAACGTGTGGGGTTGGTTGAGTTACCTGTGATTGAAACGCCAACGTTTTCGTGCTGCATAATTGCAACGCCCTCACGAACGTCGTCTGCGCCGTAGCAGCGAACTGCGGCTCTTTCACCGTCTGAGAATGCTCTCTCTTCAACAATCTTAAGCTCAGATGTAAAGTAGTCAAACTCTGTCTTTACATATGTAAAGCCGTTGATTCTTGAAATAATGTAAGCAGCGTCCTTGCCAAGACCGTTGAGGATAACTCTTAACGGCTCTTTTCTTGCCTTGTTAGCGTTACGAGCGATACCGATAGCGCCCTCTGCTGCTGCAAAGCTCTCGTGACCTGCGAGGAATGCAAAGCACTTTGTTTCATCTCTTAAAAGCATTGCGCCGAGGTTACCGTGACCTCTGCCTACGTTTCTCTGCTCTGCAACAGAGCCGGGGATACAGAATGCTTCAAGACCGATACCGATAGCCTCTGCTGCCTCTGCTGCTGTTTTAACACCCTTCTTGACTGCTACTGCACAGCCGAGAGTGTAAGCCCAGCCTGCGTTTTCAAAAGCGATAGGCTGAACGTCTTTAACAATCTGATAAGGGTCAAAGCCCAAATCGTTACAAATCTGTCTTGCCTCTTCAAGATTTGCAATACCGTACTCGGCAAGGCACTTCTCAATTTTAGGCATTCTTCTGTCCATACTTTCAAATGTTACTGCCATTGTTGTGTCCTCCTTACCGAATTATTCTTCTCTCGGGTCAATGTACTTAGCCGCATTATCAAAACGACCGTACTGACCGATGTTGTTCTTGAAAGCTTCGTTTGGCTCAACACCGTGACGAATGTCCTCGAGCATTTTGCCGAGCTTTACAAACTGATAGCCGATAACTTCGTTATTCTCGTCAAGAGCAGTCTTGAGAACGTAGCCCTCAGCCATTTCCATATAACGAACGCCCTTAGCGTTTGTGCTGTACATTGTACCAACCTGGCTGCGAAGGCCCTTACCGAGGTCCTCCATACCTGCGCCGATGGGAAGACCGCCCTCGGAGAAAGCTGTCTGGCTTCTGCCGTAAACGAGCTGCTCAAAGATGTTTCTCATAGCAGTGTTGATAGCGTCACAAACGAGGTCTGTGTTAAGGCACTCAAGAAGAGTCTTGTTGGGGAGAATCTCGGCAGCCATAGCTGCAGAGTGAGTCATACCGGAGCAGCCGATTGTTTCAACAAGAGCCTCCTGTACGATACCGTCTTTTACGTTAAGTGTGAGCTTGCATGCGCCCTGCTGGGGAGCACACCAGCCGATTCCGTGTGAAAGACCTGAAATGTCTTTAATCTCGTAAGATTTTACCCACTTGCCCTCTTCGGGGATAGGTGCGGGACCGTGATGCGGTCCTTTTGCAACTGTGCACATATTTTCTACTTCTTTTGAATAAATCATATGTACTTCTCCTTTCAATATATTGTTGAGCCCAAATATACACTCATACACCTACATTATACGGCTTTACGCTACATTTTTCAAGCGTTTTTTGCTATTTTATCCGACAAAAAGAAAAAAAGAAAAAACAAGCCGATTTCTCGACTTGTTTCTCAAAATTCTTCACATTGACAATATTATGCCGCCTTGTTATCTGTGTATTCAACAACTGCGATTTCACCCATAAAGCTTTTAAGTCCCTTAACAATTTCATCAAGACGTTGGGCAACCTTATCTGTATAAACCGTTTCACCGCATTGTTCACACTCAAAACAAGGAACATTTCTGATAATAATTAAAAACGATTTAAAATCAACTACGTGTGTTCTTGTACTTTCAATATAATTTCCGTTACATTCAAAGCATTTCATTATTTTTGCTCCTTTCGCTTGTATGTCTTAATTTTGATGTTTACTGCGGAAAAGTTCGTTTGTCACTATAATAATTGATATATTCGGTTGTGTTTGATAGTAAACACGGACACGGCACGCCGTGTCCCTACGACTATAATACAAACATTTCCTCTATAGCCGTAGTATCTTGTTAAAACTAAAAGTTTGCGTTTGCAAAAATATAATGCTGCCATCTGTTTTCGTAGGGAACGACCCCTGTGTCGTTCCTAACTGATATTCATCTAACTTATATTAGGAACGACACAGGGGTCGTTCCCTACAATTGTTTATTTGATGTGCGTATTTTTAGAATTAACACGGTAGTAGGGGACGGCTTCCCAGACGTCCCGAAACACTACCTACATATCAATCTATAATTCGGGCAACCGTTTTCACCTTAATATCCGACTTTTTTCACTCGCCTTATTTCCTTGACGGGATAAAATTCTCTACGAATTTTGTGCGCTTTCCCCTGCCCTTGAGGTAGAAAAATCCTGCAAAGTTAAACACAACTGCGCCGACAAAGTTTACAAGCAAATCCTTCATTGTATCAATCAAGCCGATGTCAAGGTAGCCGTCAATTCCGAGGCTCTGACCGTTTACTGCGGTGTCGCCTATTTCCTTTATCGAAATCATCTTGTTTTCACTGCCCGACAAAAGGTAGGAATTGATATAATTGACAACGGTGTCCTTCTGCATATCCTTGCCGAAGAACATATCCATTCCGAATTCAAAAAATTCCCACACCGTACCGACCGTCATTGAGAAGCAGAACGAAAACAGGCACACAAACAGCGGCGAAAGGTTCATTTTAATCCTGTCGTTTCGGTTGAGAATATCAATCAGACCAAATCCGACGCCTGCACAGATAAAGCCGTTGAGGGTATGGAGCATCGTATCCCATATCGGGATTTTTTCATAGAATGCGCCAAGCTCACCCATTACGTTAGCCGCAAAAACAAAGCTTATCATAATGACCTCCATAACATTCGGAAGGTCAATCTGCAATTTATTTTCGATAAACGACGGAATCATCAGCAGCAAAAATGACAGAGTGCAGGTCATAACGTTTTCCCAGTTTCCGTTAATTACGCTGAACACAATCAGAGCGATAAGAATTGTTCTGATAACTATATAAACAGCCGCTTTGACCTTGTGCTCACGCATTTCACGAACGTTGAGAATTTTAAAAATTTTCAGTTCGGATTTATCCTTTTTAGTTTTTTTACTCATACCGTTTCACCCATAAAAGTTACGGACACGGCGCACCGTGTCCTGAATATATTAATTTTCACTTTTCAATTTTTCATTTTCAATTTGCTTTTCAAGCTGTTCCTTGCCGACTGCCAGCATAAGCTTGATTCTGTTCTCCTGATTTACCTTAGGTGCACCGGGGTCGTAGTCGATTGTAACGATGTTAGCATTCGGCTTGATTTCCTTAATTTTTCTGATTGCGCCCTTGCCGTTGATGTGGTTAGGCAGACAGCCGAACGGCTGAGTGCAGACAATATTTTCATAGCCTGTTTCGGCAAGCTCGAGCATTTCGGCTGTCAGAAGCCAGCCCTCGCCCATCTTACTGCCGTAGCCGATTACGCCCTTTACAAGCTCCTTTGTGTGGGCATATTCGTGCGGAGGCTCAAAGTCGTACTTTTTAGCCGCCTCAATCATCAGTCTTTCAACCTTTTTGACATAGTTAAGAAGCATCTGACAAACCTTTAGCTTTATAGAATTTCCACCGAACATTTTTATATCTTCAATTCTGTTATCAACCTTGAACGCCGCAAAGCCCATAAGTCCGGGAACGCATACCTCGCAGTCCTGCTCGGCTAAGAAGTCCTCAAGACCGTTATTTGCCATTTTTGAATATTTTACGTAAATCTCGCCGACGATTCCGACCTTGACCTTAGGAACCTTGTTAAGCTTGATTTTTGAGAAAGACTTTGTGATTTTCTGTAAATTCTCGTCAAGCTCTTCAAGCGTGTAGCCTCTGCCCTCTATTAGCATATGAGAAATCTTGTTGCTCCACTCCTCAACAAGCGCCATACTCTCGCCCTTGTTGACTTCATAAGGCTTTGTCTGATTTGACAAAAGCATAAGCTGGTCGCCGTAAACAAGACCGCCCACAAATCTGCGGATAAGCGGAATTGAAAGCGAAAATCCGCTGTTGTGCTCCATACCGAACGAAAGCGAGATTACGGGCACGAACTCAAAGCCTGCTTTCTTAAGTGCCTTTCTGAGAAGAAAGATGTAGTTTGACGCACGACAGCCGCCGCCCGTCTGAGTAATCATAAGAGCGACCTTGTGAACGTCGTATTTTCCGCTTTGCAGAGCGTTGATGAACTGTCCGATAACAAGCAAGGCAGGATAGCAGGTATCGTTATGCACATACTTAAGTCCTGTCTGTGCAATTTCGGGACCTGTTGTATTTAAAAGGTCGGATTTGTAGCCGTAGTGAGTAAAAACATTCTGAAGAATTTTGAAGTGAATAGGAGCCATATTCGGCATAAGAATTGTATATTCTTTTTTCATCTGCTTTGTAAAAAGCACTCGGCCTGTTTTTTTGTCATATTTTAATTCAGCCATAATTTAATTCTCCTATCCTTTGTGTTACATAAAAACAACAAAATTTGTTGTAATTCTGCGGAACGGTCAAGACCGTTCCCTACATTATTAGTTACAGCAACAATGTTAAAATCATAATTCCGAATTACGCATTACGCATTATAAATCAGTCATTTTCAATCGCCGCAAGCAGACTGCGGATACGGATTTTCACCGCCCCGAGGTTTGTGATTTCATCTATTTTAATCTGTGTGTAAATCTTGTTATTGCTTTCAAGAATTTCTCTTACCTCGTCAGTCGTGATTGCGTCAACTCCGCAGCCGAATGAAACAAGCTGTACAAGCTCCATATCCTTGCGTGTTGTAACGTATTTTGCCGCTGCGTAGAGTCTTGAGTGATAAGTCCACTGATTAAGAACGTGAGTTGTGAACTTCTCAACTCTCGGTGATACAACGTCCTCGCTGACAATTGCAACGTCAAATCCGGAAATAAGTTTATCTATTCCGTGATTGATTTCAGGGTCAATGTGGTAAGGTCTGCCAGCAAGAACAAAAATCTTTTTGCCCTCTTTTTCGGCAGTCGCAATAATCTCGTTGCCCTTTTCAATTACCTTATTCCTGTAATTCTCCTGCTCCTCGTACGCTTTCTTTGCGGCAATCCTCACCTCATTGAGCGTGAGGTCGGGGAAGTGCTGAGAAAGCCTTTCGTAAGCCTTCTGCGGAAAATCCTTTGGACGGTGAATACCGAAGTACTCGTTTATGAAATGCACCTTGCTGATGTCTTTCATATTATTCTTGATAACCTCGGGATAGTACGCAACGACGGGACAATTGTAGTGATTGTCACCGAGGTGCTCGTCAAAATTATATGAAAGACAGGGGTAGAATATAGTTTCCGCACCCTCGTCAATAAGAGTCTGAACGTGACCGTGCATAAGCTTTGCAGGGAAACAGACGGTGTCGCTCGGGATTGTCTGCTGACCTCTCTGGTAGAGCGTTCTGCTCGAATACGGCGACTTGAACACCTCGAATTTCAACTCGGTAAAGAACCTGTACCAGAACGGATAAAGCTCAAACATATTAAGTCCCATTGGGATTCCGAGCTTTCCCCTCAAACCCTCAACAGGCTTGTAGGAATCGAGGAGCTGTAATTTATATGCATACATATTAAGGTCGTTTGACGGCGCACGCTTTGTAATCGGACGTTCGCACCTGTTGCCTGCAATAAATTTTCTTCCGCCGCCGAACGAATTGATTGTAAGACGGCAGTTGTTGTTGCAGAGTCCGCAGTTAGCGACCTTTATATCGTGAACAAAATTCTTAAGAGCGTTGCTGTCGGCAAGCTTGCTGTCGGCTTTGCCCTTTGACTTTTTCTTTGCATACAGCGCCGCACCGTATGCACCCATAAGTCCTGCGATATTCGGACGTACAACCTCAACGCCCATTTCCATTTCAAACGCACGAAGAACTGCGTCGTTGAGGAACGTGCCGCCCTGAACAACAATTCTCTTACCCAACTCGTCGGGACTTGACGCACGTATAACCTTATAAAGTGCATTTTTTACAACGCTCAATGAAAGTCCTGCCGAAATGTCCTCAATTGTTGCGCCGTCCTTCTGAGCCTGCTTAACGCTTGAATTCATAAACACCGTACAGCGTGAGCCGAGGTCAACGGGACGTTTTGCGAAAAGTCCGAGCTTTGCAAACTCCTCAATATCATAGCCAAGAGCATTTGCAAACGTCTGCAAAAAACTTCCGCAGCCTGACGAGCAAGCCTCATTAAGGAATATGTTGTCAATTGCGCCGTTATGAATCTTGAAACACTTAATATCCTGCCCGCCTATGTCGATAATAAACTCAACGTCGGGCATAAAATATTTAGCCGCCGTAAAATGGGCGATTGTTTCAACAATTCCGTAGTCTACGTCAAAAGCATTCTTTATAATATCCTCGCCGTAGCCTGTAACGGCAGACGAGGCAACGTTGATTTCGGGGTTGATTGCGTAGATTTCCTCAAGAAATTCCTTGATAATCTCAACGGGATTTCCTTTTGAGGGAAGATATTTTGAATAGAGCAGCTCGCCGTCCTCGTTAAGCACAACGCCCTTTA
The DNA here is from genome assembly GCA_019415925.1 of Clostridiales bacterium. GTDB lineage: Bacteria > Bacillota > Clostridia > Oscillospirales > Acutalibacteraceae > Ruminococcoides. The sequence continues at coordinate 25,894 of DXYG01000025.1, forward strand.
CGGTTGTTGAGCCTGCGTCCATTCCTATGTAAGCCTTGCCCTTGTAGCCCTTAAGCTCCTTCTGCTTTACGTCAGCCTTTGCGTGTCTTTCGCAGAAAGCCTTGTAGTCCTCCTCGCTCTCGAAAAGCGGAGGATTAAACGCAAAGTTGCCCGAGCCTCTGTAATTTTTAACTTCTTCTATAACCTTATCAAAATCAATCGGCTTGTCGGCACAGAGTGCCGCACCGCAGGCAACGTAATAAAGCGAATTTTCAGGGCAGATACCCTTTGTGCCGAGCGTGCGGTCAAAGCAATTTCTAAGCTCGCTCATAAATGTAAGCGGTCCGCCGAGATAGACAACCTGACCTTCAATTTCACGTCCCTGAGCAAGACCTGCCACAGTCTGGCTGACAACGGCATTGAAGATACTTTCGGCAATGTCGCTCTTTCGTGCGCCCTGATTGAGCAGGGGCTGAATATCTGTTTTAGCAAACACACCGCAGCGTGATGCGATTGTATATGTCTTTTCGTACTGCTTTGCAAGCTCGTCTAATTCTTCAAGGGGCACGTTGAGCAAGGTAGCCATCTGGTCGATAAACGCACCCGTACCGCCGGCGCAGGTACCGTTCATTCTAACCTCAAGACCGTTTGTGAGGAAAAGAATTTTTGCGTCCTCGCCGCCAAGCTCAATAACAACGTCCGTTCCGGGTAAAAAAGTATTGGCGGCAACTCTGGTGGCGTAAACCTCCTGAACAAAGTCAATTCCGCAGTCCTGAGCAACGCCCATACCTGCCGAGCCTGACATGGCAACGCTTGCATTTTCGACTCCGTCAACCTTTGAACGAACAGTATCGAGAATTTCGGCAATTTTCTCGGTAATCTGAGAATAGTGTCGCTCATATGTGCTGTATATTAATTTGTTTTCGTCATCGAGCACAACGCATTTTATTGTGGTCGAACCAATATCAAGTCCTAATTTCAAAATGCCGCCTCCGAAACAAGCGCATTTTTCGGCTGAAAAGCAGAAAAATCGCCCGAAAGTATAGTGGTATTAATTACACATATCAATTAATTATAATCTCTTTATTTGCTTTTTTAATTCCTTTATGCAAAAATAAACACTTTGATTAATTTTACCACTATTCAATTTTAAAATCAATATACACTTGGGGGATTATGTAAATATTTAGAGTAGATATTTTTTCAGATTAGTTATATAGAGCTAAACTATAATTTAGCGGTGAGTTGACTCGTAAAAAAATTAAAAATTTCGGTCAAGCCTTTTTTAAAGGCTTGCGGGTGTGGGCAGAGCCCACAAAAAGATTGCATTGCAAAATGCAGGAGGGTAGGCAAAACAGTCCGGTGGACTGTTTTGCTGTAGGGAACCCACTAAAGGGGTTCCCTATGGCGAACACAGTTCGCCGCTACAATCATTAATTTTGCCCGTCGAGGCACTCGACAAATTATGGTTTAGATAACTAAAAAACAGGTACTCAAAAAATTTTAAAAATTTTTTCAAAATCTTTTATTTTTGTCAGGGTTTTGTCCCTATGTCTGTTTTATAATAAAGCCAACAAATCAAAAATCACCGAAAGGAAGAAAAATTATGAAAACATCATCAATCAAATTCACAGACAACATCAAAAGAAGAATTATTGCGGGATTTCTTGCACTGACCTGTATCGGCTCGGTTGCAACGCTCAGCCTTGTAAAGACTAACGCCGCAACAACAAATTCAATTTCGCTTAACGAATCTCAGTTCAACTCAAACACCTATTTCACCGGCTCAATCCGTGCAATCCTTAATAACTGGGGCAAGGGAATGGCATCGACAGTTCCCGGACTTTCATTCCTCGCAGGTCCGATTTCTACAATGCTCAAAGATATCTGCGGAGTTCACGAAGTAAACCTTACAGAAATCAACAAAAAGCTTGACGACATTCAGAGGCAGATTGACAGCAGCACTCAGAAGATTATAAAAGATATTTACGACCAGAGCTCGCTGGTTGAATACAACAGGCTTGTTAACGAGGTTTTAACCAGCAAGAAATATGCTTTGGAATTAATTGACGTTATCAAAGACGAAACGAACGAAGTTAAAAAGAATATCACTCTTGCAGGTCTTGTAAATAACGACTTCACAAGCACTTCAAACTATGCACATAGAATAAGTGATTTGGAAAACTACATCAACGGTCCGTTCGGATACAACAAAAGTGTTTTCACTGCATATTACAACAAGATGAAGAATGAGTCAATGTTCGGCGGTGAAGCCGCTTACAGAGCAGAAAACTATGTAAATTGCAGTATGGAAATCTTTTCGGCCTCAGCATTCACGGCTCTGCTCTCGCTTGACGCAAAGATTAAGCTTGCGTCAATGACTAACGAGGAATTTTCAGCACTTGACGAAGATACTCAGCAAACAATCAAAAATATGAATCTTAATAAAAGTGCAATAACAGCTGCAATGAATCAGCTTAAAGGCGATATGGAAAGTGTTCTCAAATCATACAATAATTATCAGGAACTTACCGAAGAAGAAACTACAACATATGTAGGCAAGAGCGACGACGCTTCAAAAGCAATAAAGCTTAAAAAAGACCTCGGCGTTGTAAAGCATAACTGCAAAAACAATAACGATATTTCCGCCGATTTATTTGACTACTGGTGCCGTATCGGTCATCACTGCGACTACAGATATATAAAATCTATGAGTGAACTTGGCGAGAACTCACGAGGCGACATCAAGCGTGTTGAAATCAACGAGTATGTAAAGGCATTGAGCTATGATAAAGTAAAATTAATCATCGAACACATTCAAAAGAATTTCAGCGACCGTTCAATTTCACAGTATCTCAGAGGAGTCGTAGGCTTCCGATTCACAGACTGGTATGTTAACAATACCTTCCTGATTGCAGGCAAAGTTGTGTGTCACCCTTGGGATCATTACTACGGCTACGAAGGCGCTAAGGTTTACAAATATGATTACAGTATTGAGGATGTAAATATGCAGGATTATAAGTGCGGTGAAATCTGGCACACAGCTCCCAAAGAATTATCAGGCGGTGAAGGCTTGTATTTCGAGCTTGCATAATCCTTTAAACACACAAGAAAACACCCCTCGGAACAGTATCCGAGGGGTGTTTATTACATCAAAAAATAAATTTGAATTATCTGTCCTCAAGCGGAACATATTTTTTCTCTTTGGAAATGCTCATATACGCAGGACGGATAATCTTGCCGGGGTTTACAAGTTCTTCAAGTCTGTGTGCGCTCCAGCCTGCGATACGTGCAGTTGCAAACAGCGGAGTATAAAGCTCACAAGGAATTTTGAGCATACTGTAAAGCAGACCGCTGTAAAAGTCAACGTTTGCCGCAACACCCTTATAGATTTTCCTTTTCTTTGCAATAACTTCGGGTGCAAGACGCTCAACCTTTTCATAAAGTTTGAACTCATCGTCGTAGCCCTCTGCCTCTGCAAGCTTCTTAACAGAACCCTTAAGAATTACCTGACGTGGGTCGGAAATTGTGTAAACAGCGTGTCCCATACCGTAGATAAGTCCCTTGCAGTCAAATGCCTGCCTGTCGAGGAGCTTTTCAAGATAAGCCGAAATAGCCTCGTCATCATTCCAATCTCTGACGTGCTTTTTCAAATCCTCAAACATATAGAAAACCTTAACGTTTGCACCGCCGTGCTTCGGTCCTTTAAGTGATGCAAGAGCCGCCGCCATTGCTGAATATGTGTCAGTACCCGACGAGGTTACAACGTGGGTTGTAAAGGTCGAGTTGTTACCGCCGCCGTGCTCCATATGCAGAATAAGTGCCATATCAAGCACCTTTGCCTCAAGCGGAGTATACTTTCTGTCGGGACGGAGAAGCGACAGAATAACCTCTGCCGTAGACATTGACGGGTCTGCACGGTGAATGTACAGGCTCTTGTCACGCAGATAGTGGTTGTATGCGTGGTAGCCGTAAACCGACAAAAGCGGAAATACGGAAATAAGCTGAACGCACTGCCTTAAAACATTGTTGATTGAGGTATCGTTCGGATTTGTATCATAGCAGAAAAGCGTTAAAACGCTTCGTGCAATTGAGTTCATCATATCCTCGCTCGGAGCTTTCAATATTACGTCACGCACAAAGTTCTGCGGCAGAGTTCTGTACTGCACCAGCAGTTCCTTAAAGTCGTGAAGCTCCTGCGGATTAGGCATTTCACCGAACAAAAGGAGGTATACTACTTCCTCAAAACCGAAGCGGTTATCATCGGTGATTCCCTTGATAATATCGTTTACGTTGTATCCACGATAAAAAAGCTCACCGTCGCAGGGAACAAGTTTTCCGTCAACCAATTTGTTCTGATTAATTGTTGAAATATCTGTAAGTCCCGTAAGGACGCCCTTACCATCAAGGTCACGCAGTCCTCTTTTGACATTATATTTGCTGTAAAGAGAAGGGTCAATAATGGAGTTATCCGTCATCTTCTTTGCGAGAACCTCTATCTCCGGTGTAATTGCTGAATAGTCCCCGTTATTTTGCATCATAATATCACTCCCTATTATGTTTTTACTATTATAACATATTTTTACACAAAATAAAAGATACAATACTTGCAGAAGTGTCACATCTTTTTTGAAAAGATTTATACAATTTAGCACTAATATTAATTAAATTATTCATTTTTAGGTCGTATTTTGCAAATAAAACTCGAATTTTGAATTGATTTTGCAATTCATATTTTTTAAAAATTCATTAATTTGTATTCAGTCGGACGTTATCAGCCGTATATGCATTTTTCAAAAAATGGTCATAACTGATATTTGATAAATGATAATTTAGATTAGAGTTGAGAGTGGAGTTAATGGTCGCTTCGCTCCAAATTTATAATAGTGCGTGTTGTTTGGAAAGGTTTATTTTTTGAATTTGTGTTGCTGTATAGGTAACGTTTTTTGTGAGCGACGAGGGCGTCGCTCGCTACGATTTTACACAAACTTTTTGCTTACGGTCGTAGGGACACGGCGCGCCGTGTCCGTAGTGATTATCAAACGTAACCTATTATATCAACATTATCGTTACAAACAAACTTTTCCGTAGGGGACGGCATCCCTGACGTCCCGTTTCATAAATTGCAACGCAATTTATGAAATATGGCGAACGCAGTTCGCCAAAGGGAACCCCTTTAGTGGGTTCCCTACAGCAAAACAGTCCACCGGACTGTTTTGCCTACCCTCCTGCATTTTGCAATGCAATCTTTTTGTGGGCTCTGCCCACACCCGCAAGCCTTTAAAAAGGCTTGACCGAAATGTTTAATTTTTTTGCGAGTCAACTCACCGCTAAATTATAGTTTAGCTTACAAATCAAACTAATATTTCGGCTTATAAAAAACAGTCTGCAATTCTTTTATGCAAACGGATTAAAACCGTACTTTTTTAAATCGACTTTTCCGTCTGTAACTTCTATCCCCTCAGCTTCAAGGAGTTGTTTCTGCCTGTCCTCACCGCCAAACGCAAAGCCTGACGCTAATTTTCCTTTGGAATTTACTACACGGTAGCAGGGAATTACATCGGGTGCAGGATTTCTATGAAGTGCATTTCCGACGGCTCTGGCGTAATACCTGTTTCCTGCCATTGCGGCAACCTGACCGTAGGTTGCCACCTTTCCGTAAGGTATCTGCAAAACTGCGTCATATATCCTTTCATAAACGGTTTTTTCATTCGCCTTTTCCAATGCTGTCCTCGCTATCTGATTTCGATTCTTTTTCAGCCTGTTCTGCCTGCTCTTTCAGCTTTTCAGCTTGAACTTTCAATTTCTCGGCTTGAAGCCTGTCGATAATTTCATTAATATCATCTGCGTCTTTGACTGATTTGTCATTATTCGTCAGGATTTTTACTATTGTGATTATTTCATCAAAAAATATAATAATAATCAGCGCAATTAATATCAGCAATCCCCAAGGTGACAGGAAAATGTTATAAACAGTATCAAGGTAATCCACCTTGCATATCATTATGCCCTTCACATTGTCAACGCTTATAGGTTTATCAGCCAAATCATTTGCAATTCCTTTAGTCTGCAGCATTAACTTTTCGTTTTCTTCATAAGGTGCTTTTATAACCTTGTGAGTTACAAGCATGTCGCCGTAGTCTTTACTTTTAAAGGTTATGACATCTCCGACTTTTAAATCCTCTGGATTTTCAACAGTTTTGTCCAGAATAATATCGCCGACCATAAGCTCAGGCTCCATACTTCCGCTTGATACTCTGAATATTGAATATCCGAAAACAGAGGGTGTACTTCCGTTGATTCTGGACATGAAAAACAAAACCAATGTAAACACAAGAACAACGATAAGTGTCCAGCAGATTATATTTTTTATTAAATTTATTGTTCGGAAGACTTTATTTTTTTTCATTTATTTTGCTCCGTTTTTCTCATTCAATATATATTTAAAATTCTTATTATATTTATTTCTGAATTATATAGAAT
>DXYG01000026.1 GCA_019415925.1 Clostridiales bacterium
GTGGTATAGTATAGACAAGATAAAGATTATCTTATATTAATTAACTGACAACTTCCTTTCTATGTGCTTGATTACTCCATAAAATTACCTAAAAACCGACGGCTGCATACCGTCGGTTTTTACGTTATGCCGTAAATTATTAAGATTTTGAAATAATAATTGAATTAGAATTTAAAAAGATATATAATATCATAGTAAAATGCAGTATTTATGCTTATTCAGAGGAGATATGGCATGAAATCATTTGATAAGCTTCCAAATCAGTTTCAGTGCGAGGAAGTAAAACGCTACTATGATATTTTAAGTAAAAAAACGGGCAGTCTTGTACTAAAGCGTATTACGGATTTGATTTTTTCGGTAATACTGCTTGTTATACTTATTATTCCTATAATGATTATAGCTGTTGCAGTCAAGGCAACTTCAAAAGGTCCTGTTTTCTATAGACAGGTGCGTGTTACAACTTACGGCAGACATTTCAAAATACTGAAATTCCGCACAATGGTTGAAAATGCCGACAAAATAGGCTCGCTTGTTACTACCGACAGCGATTCAAGGGTGACAAAGGTCGGCAGATTTTTAAGAAAATACCGCCTTGATGAGCTTCCGCAGATTTTCAATGTGCTTTCGGGCAGTATGTCCGTTGTAGGAACACGTCCCGAAGTGCCAAAGTATGTTGAGCAATATAAACCTGAATACCTTGCAACACTCCTTATTCCTGCGGGTATAACCTCTCTTGCATCTATTATGTATAAGGACGAGGAAAAGCTTTTAAGCTCAGAGCAGGACGTTGACAGGGTATATATTAAAAAAATACTTCCCGAAAAAATGAAATATAATTTACAGTATACCGAGAATTTCGGATTTCGTTCTGATTTAAAGCTTATGTTAAAAACCGTCAAAGAAGTTTTCTGCTGATAAGAGGTATAAAAATGATAGCCGTAAAAGAAAAGTTAAAGGACTCTTCGCTTTTCAGAAAGCTCTACATAGCTGATTTATTCTTCTGTAACATAGCATTTCTCCAGATTCCTGCATATGTTCTGCTTGTTTTCCTTTTTGTTTGGGGAGTAGGTCTTGTAATTTACAATCAGCGTGTAAACAATACTTTTTTCAAGCTCCGGTTCGGACTTTGGATAGGTGCGTTTCTGATTTTTTCGCTTTTGTCAATTATTATTAATTTTTCTGTGACAATTCTCTACAGCATTGTAATGCTACTCCACGTCCTTGTATGCTTTTTTGTATTTTACGGAATGCATACCGAGCCTGATTTTGATTTCAGAAGTGAGCTGTATTCAATTGCGAGATTCATAGTCTATGTTACAACCGTTGCGAGTATAATCGGAATTTTCTGTCTTATGTTCGGTATCACATTTGAGTGGTACTGGATTAAATTTACAATCTATGAAAATCGCTTTACGGGCGTTTATGTCAATCCAAATCTGCTCGGCTTTATTTCGGTGGTATCAATGGTATGCTGTCATATGCTCTATAAAGAAAAGCTTATGAAATCCGTAAATCAGCCGAGAGTAAGTAAAATCTGGATTTTTACCTGTATGGCGACAAATGTTTTTTCGCTTATTCTTTGCGATTCAAATGCATCACTTGTTCTTGCACTTGCGTATGCAATAGTATATATAATCTACATATTTTTTGCAGATAAAACAGGTTTGTCTGCATCAAAAATAATATTCAAAATAATTGCGCTTGTGGTTGTCGGTGCGTTTCTGGTTTCTTCGGCGCTGATGTTACGAACAATTTGTCAGACAGGATTTTCCGTTGTTTTCTCAAAAACAAATTCAATTATCAGCGTAATTATGGGTGAAGAAGACATAACCTCAGGAATATCTTCGACGCAAAATAATTCTTCGCAGGAGAAGAAAGACGTCACCTTTGGTCACGAAAACAAAAATATCGACAGCGGACGTTTTAAACTCTGGAAAGAATCTATTAATCTGTTTAAAATATCGCCTATTATAGGCATTTCAAACGGAAATATAGTTTTTTACAGTGAGGAATATTCAGATGGAGTCCTCAACTATTCTTATCACAAAAGCGATTTTCACAACGGATTTCTAACAATTCTCGTTTCAACGGGAGTAATCGGATTTCTGCTGTTCGGAATTTTCGGATTCCGCTTTGCAAAGCATTCTGCACAGCATTTGTTTTTGCAGAAAAAGACCTTCCGAAACGACGTGTATCCCTGTCTGTTTGCTTTCCTGTTAGCTTATCTGATTTATGCTATGTTTGAGAAAGCACTGCTGTATGACATATCCTTTATGGTTATGTGGTTCTGGCTGATGATGGGATATATGGGCTGTTATATTGCAAAATTCGAACCGATGCTTGAAACGCAGTATCTTTTCCACAGAAAACGTCTTACAAGAACACTTCTTTAGTGCTTGTATAATATTGAAAAATAAGGTATAATATCCATAGAAGTGTAAATATCTATGGATATTTTTGTATAAGGAATGATAAATTTGAAATACGGTTTTGTAAAAACAGCGGCGGCAACGCCGAAAATCAGAGTGGCAGACTGCGAATATAACGCAAATCAGATAATTGCCTGCATTAAAGAAGCACGTCAGAACGGCGCCTCTCTATTGGTATTTCCGGAACTTTGCGTAACAGGCTACACCTGTTCTGACTTGTTTCTACAAAGCACATTACTTAAGGCGTCAGAAAAAGCCGTTTTGAAGATAAAAAACGAAACAAAAGACCTCGACATAGTTTTTGTAATCGGAGTACCAATAGCAGCTGAGCAGTCACTCTATAATTGCGGAGTAGTTATCTGCAAGGGCGAAATCCTCGGCGCAGTTCCAAAGGTAAATATCCCGAATTACAGCGAGTTTTATGAGGTAAGACACTTTACAAGCGGCAAAAATGTTAATACGAGAATTGCGTACGCAGGCGAAGAACGGGTTGAAATTTCCGCTACGCAGTATTTTACTTGCATTGATATGGACGATTTTTCATTCGGTGTTGAAATCTGCGAGGATTTGTGGGTAGCCGAGTCGCCGTCAATAAGACTTGCACAGAGCGGAGCGGCAATAATCTGTAATCTTTCCTGTTCGGATTACTTAATCGGCAAGGCACAGTATCGCCGTGACCTTGTAAAAATGCAGAGTGCAAAGCTCTGTTGTGCTTATGTATATTGCGATGCAGGCTTTGGCGAAAGCACAACAGATATGGTTTTTTCGGCACAGAATATAATTGCTGAAAACGGAACAATCGTATCCGAAAGCTGTCGCTTTAACAACGGAATTACCTATGCCGATATTGACGTTGAACGTCTTATGAGCGAACGCAGAAAAACAAACACTTATATAGGCTATATTCCCGATAGAGATTCATTCTATTATATTTGCAAAGATTTTGATATTAAAAAGCGTGATACAAAACTCTCAAGAACTTTTCCTTGTACTCCTTTCGTACCGTCTGACAAGAGCGACCTTGAAAACCGTTGTGAGGAGATTCTTACAATTCAGGCAACCGGTCTTGCAACACGTCTTGCGCACACAGGTATTCAGAACGTAGTTATGGGCTTGTCAGGCGGTCTTGACAGCACACTTGCGCTTATTGTATGCGTACACGCTTTCGATATGCTTTCGCTTGACAGAAAAAACATTCATACAGTTACTATGCCGTGTTTCGGTACAACAAAGCGTACAAAATCAAACGCAGAAATGCTCGCCGAGGCATACGGCGTTTCCTTTGAAGAAATCAATATCACTCTTGCAGTTCGTCAGCATTTTTCCGACATTGGACACGATGAAAGTATTACAAATATAACATATGAAAACTCACAAGCTCGTGAGCGCACACAGATTCTTATGGATTTGTCAAACAAGTACAACGGACTTGTAATCGGAACAGGCGACCTTTCCGAGCTTGCTCTCGGCTGGGCAACCTACAACGGCGACCATATGAGTATGTATGCAGTTAATGCGTCAATCCCCAAAACTCTTGTGCGTTATCTTACTGCTTACGAAGCACAGAAATCAGACGGAATACTAAAGAATGTTCTGCTTGACGTTCTCGACACTCCCGTTAGTCCCGAACTTTTACCGCCCGATAAAAACGGCGAGATTGCGCAGAAAACCGAGGACGTTGTCGGCCCCTATGAGCTTCACGACTTTTTCCTCTATTACTTGGTACGTTTTGGTTATGCTCCGAGTAAAATATATTATATGGCAAAGCTCTCCTTTAAGGATAAATACAGCGAAGAAACAATCAAAAAATGGCTCACTGTTTTCATAAAGAGATTTTTCAGTCAGCAGTTCAAGCGTTCCTGCCTGCCAGACGGACCAAAGGTCGGTTCTGTTACTTTGTCGCCACGTTCCGACTGGAGAATGCCGAGCGATGCGTCTGTAAAGGCGTGGCTTGACGACCTTGAAAATGCTTGAAATAAATTTTATTAGTCAACATAAATAACAGCGGTGATTGTATGAAACTTTTTATAAAACGCAATACTTCTCCCGATAAATCCTGCTTTACGGTTTTTGACGAGTACGGAAACGAAAAGTATAATGCGGCTTTTACGGGGAGTAAGTCTGTTTCAAAATTAATCGTTTCAGATAATGCAGACAAAGCAGTGCTGAAAATCCGCAAAATCCCGATTGTCGGTACTCACACCTTTGCTTTTAAAGCAAGAAAGCACCACATCACCTTTGTTATGATTATTTCATCAAACAGAATAATCGGTTATTATTACGGCAATAACTGGCATATCAACGGAGAGATTGCTAAGGGAAATTTCAGCATAATAGACGTTGATAATTCTGTAATTGCAACGCTTAGAAAGCACACTGATTATTCAGAACTTAACATTACAGATGATTCTGATGAGCTTTACTGCGTTGCAACCTCAATCTGTACAAATCTGATTAATACAGTTGACAAGCTTGCAATACAGGCGGTATAATTATAAAATACAAATAACAGGAGGAATAATTATGGATAAACTGTTACAGCTTCTAAGCACAAATTCCGGCTTTACAACCGGTGAAATTGCAACAATGCTCGGCGAGCCCGAGGATTACATAAAGGCGCAGATTAAAGAGTATGAAAACAAGGGTATCATCAAGGGCTATCAGGCTGTTGTAAATCGTGACGAGCTTGACGACGGCGATGTAGAAGCGCTGATTGAACTAAAGGTAACGCCTAAAAAGGAAACAGGCTTTGACGAAATGGCAGAGCGCTGTATGTCTTTTGAAGAAGTAGAATCAGTTTATCTTATGGCGGGAGCGTATGATTTTGCACTGATTGTAAGAGGCGAAACAATGCAGGATATTGCTATGTTTGTTGCAAAAAAGCTTTCCACAATCGACGGAGTGCTTTCAACAGGCACACACTTTATTATGCGCCGCTACAAGGACAGAGGAATGAACCTCATTGACTTTGGCGACCGCACCGACGGGAGGAACTTAATCCTGTGATAGATTACGATAAATATTTAAACGACCACATAAAAACCGTTAAGCCGTCGGGAATACGAAAATTCTTTGATATTGCAAACGAAATGGATGACGTAATATCACTCAGTATCGGCGAGCCTGACTTCCAGACGCCTTGGCACATTCGTGATGAGGGTATAAAAAGCCTTGAAAAGGGAAAAACGTGGTATTCTCCGAACAGAGGCTTTATGGAATTAAGACAGGAAATAGCAAACTACTATGAACGCAGATTCGGTATTCCTTATGATGCAAAAGAGCAGACTCTTGTAACTGTCGGCGGAAGTGAAGCAATTGACCTTGCATTCAGAACGCTTGTTCAGCAGGGTGATGAGGTTATTATTCCCGAGCCTTCCTTTGTCTGCTACGAACCTCTTGCAGTAATGGCAGGCGGCACACCTGTAATAATCAAGACAAAAAATGAAGATAATTTCAGATTAAAGGCAAAAGACCTTGAGGCGGCAATAACTCCAAAGTCAAAGCTTCTTGTGCTTCCTTTCCCGAATAATCCCACAGGCGCAATTATGGAGAGGGAAGACCTTGAAGAAATTGCAGAGGTTGTGCTCAGACACGATTTACTTGTCTTGTCCGATGAAATTTATTCGGAGCTTACATACGGCGGAAAAAGCCACGTTTCAATTGCGTCACTTGACAATATGTACGAGCGTACAATTGTAATCAACGGCTTTTCAAAATCCTACGCTATGACAGGCTGGCGACTCGGTTATGCACTCGGACCTACTCCGATAATCGCACAGATGACCAAGCTTCATCAGTACGGAATAATGTCTGCGCCGACAACAGCGCAGTATGCCGCAATTGAAGCACTCAGAAACGGTGACCGTGACGTGTGCAAAATGCGTGACGAGTACGATATGAGAAGAAGGCTTGTTGTTGACGGCTTCAATGAAATGGGACTTTCTTGTTTCGAGCCTTTGGGCGCATTTTACGTGTTCCCTTGCATCAAAAGCACGGGACTTACTTCTGAAGAATTCTGCACCCGCCTGATTATGGACAAGCACGTTGCAGTTGTCCCCGGAACAGCTTTCGGAGAATGCGGCGAGGGTTTTGTGCGTGTTTCATATTCATATTCACTCAAGCATCTTAAAATTGCTCTTGAGCGTATCAGAGAGTTTTTAGAGGAATTAAACAATGGAAATTAAAGTATTTGCTCCTGCAAAAATAAATCTTTCACTTGAAGTCCTCGGAAAACGTCCCGATGGTTATCACGAGATTTCAACCGTAATGCAGACAGTTTCACTGTACGACACAATCACACTTACAGATAACGACAGCGAAAGCGTTACAATTTCCTGCAATTACGAGGGTGTGCCGTGTGATGACAGCAATATATGCGCAAAGGCGGCTTATCGCTTTTTTGATTACTGCCGAATGAATGTAAAGGGCGTACATATTGATATTGATAAGAAAATTCCCACCCAGGCAGGTCTTGCAGGCGGAAGCAGTGACGGTGCGGCAGTAGTGCTCGGTCTTAACCGCCTGTTCTGTGCAGGATTAAAGCCTGCAGAAATGCACGAAATCTGCGAAAGAGTCGGAGCTGATGTACCTTTCTGCCTTGTCGGCGGAACAAAGCTTGCAACGGGAATAGGAACAAATCTTAAAAAACTCCCTTCATTTAACTGCTCAGATATTGTAATCTGCAAGCCTGATTCTGTCAGCGTTTCAACGGCTGACGCTTACAAAAAGGTTGACGCTTTAAATCCTCACGCATCGTATACAGATGAAATGATAAAAGCACTTTACAGCCGTGATATGTTTTTTATCACAACAACAATATTCAACGATTTTGAGCTTGCACTTTCTATTCCCGAGGTCAATGAAATCAAGAAGATTATGCTTGACTGCAAGGCAAGGGGAGCAGGAATGAGCGGCTCAGGCTCGGCAGTTTTTGCAGTTTTTACATCATCACGCAGAGCTAAAAAGTGCTATGAGACGCTCAAACAATACTACAAAGAGGTATTCCTCTGCAAGCCGATTAAAGACGGTTGCAGAATTGATTAATTATTCTATTTTAGAAAAATAATCTCTTTCGGAATATTTTACCAAAAACCTGTCCATACTCTTATCGGTTATAAATAAGAGAGGACAGGTTATTTTTATGAAACTTTTTATCAAATCAGCTTGCATAGCATTTGTACTTACTGTGATTTATTCAATGATTCCTTTCCAAACAGAGTGTAAAGAAATCTCCGACGAAGTTTTCAGACTTCATATTCTTGCAAACTCCGATGAAGATTATGACCAGCAATTAAAGCTTAAAGTCAGAGATAAAGTCCTTTTGTACACTGAGTCGCTTTTTGAAAATGCACAGTCAAAGGAAGAAGCTGAAAATCTTATTTCCGAAAATCTTCAGCCTATCTGCAATACAGCGCAGAAAGAAGTATATGGCAACGGCTATGATTATCCTGTAAAAGCTCAGATTACGAAAATGTACTTTACTACCAGAAATTATGAAAGCTACACTCTGCCTTCGGGAATGTATGACGCATTGAGAATCACAATCGGCAGCGGAGAAGGTCATAACTGGTGGTGCGTAATGTACCCGTCAATCTGCATTTCTTCGGAAGAGAGCAAGGACGAAGCCGCCAAGGAAACGTTTAATGACAGTCAGTATGATATAGTAAAAAACGAAAAATACGAATATAAATTTAAAATTGTAGAAATTTTTGAAAAAATCTGTTCTTATTTCGGATAAGACATTTTTTACCCATCAAATATGCTATTATAATCATAATCAAATTATTATTTTCATTTTGAGGTGCAGTATGCTTCGGTTTATTTTAGGAAAAAGCGGAACGGGAAAAACAACATATATATATGAAAAAATTACAGAGCTTGTAAAAAGCGGAAATGATAAGATATTGATTCTTGTTCCCGATATGAGTACTTTTGAAACAGAAAAGGCGTTTCTTAGTCTTCTCGGTGCACGTCTTTCAAAGAATATCAAGGTTTTCGGATTTTCACGTCTTTGCAGATTTGTTTTTGAAAACACTTCAAATCTGCCGCAGAATGTAATCGACAGCGGTACTCGTGCGGTTATTATGAATATTACTCTTGAACAGCTTACCGAAAAGCTGAAGCTTTTAAAGACCAAGAATACAAAGTCGCTTACCGAAACAATGCTTCAGACCTTGTCCGACTGCAAAAAGAACAGCATCTCAACTGATACTCTTTACGAGGTTGCAAAAAATGTTGAGAATGAAACGCTGAAAACAAAGCTGTACGAAACTGGATTAATTCTTGATACGTTCGACGCTATTCTTTCACAAAGCTATGTAGACCCGCTTGATGACCTTACAAGGTTGTATAATATTCTTTTAGAGAATAATGTTTTTTACGGATATACTGTATTTGTCGATTCATTCAGCGGCTTCTCTGCTCAACAGCTAAAGGTGTTGCGTCTGATAATGTCACAGAGCGATTCTGTTTTTGTTGCACTCACGCTTGATCCCGAAAGCGACGGCAGGGAAGAGGTTTTTGCTACCTCACAAGCTACGTGTAAAACGCTTAAAAATATTGCAAAAAGTGACTGTATAGAAATTAAAACTCCTGTAAAATTAACAGAAAACAAAAAGTTCTCAAACACAGAACTTCAGCTCCTTGAAAAATCTGCTTTCAGAAACAATATCGCACCTGATTCAAAAAATCCTGAAAATATAATTCTATATTCTGCCTCTGACAGATATGAGGAATGTGAGTTTGTCGCAAGGCAGATTAAGCATATGATTATTGATGAAAATTATCTTTACAACGATATTTCGGTAATCTGCCACGATACCGAGCCGTACCAAGGAATAATCAATACAGTTTTTGAAAAATATGAAATTCCTTATTTTATGGACGCACACAGCGATATTGAGGTAAAACCTGTTGTGCGTTTGGTAAATTCAATTTTCAGAATTGTTCTTGATAATTTTGAGCGTGACGACGTAATCTCTCTGCTCAAAACAGGACTCACGATAAATTCTCCTCAGAGTATCAGCCTGTTTGAAAACTATACATATATCTGGAACATAAATAATTCTGCGTTTAAATCTGAATTTACGCAAAATCCGAGGGGCTTTTCCTCAACCTTTTCTGACAAAGACAAGAAAAATCTTGAAACGGTAGAAAAGGTCAGAAAGTCAGTCGTTGAGCCGCTTCTGAATTTCGGTGAAAATATTAAAAATAAGAACGGCAGAGAAATAACGGAGCTTCTCTATAAACTCCTTATCGAGTTGAAAGTTCAGGACGCACTCAACGATTTGTACGACGCACTCGAAAACGGCGTTGAAAAAGGACTCGGAGCAGAGCAGATAAGAGTATGGAACTTTTTAATGCAGGCTTTTGACAAGACGGTTGCCGTAATCGGTGGTATGCCTGTATCACCAAAGCGATATTACGAACTGCTTTCAATTCAGATTTCGTCAATTGAGCTGATGCAGATTCCGCAGACAATAGACAGCGTTACAATAACAACCGCACAGCGTGTCAGAATCTCAAAGCAAAAGGTAACATTCCTTATCGGTTGTGTTGACGGAGAATTTCCTGCCGTTCCGCATTGTTCAGGAGTTTTCTCGTCATTTGAGCTTAAAATGCTGTCGCTTAATGACTTAAAGCTTTCCGAGGACTTTTCAGACCTTGCCGACCTTGAAACATTTATGGCGTACAACTGTATGACTTCTCCATCGGAAAAGCTTTATGTAACCTATCCTTCTGCCGACTTACTCGGCAATCCGTACAATCCATCTGTAATTTTTGAAGAAATCAGAAAAACCTTCCCCAATATAATTCTGCTTGACAAGGCAGATTTTGACAGAAAGAAAGACTCAATGTATGCTCTCAGACCTGCTTTTGAGGAGTATGCGCGTTCACTTTCGCAAAATAACGCTGAGCTTAAAACCTTGGGTGAATTTTTCTCAACAGAAAACTCTTATTCTTCACAGTATAACGCAGTTCACCGTTCAATTGAAAATTCACCGTTCAGAATTGAAAATCCTCAAAATGCAGAAATGCTGTTTGGAGATAATCTGAATATTTCCGCATCACAGATTGAAAAGTTCAGCTTGTGCAGATTTGCTTATTTCTGTAACTACGGACTTAATATTAAAGAACGCCGCAGAGCAGAAATCAATCCAATGGAATACGGAACACTTGTGCACTATATTCTTGAAAAGTTTTTCAGTAGTTTTAGTAAGTCAGAATATTCTTCAATGTCCGATGATGATTTAAAAGAATATATAGGTAATGTACTTTCGGAATATACCGAGCAGTATTTCGGCGGAGCAGAAAGCAGAACAAAAGCATTTCTCTACAACCTGAAAGTTCTTTCAGATAATGTCTTTATTCTTTTAAAGCATATTGTTTCAGAGCTTTCACAAAGTGATTTTGATGTTGCCGACTGCGAACTTAAAATCGGTGAGCACATTCCATCATACACAGTAAAACTGCCCGACGGTCATAACATAGCCGTCCGCGGATATGTTGACCGTGTAGACGTTATGGAAAAAGACGGTGAAAAATATCTGCGTATTATCGACTATAAAACTGGCACAAAAAAGTTTAAGTTATCCGATATTCTCTACGGACTCAATCTCCAGATGCTCCTTTATCTCTATTCTATCAAGCTTAACGGAGCTAAAAAGTACGGTGAAATCACACCTGCGGGAATACTCTATATGCCCGCAACTGTCCCTGTTGTTTCTGCTGATACGGAACTTGCAGACGACAAAATCAATTCTGAAATTGACAAGGCGCTCAAAATGAACGGACTTCTCCTTGATGACGTAAAAGTAATCAAGGGAATGGATAAGTCGGAGTCGGGAAAGTATATCCCCGTTAAAATCAAGCTTGACACAGCAGTTTCAGAGCGCAGTATTGCAAATCTTGAGCAGTTCGGCAAAATCTTTAAGAAGCTTGAAAACACAGTTGCCTCAATGGGAAAAGAGCTTTATAAAGGCAACATACAGGCTTCTCCTGCAAAAGGTGCACACGATGCCTGCGAATACTGTCCCTACGACAGCGTATGCGCATACAGAATCAGCGAGCCTGTAAACACATTTGACGTCACAAATGATGAAGTGTATTCTTCAATTGACGAAGAAATAATGAACGGAGGTGAGTGTTGATGAGCAGACAGTGGACAGACCAACAGAAAAACGCAATCTATGCAACGGAAGGCTCCGTGCTTGTTTCTGCCGCGGCAGGCTCGGGAAAAACCGCCGTACTTGTTGAAAGGGTAATAAATCTTGTAACAAGAAGTGAAAATCCGATTGATGTAGACAGAATGTTGATTGTTACATTTACAAGAGCCGCCGCCGCAGAAATGCGTGACCGTATTTCAAAAGCAATTAATAAGCTTCTTGAAAACGACCCCTACAATCCGAATCTTCTGAAACAGAAACAGCTTTTATATACTGCAAGCATTTCAACAATCGACAGCTTTTGCTCTGAAATTGTACGTGAGTATTTTCACGCACTCGGAGTATCACGTGACTTTCGAATTGCCGACGAGGGCGAACTCGACGTTTTAAGAAAATCTGCACTCGACAATGCTTTCAACACCTTTTATTCTTCCGACAGTGAGGAATTTATTGCATTGCTTGACGCATTTTCAAGCAAGGGCGGAGATGTAAATCTTCGTGAAACAGTGCTTAAAATCAGTACGTTTCTTTCAACACAGCCGTTCCCCGAAAAGTGGCTTGAAAATATGCTTTCAAATTACAGTGAAAGCTCAGTTGCCGAGTCCATATGGGGCAAAATCATAATTGAATACACAAAGTCAACAGTTCACCATGCAATTAATCTCACGCAAAATTCACTTGAAATACTTGAAAATGATGAAAAACTGCAAAAATCCTTTGCTCCGAAAATTGAAGATGACCTTGTTTTTCTTGAAAATCTTCTGAAAAAGCTCTACTCAAATTCGTGGAATGATATTTGTTCATCAGCCTTTTCATTCACGGCAGGCAGGCTAACTCCTCCAAAGGGCTACAAAGACAATCCGTTAAAGGTTGCCGTAGCAAATAACAGAGATGAAGTAAAATCTGCAATAAAGTCGGTTCAGCTTTATTTTGGCGGCAGTGAGGAAGAAGTACTCTCTGAAATGAAAAAACTCTATGGTCTTGTCGGTACTCTCTTTGACCTTGTGCGTGAATACATAAAAGAATTCAACGCTCTTAAAAGCAAAAAGAATGTCCTTTCTTTTTCTGATATTGAGCTTCTCACCGTTAAATTACTTGCAGAGCCGACAGATGACGGTTATCAAAAAACTTCCGCCGCAGATGAAATTTCAAATCGCTATGATGCGGTAATAGTTGACGAGTTTCAGGACGTAAATGACGTTCAGGACTTGATTTTCAAATGCGTAAGCAGGGAAGAGAACAATATTTTTGTCGTAGGCGACGTTAAGCAGAGCATTTACGGTTTCCGTCAGGCAAAACCGCAGATTTTCATTGACCGCAAAAATTCATACGAAAAATTTGACGAGGGAAATCTTGCTTATCCTGCAACTATAATTCTCGATAAGAATTTCAGAAGCAGAAAAGAGGTCTGCGATGCGGTAAACTTCATTTTCTCACACCTTATGACAAAGCAGTCTGCGCAAATGGACTATACAAAAGACGAAATGCTCAACGTCGGTGCGAGCTATCCCGAAAGTTCGGATTGTGATTTTGAAATTTCTTTAATAGAAAAATCAGCATTTGACGGTTTTGAATCGGCAGAGATTGAGGCACATTTTATCGCCGATAAAATTCACTCAATGATGAAATCGGGATTTATGGTAAAAGACGGCGATGCACAGCGAAAAGCAACATACGGAGATTTTGCCGTAATTCTGCGCAGCACAAAAAATACCGCACAAATCTACGTAAAAACGCTGATTGACTGCGGAATTCCTGCTTTCAGTGAGAACAAGGAAAACTCATTTGAAGCAAAAGAAATAAAGATTATTTTAAACCTTCTTCGTGTTATTGACAATCCTGCGCTTGATATTCCGCTTTTGTCGGTTATGTGCAGTCCGATTTACGGTTTTACTCCTGACGAGCTTTCTCAAATCAGGGCTGACGAGCGTTATTCTAACCTTTATGCAGCTGTAAAAAAATATTCGTCCAAAAGCACTAAAGCAAAGGATTTTCTCTGTCAGCTTGAACAGCTGAAAAATTACTCCTACACCTGTTCGGTTGACGAGCTTATCGGTAAAATTTACGACACAACGGCAATCGGTGCAATAACTACTGCTGTCAAAGGCGGAGAAGCACCGATGAGAAATCTTGACCTGTTGAGAATTTATGCAAGGAGATTTGAATCAAACGGATACAAAACGCTTTCCGATTTTATTTCCTACATTGACAAGCTCACTGAAAACGGAACTCAGCTCCCGGCCGCATCATCGGATTCCGATTCATTAAACGGTGTAAGGGTGCTCAGTATTCACGCCTCAAAAGGGCTTGAATATCCCGTATGCTTTCTTGCAGATACAGCCAAACAGTTCAATAAAACCGATTTGCGCAGTGATGTGCTCATTGACAGCGTAGCCGGCTTAGGCATTAAAAAGCGAGAGGGTATTTGTCGTTACAACACTTTGCCAAGGCTTGCTGTTGAAATTGAAATTTCTCAGAATGAAATAGCTGAGGAACTTCGTGTGCTCTATGTGGCTATGACAAGGGCAAAGGAAAAGCTTATCGCAGTTTGCACAAAGAAGAACGCAGAAAAATATCTTTCAAACCTCTATTCAAAAATAGTGTTTGGTAATATTATCGAGCCTTATTCGGTTGTCAGGTGCTCGGGTATCTCTGACTGGCTGTTGCTTTGTGCGCTTGTGCATCCTTCACTTAATGATTTGAGATTGAAAATAAATCCGTCAGCCGAGCCGATACCTTATGCAGAAACTTCACCTTGGCATTTTGACTTTATTGATAGTGAAGATATGATTTTCGGCAATACCGATTATTCTTTAAATGAAGCAGAAAAAATATTTGAAAGCATAAAAAATACAGATAAGTTTGATTATGCCGAGCTTTTAAAAGCAAATTTGTCTTTCAAATATAAAAATGCAGATATAATGAATCTTCCGCAAAAGGTCAGCGCATCTCAGATTTCTCACAGCGAGAGTGATTATTTTGAGAAAGTGCTTATGAAACCGTCATTTCTAAACAAAGAAACTGCTGCCGCAGTTGACAGAGGAACTGCTCATCATAAGTTTTTGCAGTATTGTGATTTTTCTAATGCAAAAGAAAGCTTTGACAGTGAAATTGAAAGACTTAAAAAGCTCGGTCTGCTGACAGACGAGCAAACCGAGCTTATTGACAGAGCAAAAATGAAAAATCTCCTGAATTCAGAGCTTGTACAGCGCATAATCAACTCACCGCTTGTATTACGAGAGGAACAATTCAGCGCAAAGCTTAAGCCCTCACAGGTGTTCGACGAATATGCAAGCGTTGATACAGACGCTGAAATAATCGTTCAGGGTGCAGTTGACGTAGCCTTTGAAGAAAACGGCAAGCTTGTAATTGTCGATTACAAAACCGATAGGGTAAAAGACGTTTCTAAGCTTGCAGTTCTTTACCAAAAACAACTTGAGCTTTACAGACTCGCTATGGAGCAGTCAACAGAAATGACTGTTTCAGAATGTATAATCTGCTCTGTTCACCTCGGTGAATACATTAAACTGTAAAAAAACAGCCTGCTTTATCGTCCCAAAGCAGGCTGTTACTATATGCTGTTAAATTTAATCCGCAATCATTTTCTGAATTTCGGTTGCGTCCTTTACGTCAATGATGTTGTCACCGTTAACGTCGCTTGCAATAACATCTTCAGCGTTGTTCACGTCAATAAACGGCTTTCCGTCTGAATCTTTAATTTCAGCGGTAAATTTCTGAATACAGGTTGCGTCGTTTATGTTAACAATTCCATCATTGTTAACGTCGCCTTTAAGTATTGTAGGAACATCAACAACATAGTCATCAAGTCCGCTTCCGTTGAATATTTTGCTTTCGCCTTTTTTGATTTCATATCCGACTTCTGACGGATACTGAGTTCCGCTTCCGTTGTTGAAAATAATGTAAACAGTCGAATAATCCCAGTCGGGATTTACAACGTAGCCAAACATATCACCGCCAAGGTCAGTCATTTCAAGACCCGGCCATTCGCCGTTGTTGTTAACATTGCCGCTGTTGTCACGATAGTAAGCGTAAACATTTACCTTATCCCAGTTGTATTTACTGTTGTCAAAGTAAACAGTCGTTTCTCCCTCAATATACGGAGTAGCAAGCTTCTTGAAGGTGTACGTCTTTGTTACAGTGTCACCCTCGCTGTTCTTGCCGAACAGGGTGATATCTACGCTTTCGTTTTCAGCTATATCAGCTCCGATAGTAATTGTGTCGCCCGAAACATATGAAACAGGTGCTCTGTTGCCGATTTTATATGTAGCTTCAGTAGTGTTTCTTGCAGTTAAAGTAAGTGTAAGAGTTCCTCGGAACTCGCCGCCGTTCTTTGAAAGCGAAACAACAGGCTGTTTAACAAGAGTGCTGTTGTAGATTACTGCAATAGAATTTGCTTTAACGGTACCGCTTAATTTTCCGTTTGTTACGTCGAACAGACTGCCGTATGCTTCGTCAGTGTATGTTCCGTCTGCAACGTCAGTTGCACAGTCAAGCACAACGTCTTTATCAGATGCGTTGATGATTACTGCGCCTGCGCTACCTCTTTCAATCATAAGCAGGCTGTTGTCGCCTGTCGGATTTGAAAGAGTGTCGGAAAGACCTACCATTGCATTTCTGAACTGGTTAACTGCAACAACCTCAGGATGACAGAAGTTATCGTCGCCGGCTTCACCGATTTTGTTGTTGCCCCACTGATTTTTAGTACTGCTTCCGTCAGGACGGTTGAAAAACAGGGGAGTAGTTTCTCCTCTTGCTGCAATAACAGCCCACGCCTGTCTGATGTCAAGGTTATCAAGCTGTGACCATGTGCCGTCGCCTGTGTAGTTGTCGTGAGATTCAACCCATGTAACGAGCTTGTCGTTTGGTGCACCGTCAGAACGATAGTCAGTAAGATTTTCAGCATTAAAGCTGTCGCTTTTCGCAGCACTTCTGATTACACTGCCGTATGATGATGCCGTAACGCTCATATATTCTGCATAGTCAGCAGTACGACTGCCTCTGTCCTGCAAAATTTCACCGTACTGAAATTCTGAACCGTTGTCAAGAATTGTAGGCCAGAAATCACTTGAAAAGTCCTTGCCGTTTTCAGGTGATTCGTCGGGCAACTCAATATGCTTTGCAGCGTCATATCTGAAACCGCTTGCACCTGCGCTTACACAGCTTTTGAGGTAATCAAGAATCATATTCTGAACATTTTTATTCTGTGTGTTGAGGTCTTTTAAATTGAGCAGTTCTCCCTGTGTGCACTGATATCGGTTGTTGTAGTCACCGATTCCGAAAGAATCGTGGAAAGCACCGCCCTCAATGTTCTTGATTGTTGAAGAAATTGCATTGTAGTCGCTTGAGCAGTGGTTTGCCACAACGTCAACAATAATATGTATTCCGTATTCTTTAGCTTCACTGCAAAGTGCTTTGAATTCTTCAAGTGTACCGAGCTGATAGTTGCCGATTGTATAGAGTGTGGGCTGATAGTGGTAGTACCATTTGCCGTTGCCCATAAGCTCCATACCGCCGTTGTCACCGACCTTACATTCGTTAATCGGTGAGGTCTGAACAGACGTGTAACCTGCTTCGGCAATTTTAGGAAGATTTTCCTTGATAGTGTTAAAGCTCCAGCACCATGCGTGGAGTATTACACCGTCGCTGATTTTCTCCGTAAGTCCATACGGATTTGATTGTGTTGTTGATGCGCTTGTCTGTAATGCTTCGGTTTCGGCGGCTGAAGTTGAAAATGAAAGTGCCGAAAAAGCCATTAAAGCCGATAACGCAACAGACAGCGTTCTTTTGAATAATTTTTCCACGTTAAAAACTCCTTTCTAGTATAGTATAAAAAATTAGTAAAATTTAGTCAATGGTATTTTATAAAAAAATAAAAAATTACCCTTAAAAACAGAGTTATTTTCAATACAGTAATTAATAAACATCGGTTGCGTCAACGTCAATCATTTTATCGTTTTTACGGCTTTTTGAATAATGACTGAACAATCCGATAATTGAAAGTCCGGAAATACCTTCATAAATCATTATAATTCCTAAAAGGAAAATTAAGAAGTCACCAAAAAAGCTCGGGAAGAAGATTGTGCATAAACCCAGAATTATAACAGAAACAGAAACAGCGGTACATATCCACCAGTATCTCATTCCCAACGCTTTAAGCTGAAATGAATGTTTAATATCCATAAGGCTGTCTATAATGATTATAATTCCTATGGTAACAAAAATTATATCTACAATTATCCTTGGAGAAAACAGTGTGAATATTCCGAAAGCAGTAGCAAGTACACCGATAATAAGTTCGAAATACAATCCGTATTCCTTGTTGATGAAAAACGAAATTATGTTAAAAAGGCCGTAAACGGTCAGCACAATTCCAAGCGTGTAGCAAAGCACACTGCTGATTGATGAGGGGAACAGCATCATAATAAAGCCTAATACCAGATAGGCAAGAGATGCAATAATCGCAGTGCTTGCTGCACCTTTTTCCTTATTAAAAATATTCTTTTTTCTTGTTGATTTATTATCCATAATTATCGCCTCAGTCTATTCGTTTGTCGCAGAAATCACACATTGTCATTCCAAGCTTTTCATAACTCAGATTAGGCAGATATTTCTCTGTTTGTGTTATGCACTTTGGATTCGAGCATCTGTGTTCAATAATATTTGTTTTTCTTGCAGCAATCGTGAAATCTTCGTCCTGCAAAAGCATAAGAATAAGCGCCATTCTGCCGTACATTCCGTACTGAGCTTGCTTAAAGTACAGCGCTCTCGGGTCGTCGTCAATGTCAACCGTAATTTCATTTACTCTCGGCAGGGGATGAAGAATAATCATATCATCCTTTGCTCGGTCAAGCTTTTCTCTGTCGAGTACAAAAACGTTCTTTTGTGCCTCGTATTCTTCATCATTTTTAAATCGTTCACGCTGGATTCTTGTCATATAAAGCACGTCAATGTCGGTGATTGCTTCGGCAAGACTGTGAGAAATTTCATACTTACAGCCGTTCTTTTCAAGAATGTCAATAATATAAAGCGGTACGCTTAATTCTTTTGTAGAAATAAGTACAAAAGAATTATTTTCATATTTTGCGAGTGTTTTAATCAGTGAATGAACAGTTCTGCCGTTTAGTAAGTCACCGCAAACGCCGATTTTCAGATTATCAAGTCTGCCTTTTTCACAGCTTAATGTTACAATATCTGTCAATGTCTGAGTAGGGTGGAGATGACCGCCGTCACCGCAGTTAATAACAGGAACGTCGGCATAAAGAGATGATGCCATAGCCGTACCCTCAACAGGGTGTCTTATTGCGATTATATCAGCATATCCGCTTATAATTTTAATGGTATCTTTCAGACTTTCTCCCTTTGCAACCGAAGAATTCATAGGGTTGTCAAATCCGATAGTACGTCCGCCGAGCTTAAGCATAGCCGTCTGAAAAGACATCTGAGTTCTTGTGCTCGGTTCATAGAAAAGCGTTGCAAGGATTTTTCCGTCACAGGCGTGTCTGTAATCGGCAGGACTCTGCATAATTTTCTTGGCTTTTCTGATAATTTTGTCAATCTGCTCGGGTGACATAGCCTCAAGGTCAATCAAGTTTTTGTTAGTCATAAAACCACAGCTTTCATTGATTTTTTTCATTTTACCAAAAATAAGCACAATTTTAATATATTTAAAAGAAAAATGAAAGATTAATATGTGAAATAGGATAGTCTTTTTTATGAATTTAGGAAATAAGAAATTTTACTTGATTTTTCATTTTTATTAGTGTATAATATCAAATGCATTAGCCGGTGTGATGGAATTGGCAGACGTGACGGACTCAAAATCCGTTGATGGCGACATCGTGCGGGTTCGAGTCCCGCCACCGGCACCAGTCGAGTGCCTCGACACGCAGATCGCGTTCGGGGCATTCTTCTTTTTTGAGTTAATTTCTCGCGTCAGAGATGACATCTTTTTTATGACCTATTGACAGTCGAGTGCCTCGACACGCAGATCGCGTTCGGGGCATTCTTTTTTTTGAGTTAATTTCTCGCGTCAGAGATGACATCTTTTTTATAACCTATTGACAGTCGAGTGCCTCGACACGCAAATTGCATACGGGGCATTTGTTTTTTATAATTAATTGCTTGCATCAGTGTGAGCATTTTTCATAACAGGTTGACATTGCACTCACATATTGTGGGTGCTTTTTCTTTTTCTATACAGTTCATTTTTCCAAAAAATAACCTAATTTGCTGAAATTTTAAAAAAATATGTAAAAATTTATTTTTAATTCTAATACGGTTGCTAATTTTCAAAATCTATATTATAATATATGTTGTATTCTTATTTTGTTTTGGCTTTTTTAATCGAAAATCTGATTATAAAGCCGCAGTATGGAGGAATTAATAATGGAAAAGAAAGAACTTCTCTATGAGGGAAAAGCTAAAAAAGTATTCGCAACCGATAACCCTGATTATTGCATCGTTTCCTACAAGGATGATGCAACTGCATTCAACGGCGAAAAGAAGGGTACAATCATCGGCAAGGGCGTTGTAAACAACCGTATGAGCAACTTTATGTTCAAGCTCCTTGAAAAAGACGGAATTGCAACAGACTTTGTTGAAGAGTTAAGCGACAGAGATACAGTATTAAAGAAGGTTGAAATTGTTCCTTTGGAAGTAATTGTAAGAAATAAGGCAGCAGGCAGTCTTTCAAAGCGACTTGGTCTGCCCGAAGGTACACCTATGAAAACTCCCGTGCTCGAGTTCTGCTACAAGAACGACGATTTGGGCGACCCGATGGTAAATGAATACCACATCCTTGCAGCAGGCTTTGCTACAAAGGAGGAAATCGACACAATCTCAAAAATGGCACTTCGCATCAACGAACTTATGGTTGAGTTCTTCAAGGAATGTAACGTTGACTTAATCGACTTCAAGATTGAGTTCGGCAGATTCCACGGTCAGATTTTACTCGCTGACGAAATTTCTCCCGATACCTGCCGTTTCTGGGATATGGACACTCAGGAGAAGCTTGACAAAGACCGTTTCCGTCGTGATATGGGCGGCGTAGAAGAGGCTTATGCCGAAATGATGAAGCGTATCGGTCTTGCATAATTAAATAAATTAACCGCAATTTCTATAAAACGGATGGTGGAACCTTGAACTTTTCTTTCGATAATTTTGCAAAAGAGGGACTGCACGAGGAGTGCGGCGTATTCGGAATATTCAGCGACGGCACAATCAACCCTGCCTACGCTTGCTATAACGGTCTTCTTGCACTTCAGCACAGAGGTCAGGAAAGCTGCGGAATCGCTGTATCCGATGACGGTGTAATTGATTATCATAAAAATATGGGTCTTGTTACCGAAGTGTTCAACAACAGTATTCTTGACTCATTAAACGGTCAAATGGGTATTTCCCACGTTCGTTATTCAACGGCAGGCGGCTCTGTGCTTGAAAATGCACAGCCGCTTGTTATGCGTTATGTAAAGGGTACTCTTTCGGTTGCCCACAACGGCAATCTTACCAACGCCCTTGAAATCCGCAGACAGCTTGAACAGCGTGGCGCAATATTCCAGACAACAATAGATTCAGAGGTTATCTGCTACGTTATAGCAAGGGAAAGACTAAAGTGTCATACCGTTGAAGAAGCTGTTGCACGTACAATGCAGGTAATTGAGGGTGCATATTCACTGCTCGTTATGAGTCCGAGAAAGCTTATTGCCGCCCGTGACCCTCACGGATTCCGTCCGCTTTGTATGGGAAAATACAACGATTCAATTGTTTTTGCAAGCGAAAGTGCGGCGCTTGACGCCTGCGGAGCTGAATATATACGTGACGTTGAGCCGGGTGAAATTGTCGTTGTCAACAACGACGGCGTTCGCAGTATAAAACCCGACTTCGGCGAAAAGAAAAAGTCACTCTGCATTTTTGAGTATATCTACTTTGCAAGAAGCGACTCCTTTATCGACGGTGTAAGCGTGTATGAGGCAAGAAAGCAGGCAGGACGAATTCTAGCAAGGACATATCCTGTTGAAGCTGATATGGTAATAGGCGTTCCCGAATCGGGAATCGACGCCGCAATCGGATACAGTGAGGAATCCGGAATACCGTACGAAAAGGCTATTGTAAAGAACAGCTACATCGGCAGAACCTTTATCAAGCCAAGTCAGAAGGAACGTATGAAAAGCGTTAAAATCAAGCTCAATCCTATTGCCGATATGGTTAAAGGCAAGAGAGTTGTTATGATTGACGACAGTATCGTGCGTGGTACAACCGTTGACAGAATCGTCACAATGTTACGTGAGGCCGGCGCAAAAGAGGTTCATATGCGTATCAGCTCACCGCCGTTTATGTGGCCTTGCTATTACGGTACCGACATTCCCTCACGTGGCGAGCTTATAGCCTGCAATCATACAATAGAAGAAATTACAAAATTAAGCGGAGCTGATTCGCTCGGATATTTACCCGTTGAGTCGCTCCACGAAATGATAAATTACGCCCCGATAGGATTCTGCGACGGTTGTTTTACCGGCAATTATCCTGCTCAGATTACCAAAGAAACCTTCAAAGGTAAGGAACGCGGCGGAATGAATTTTGATAAAAAATGTTAAGTAACTAATCCAAATTTTGAAAGGATGTATATAATGGAAAAAAATACATATGAATCACCCTTGTCAGCACGTTATGCCAGCAAGGAAATGAAGTATATATTTTCTCCCAATAAAAAGTTCAGAACATGGCGCAAGCTCTGGATTGCTCTTGCAGAATCAGAAATGGAGCTTGGTCTGCCGATAACACAGGAGCAGATTGATGAACTCAAGGCTCACGCTGACGACATCAATTATGAAGTTGCTCAGGAGAGGGAAAAGCTTGTTCGTCACGACGTTATGTCGCACGTTTATGCTTACGGTGTACAGTGCCCAAATGCAAAGGGTATTATCCACCTCGGTGCAACCTCCTGCTATGTCGGTGATAATACCGATATTATCATAATGACAGAGGGCTTACAGCTTATCAGAAATAAGCTTGTCACCGTTATACGCAACCTTTCAAAATTTGCTGATGAATACAAGGCTCTTCCGACTCTTGCGTTCACTCATTTTCAGCCTGCACAGCCCACAACGGTAGGCAAGAGAGCAACACTCTGGATTCAGGATCTTTTAATGGATTTAGAGGATGTTGAGTATCAGCTTTCAAAAGCAAAGCTTCTCGGCTCAAAGGGCACAACAGGCACACAGGCAAGTTTCCTTGAACTCTTTGACGGTAACCACGAGAAATGCAAGGAACTTGATAAAAAGATAGCTGAGAAAATGGGATATAAGGCTTGCTTCCCTGTATCGGGACAGACCTATTCAAGAAAGCTTGACTCGCAGTTTTTGAATGTTCTTGCAGGAATTGCACAGTCAGCGTCGAAATTCTCAAATGATATAAGACTTTTACAGCACCTCAAAGAGGTTGAAGAGCCTTTCGAGAAGAATCAGATTGGTTCATCTGCAATGGCATACAAGCGCAATCCTATGAGAAGCGAGCGTATCGGTTCACTTTCAAGATACGTTATGTGCGACGTGTTAAACGGCTACTTCACTACTGCAACACAGTGGTTTGAAAGAACTCTTGATGACTCTGCAAACAAGCGTCTGAGTATTCCCGAAGCTTTCCTTGCTGTTGACGGAATTCTTTCACTCTATGCAAACGTGGCTGACGGACTTGTGGTATATCCAAAGGTTATCGAACAGCGTTTAAGAAAAGAGCTTCCGTTTATGGCTACAGAAAATATTATGATGGACGCCGTAAAGAAGAGAGGCGCTGACCGTCAGCAGCTCCACGAGAGAATCCGTGTTCATTCAATGGCGGCTTCAAAGGTCATTAAAGAAGAGGGCGGCGAAAACGACCTTTTAGAGCGTATTGCAAACGACGAAGCATTCGGCGTAACTCTTGAAGAACTCGAAAACATTCTTCAGCCTGAAAAATACACAGGCAGGGCAAAGGAACAGACAGAGGATTTCTTAAACGACTTTGTAAATCCGGCACTTGAAAAGTACAAGGACATTGAGTCCGACAAACCTGAAATTAATGTATAATAATTTGTATCATATATGCAGTATCTGACTGACTACTGCAAGAAGGAGTTTAACTATGGTAAAAGCAATTGTAGGCGCTAACTGGGGTGACGAGGGTAAGGGTAAAATTACCGACGTTCTTGCCAACGACAGCGATATCGTAATCCGCTTTCAGGGCGGTGCAAACGCAGGTCACACAATCGTAAATGACTACGGAAAATTCGCTCTTCACCAGTTACCGTCAG
Source organism: Clostridiales bacterium (assembly GCA_019415925.1). Classification (GTDB taxonomy): domain Bacteria; phylum Bacillota; class Clostridia; order Oscillospirales; family Acutalibacteraceae; genus Ruminococcoides. The sequence continues at coordinate 23,901 of DXYG01000026.1, forward strand.
GTGTTTTTCATCAGAATATAACAAACATCATCGGCAACGGAGTAGCTTTCAGCGTTGAGAATTTTATAAAGGAAATGGCTCACCTTAAAGAAAGAGGAGTTCCCGAGCCTAACATCATCATTTCCGACAGAGCGCAGATTGTGATGCCTTATCACGTTGCATTTGACTGCTACGAGGAAGAACGCCTTGGCAAAAATTCTTTCGGTTCAACAAAAAGCGGTATTGCCCCTTTCTATTCCGATAAGTATTCAAAAATCGGTTTCCAGATTAACGAGCTTTACGATGACCCCGATTCTCTTAAAGAGAAAATACATCACGCACTTGAAATCAAAAACGCAACTCTTACAAACCTCTACCATAAAGACCCTATTACCGAAGAAGAGGTTTTCGATAAGCTTATGGAGTACAAGGAGCTTCTTGCGCCTTATGTAGGCGACGCTTTCACCTTTATTCATAAAGCGCTCAAAGAGGGAAAGAATATTCTTCTGGAAGGTCAGCTTGGCTCACTTAAAGACACCGACTTCGGTATCTACCCGATGGTTACTTCTTCAAACACAATCGCAGGCTACGGCGCAGTAGGCGCAGGTATTCCTCCCTACGAAATCAAGGATGTTATCACAGTTGTAAAGGCATATTCAAGCGCAGTAGGTGCAGGCGAGTTTGTTTCCGAAATCTTCGGTGAAGAAGCAGACGAACTTCGCAGACGCGGCGGTGACGGCGGCGAATTCGGCGCAACAACCGGCAGACCACGTCGTATGGGTTGGCTTGACCTCGTTGCAACACGCTACGGCTGTATGGTACAGGGTGCAACACAGGTTGCATTCACTGTTCTTGATGTTCTCGGTTATCTCGACGAAATTCCTGTATGCGTAGGCTATGAGCTTGACGGTGAGGTTATCGACTACTTCCCGTCAACAACAAAGCTTAAGAGATGCAAACCCATTCTCAAAAAACTCAAGGGCTGGAAATGTTCAATTTCCGGAATTACAGAATATGACAAGCTTCCCAAGGAATGTCGTGAATACATTGAGTTTGCCGAAAAAGAAATCGGCGTACCGATTACAATGGTATCAAACGGTCCTGCAAGAAGCGATATAATTTACAGATAATATTTAAGAGGCTGCCTCAAAGTAACTGATTTTGAGACAGCCGCTTGTTAATAGAAAGGAAGATGAGAGGATATGAGTAATAAGGAAACCGTAATTGTGCTCGATTTTGGCGGCCAGTATAATCAGCTGATTGCTCGCAGAGTCCGTGAATGTAATGTTTACTGCGAAATTCTGCCTTATACAGTTGATATTCAGAAAATCAAGGATATTGCTCCCAAGGGTATTATCTTTACCGGCGGTCCCAACAGCGTTTATGATGAAACTTCACCGCACTATACACCCGAAATTTTCAAGCTCGGAATTCCGATTCTCGGAATCTGCTACGGTTGCCAGCTTATGGCTTATTCGCTCGGCGGCGTGGTAACACCTGCAACCGATAATTCATCAAGCGAGTACGGCAAGACCGAAACTAAATACAACACAGATAATATTCTGTTCAAAAAACTTCCCGAAAGCGGAATTTCATGGATGAGCCACCGTGACTATATCAGTGAAGTACCCGAGGGTTTCAGTGTTACTGCAACAACTGCCGTATGTCCCACAGCGGCAATGTCCTGTCCTGACAAAAAGCTCTACGGTGTACAGTTCCACCCCGAAGTAAATCACACAGAAAACGGTAAAAATATGCTCAAATCCTTCCTTTACGACGTCTGCGAGTGCAAGGGCGAGTGGAAGATGGAGAGCTTTATTGATACAACAGTTGCACAGCTTAAAGAGCAGATAGGTGATAAGGGCGTAGTTTTAGGACTTTCGGGCGGTGTTGACTCCTCTGTAGCCGCAGCGCTTCTTAGTAAGGCTGTCGGCAAACAGCTCACCTGCGTTTTTGTAGACCAGGGACTTATGCGTAAAGACGAGGGCGACTTTGTAGAAGAAACCTTTACAAAGCTGTTTGATATGAATTTTGTACGCATTAACTGTCAGAAAGAGTTCCTTTCAAAGCTCAAGGGCGTTGTTGACCCTGAAAAGAAAAGAGAAATTATCGGCACAGAATTTTACAAGGTGTTCTGGGGCAAAATCCGTGAAAGCTACGGCAGCGGATTCTTTGCACAGGGCACAATCTATCCTGACCGCATTGAAAGCGGAAAGGGTGATGCTGCAAAAATTAAAACACACCATAATCAGGTAGGAATCCCCGAAGATATTAAGTTTGAGTCGGTAATTGAGCCGCTAAAAGACCTTTTCAAGGATGAGGTAAGAGAAGTCGGCGAAAAGCTAGGAATCCCGCATCAGCTTGTATGGCGTCAGCCGTTCCCAGGTCCGGGACTCGGAGTTCGTGTAATAGGCGAAGTTACAGCAGAAAAGGTGCATATTTTGCAGGAGGCAGACGCAATTCTCCGTGACGAAATGGATAAGTGCGGCTATGCAGAGCAGATGAGCCAGTTCTTCGCAGTACTTCCCGGAGTAAAAACTGTAGGCGTAATGGGCGACGCTCGCACCTATGACGAGCTTGTGGCAATCAGAGCCGTTACAACGGATGACTTTATGACAGCCGACTGGGCAAAAATCCCCTACGAAATCCTCGGCAGAGTATCTAACCGAATCATCAACGAAGTTGAGCACGTAAACCGAGTAGTTTATGACATAACCTCAAAACCCCCAGGAACAGTGGAATGGGAATAAATTGAGAATCCGAAAAAGCCTAGTGTTTATGCGGGTTTGCGGCATTTCAAGAGGCCTTTTGATAACAAATTGATAACAGTCATATAAATGCGATTATTCTCACTATCAAGTGGTTTGCAGGTAGCGGAATGATTTTCAAGCGGCTTGTATGACTGGTGTTCAGAGCCATACTCTGAATAAATCCATATTATTTATAACGCCCTTAGCTGTGGGTAGTAACTCATAGCTAAGGGCGTTTTGTTGTCTTTATCTTTATTTGTCGGATTGGAGGTGGTCTTTGAAAGCGTCAACAAGAGCGTCGCTAAGTTCCTGCGAGGGAACTTTCGCCCAAAGCTGCGTGGTGTCATATTTCGGGTAGTAATAACGCCATCGGTCATATTCTTCTCTGCTGATTTCCTCGGAAGATAACTTGTCCGCCTGTTCTTTCCAAGCACAGAGCATTTTCAGTAGCTCGGCGGCGTCCTTGCCTTTGTCCTTGTTGACTTTTAAGCAGACCTCTCCGTCTGCTTCGCTGACGGTCAGATCGTAAATATCTTCAAGGGTAAATAAGGTGTGCATAAGTCCGATGTAGCTGTCAATGTCGGGAACAGAGAGAGCCTGTGGGGAAACATCAAGCACCTGCGCCAATGCCGCCGTTAAGTCTGCTTTCGGTGTGCGTGTGCCTGTTTCGTACTGAGCCAAACGCACATCAGCGGATTTTTCGGGAAAACCGACAGCCGTACCGAGATATTTCTGCGTCATACCACGCAGAAGCCTAAAAAAATGTATTCTTTCGCCAATAGCCATAGTGTTTCACTCCTTGCCTTATGTATCTGCAAGTAGTATAGCATATAAGTTTAGGAATTGTCAAGAGAAAATGAAACAAAAATGTTTAATATTTTCTTGAAAGCCACTTGACAAAAGCAAATATGCTTAGTATAATTAAAGGGCATTAAGCAAATGCGCTTAATAAATGCAACTGAATGACCGTCTGAATGGGATATGTCTTTGCAAGGACTTTCCGAAAAGGAAACGAGCGAAGCAACGCCGCTGAAATGGGGCAGGCACAGAAAAACGACATTCGGGTAAAACGGCAACTTGAAAATTTAATGAAAGGACTGATGATATGGAAAACAAATTCATTCGTGCCGATGATGTGGCACAGGAACTAAGCGTATCAAAGCCCTATGCCTATAAGCTCATCAGAAAGCTGAACGAGGAACTGAAAGCACAGGGATTTATTACGATTGCAGGGCGTGTAAACCGCCAGTATTTTTATGAAAGGCTCTACGGAGCAGGAAAGGAGAGTAAATAATGCCAGTATTCAAAAATGAGGACAACGGCACTTGGTATGTAATGGCGAGATATGTGAACTGGAAAGGCGAACGCAAGCAGAAATGCAAGCGGGGTTTCGCCACAAAGAAAGAAGCGCAGGAATGGGAGCGAATGTTTCAGTTACAAAACTCGTCTGACCTTGATATGAGTTTTGAAGCCTTTACGGAACTGTATATTAACGATGTGAAAAACCGTCTGAAGGAAAATACTTGGCTGACAAAGGAGCATATCATTCGCACGAAGATACTGCCCTACTTTGGCAAACTGAAAATCAGCGAGATTTCCACAAAAGAGATTATCACTTGGCAGAATGAAATGCTTGCTTACCGTGACGAGAAGAAAAAACCGTATTCACAAACCTATCTGAAAACGCTGCACAATCAGTTGTCAGCCATATTCAATCACGCTGTACGCTATTATGAATTGCGGTCAAATCCTGCGGCAAAGGTGGGAAATATGGGAAGCGAGGAACACAAGGAAATGCTGTTCTGGACGAGAGAAGAATATAAGAAATTTGCCGATGAGATGATGGATAAGCCAGTTTCCTTTTACGCCTTTGAAATGCTGTATTGGTGCGGTATCCGTGAAGGCGAATTATTAGCCTTGACCGCCTCCGATTTTGATTTTGACAAGGGAACGGTAACGATTAGTAAATCCTATCAGCGTTTACACGGAGAAGATGTGATTACTACACCGAAAACAAAAAAGAGCAACCGAATAATCAAAATGCCGCATTTTCTCTGTGAGGAAATGCAGGAATATATCGGTATGCTTTACGGTCTGAAAAAGAAAGACCGCATTTTCACGGTAACAAAAAGCTATCTTCATCACGAGATGGACAGAGGGGCGAAAGCCGCAGGCGTGAAGCGTATCCGCATTCACGACTTGAGACACAGCCATATCAGTTTACTGATTGATATGGGATTTTCGGCGGTGGCGATTGCAGACCGTGTAGGACATGAAAGTATTGAAATCACTTATCAGTACGCCCACCTGTTCCCGTCCAAACAGACGGAAATGGCAGAGCGATTAGACGATTTAGGGAAAGGAGATTTTTAATATGTCAGCGAAAAACAGGGACAACAAAAACCGTTGGAGAAATATCACGGTAGGGTTTCGGGTATCGCCCGAAGAAAGCGAGCAGATAGACAGGGCAGTACGACTTTCGGGGCTTACCAAGCAGGACTATATCACAAGACGGCTCTTATGCCAAGATGTGGTTGTGCAGGGCAATCCGAGAGTGTATAAGGCACTCCGTAATGAGCTTGCTGCCGTCCTTGCGGAATTACAGAGGATTGAAGCAGGAAACGGTATTGATGATGAATTGCTTGACACAATCGAATTGATTGCCGTTATTCTCGGCGGGCTGAAAGGAGAAGATGGGAATGGAGAATAAAAAAGAAATGACTGCTCTTGATGTATCTGCGGCAACAGATACGGAGCAGCCAATTTCAAAATGTACTGACAATAGTATATCCGAAAAAGCAGGAAAAATCAACGACCTTGAAACAATTTCTATGACAGAGCTTTACGACACCGTATATCCAAGCAAGCCGCCGCTGATTGACGGCTTGCTCTATACTGGCACTTATCTCTTTGTCGGTGCGCCGAAGCTCGGCAAAAGTTACCTGATGGCGCAGCTTGCCTATCATATCAGCACAGGCACACCGCTATGGGATTATACCGTCCGAAAAGGAACGGTGCTGTATCTTGCTCTTGAAGATGATTACCGACGCTTGCAGGAACGGCTATACCGAATGTTCGGAACAGACAGCACAGATAATCTTTTCTTCTCTGTTTCAGCCGACAGTCTCGGTAATGGATTGGACGCTCAGTTACAGCGGTTTATGCAGGAACACACCGATACAAGCCTGATTATCATTGACACGCTCCAAAAGGTCAGAGAAGTCGGCGGGGATAATTACAGCTACGCAAACGATTATGAAATCATCACACGGCTGAAACAGTTTGCCGATAAGTACGGCATTTGTATTCTGCTTGTTCATCACACGAGGAAGCAAACAGCGGATGATAAATTTAATATGATTTCGGGAACGACAGGCTTGCTCGGTGCGGCGGATGGGGCGTTTCTTCTGCAAAAAGAGAAACGCACAAGCAACGCCGCCACGCTTGAAGTATCGGGCAGAGATCAGCAAGACCAAAAGCTGTACCTCAATCGCAATACCGAAACTTTGCTGTGGGAGCTGGAACGGACAGAAACGGAGCTTTGGAAAGAACCGCCCGAACCTTTGCTTGAAAAGATAGCGCAATTGCTTTCTTCGGGCAGTAATGAATGGGCGGGGACGCCTACGGAGCTTTGCTCTATTCTTCAGCTTGATATTCAGCCTAACGCTCTCACACGAAAGCTGAATATCAATGCGGGGCGTTTGCTAAATGAGTATAAGATTTTCTATGAGAACAGCCGCAGTCGAAGTGAGCGAAAAGTAAAGCTATCCCGATTGGAGCAGGCGTGACGATATGTGACGGTGTGACGATGATTTTAGGGGCGGGTGCGGTATCAAAAATACCGTCACCATCGTCACACACCGTCACAAAAGTTTAGACGGGGTTGTAAGGGTGTCCTTTTCAAAGGACAGCCCTTACCTCTCGGAGAGCGCAAAACCTGCTTGCAGGTTGCATTTTTGTTGGCGAAGCTGACAAAAGTGCTTTTGCGTTACTCTTGGCAAGAGTAACAGAACCACTAACCGAAAAGAAAGGGCGTGATAAAATGCAAAGAACAATTAGTGCAATGGTCGGAAAGGGCTCGATCAATCACAACAGCCGAAAGTTTACAGCAGAGAATGTTGCTCCAGAGCGCACCCACTTGAATATAGATTATTGCAATGAGAACATCGAAAAAGTATATCACAAACTATTTGATGAAGCTCTGAAACGATACAATGATAAGCAGACAAGGGCAGACCGAAAGATAGAAAACTATTATGACAAAATCCGTACAGGCAAACAGGAAAAGCCGTTTCACGAACTGATTTTACAGATTGGCGATAAAGATAATATGAGTGCAGAAAGCGAAAACGGACAGCTTGCAAAGCAGATTTTGGATGAGTATTACAAGGGCTTTCGAGAGAGAAATCCAAACTTATATGTGTTCTCTGTTCATCTGCATATGGATGAAGCAACACCGCATATTCACATTGACTTTGTACCGTTTACAACAGGTAGCAAGCGAGGTTTAGATACAAGAGTGTCGCTAAAACAGGCTCTTGTGGCGCAGGGATTTAAGGGCGGTACTCGTGGCGATACGGAATGGTCGCAATGGGTACTTTCTGAAAAAGAACAGCTTGCCGCCGTTATGGAACGGTACGGAATTGAGTGGGAGCAGAAAGGCACACACGATAAGCATTTGTCCGTTCTTGATTACAAAAAGCAGGAACGGGCAAAAGAAATATCGGCTCTTGACAGTCAGATTGCCGAGAAAACCGATGTGGTGAAATCTCTTTCAGACCGAGTGCAGAATTTTGATGACGGTATTGAGCGATTGCAGGCAATAAGCGATAGCTTAGATACTGCACCTGAATATAATCTACCCGAACCATCGGGGTTAATGACAGCCAAAACCTATAAAACAAAGTTCGCCGAGCCGCTTATCAAGAGGTTAAAATCGCTTATTAAAACCGTATTTGCCCGATGTTTTGAAGCGTGGGACAGTTATCACAGGCTGAACGCAACAAACGCAAGTCTGTATCGTGAAAACCAAGTGTTGAGCAGAAAAAACAGCAGTCTTAACGCTGAAAATGCTGAACTGAAGGAGCAAAACAGGGATTATAAACTACTCCGTAAGGTATTCGGCAGCAAGCAAATTGATGGACTTTTAGAGCAAGCCAAACAGTCTAAACAGCGTGATAAACGCTTTAGAGATAATCAAAATGAAAGGTAGGAATACACAATGACAAAGACGATTTTTGAAGAAATGGGCGGCACTTATATACGGGTTGGAGATTATTTTCTCCCCGATTTGAAACTGCCCGAAACAGAAACACAATCTATCGGCATATGGGGACAGCGGCATAAACGCTACTTGAAAGAGCATAAACGGCTGTTTTATTCTAATTTGTTGACAAGCGGAAAACTGAACAGTTACCTTGCTGATATTGATCGACAGGCAGAGGAAATGTTTTCTCGGCTGGTAAAACAGATGGCAGAATGTGAGGGCGTGACAGAACAGCTAAAGGCAGAAAATCAGCTTGAATGGGTCGGGAAAATGAATAATATTCGTAGCAGAGCAGTAGAGATTATAGATGTAGAATTGATTTGTGTTTAGGAGGACAAA
>DXYG01000027.1 GCA_019415925.1 Clostridiales bacterium
GACCGAAATTTTTAATTTTTTTTGCGAGTCAACTCACCGCTAAATTATGGTTTATATTGAAAATAACGACTGAAATTGAGCTGATTTAAAGGGATAATAAGAATAATAAATTAAGATATAGGAGTGGTCATATGAAAATCGTACTTACAGACGCACAGACGGTGCTTGACAATCTTGTGAACGCCGATACATTAAAGCAGTTCGGCGAGGTGGAAGAATTCGGACTTCTGCGCTATGACGAGGTAGCCGAAAAAATAGCCGATGCGGATATGGTGGTCTGTAACAAAACCCTGCTTGATAAAAACACACTCAGGCTTGCAAAAAATCTTAAGTATATCGGACTTTTTGCGACAGGCTACAATAATATAGACATTGACTACTGCAAAGAGCATAATATCGCAGTCTGCAACGCAGGCTCCTACTCAACAAACGCCGTTGCACAGCACACCTTTGCGCTTATTCTTGAGCATTTTAACAACACGGCAAACTACAATAAATACGTCCAGAACGGATTGTGGAAACGCAGTAAGACGTTTTCTCCGTTTGTCTATCCGCTGTCGGAGCTTGCAGGCAAAACGCTCGGAATTGTCGGCTTCGGCAATATCGGAAAAGCTGTAGCTAAAATTGCAAACGCTTTTGAAATGAGGGTGATTGCCTTTAACCGTTCGGAAAAGCAGGCTGACGGTGTGGAATTTGTCAGCTTTGAAAATCTGCTTGAACAAAGCGACATTGTTTCGGTGCATTGTCCCTTAAACAGCGAGTCACAGGATATGTTTGATAAAAACGTATTTGCAAAGATGAAAAAGGGAGCATTATTTGTCAATACTGCACGAGGCGGAGTTATGGTTGAGCAGGATTTGTTTGACGCATTACAGAGCGAGCACCTCGGAGGTGCGGCTATTGACACGCTAAGGGTTGAACCTATGGAGGAGGACTGTATTCTTATGGGTGCAAAAAATTGCATTATGACTCCGCATATTGCGTGGGCACCTGTTGAAACAAGAGTGCGTCTTATGAACATAGTAGCCGATAATATAAGAGCATTTTTAAACGGCACGCCACAGAACCGAATTGTGTAAGTCCTTGACAAAACCTTGTAAAAAACATTGACTTAAACGCAAAAAAAGCGTACAATAAGGGTTGATTGGGATGATAATTGATGAATAATGTAAACAGGACTAAATTACTTCTTTCCTCTCTTTCGGTTTTCAGAGGAATTATGAAAAGAAGTGTTGTCAAGGCTTACTACAAGCTGTTGCTTTCACTCGACAGCGAGCCTGACGAATTTCTTAACGCTTACGGTGACTTTTATTCTCTCATAAGCGAGAGAGGCTGCAGCAGCAGACTTGCCTATGCGATGACAGAGGCTGCGCTGTTTGACGAGAACTGCTTTACAAGGGCTGCAGCGGCAGGAAAATACGACACCCTGCCCGACAATGTGTTAAAGGCTGTAAAGCGTGACTGCGAGGCTATTCTTGCCGCTTCTTCGCTTACGTCCGAGGAAGTGCTCAAAGCCTACAAATATTACGATGAAATCAAGGAAATTGCCGATTCTCTGCCACGCTGGGAGGCAGGCGAGTGCGCTCCGAGCTTTAAAATGTTTGACGGCTCACTCAAAAATGTCGCTCAGTATTACAAGGAAAACGGCTGCGGAATCTTTGCCAGATACAAGGCGTTTATCTGGCGTGACGGTGATATCCAGCCTGTTCTGCACCCCGACAGAATTGATATGGACTCCTTTACGGGCTACGAAATTCAAAGGGATATGGTTGTGGACAACACAAAGTCCTTTATCGAGGGCAAAAGCTGCAACAACTGCTTGCTTTACGGCGACAAGGGTACGGGCAAAAGCTCGACCGTCAAGGCTATTGCAAACGAGTTCCGCAAGGACGGTCTGAGGATTGTTGAAATTCCTAAGGAACGTCTTATCGATTTTCCGATACTCGTTGATAAAATTGCCGCCTTGCCGATGAAATTTATCATCTTCATTGACGATCTTTCGTTCCAGAAGCAGGACCAGAGCTATACAACGCTCAAGGCTGTTCTGGAGGGCGGACTTGCGGCTCGTCCGGACAATGCACTTATTTATGCGACTTCAAACCGCCGTCATCTTGTCAAGGAAAGCTTTTCCGACAGAACCGACGACGATGTAAATACACGTGACAATATGCAAGAGAGCCTTTCGCTTTCCGACCGCTTCGGTCTTGCAGTTTGCTACTCAATCCCCACCAAAAAGGAATTTGTCGATATTGTAATTGCTCTTGCAAAGCAGAGGGGCATTAATATGAGCGACGAAGATCTTGAAAAGGGTGCGGAGAGATTTGCTCTTTCAAGGGGCGGACGTTCACCACGTTGCGCAAAGCAGTATGTTGAATCGCTGTTTTGCTGATATATGAAATAATCGGAGGAATAGTATGAGAAAAAGAATAGTATCAATTGCGCTTGCATTTGTTCTTGCACTGTCGGTAGCCGTTACGTTCACAGGCTGCGGAAACGACGACTACCCTGTTGAGGTAGCAAATATTATAATAGAAAGCGAGCCAAAAAACATTGTTGTTCTTGATGCGTCAACCGCTGACATTATTTCGTACACAGGCTATGACATTAAGATGGTAGGCAGAAGCGACGAGGTAAATCAGGACTGGCTCAGCGTTGTGCCGAGCGTAGGCTCGCAGACCTCTCCCGATGTGAATAAAATCAAAACCTATGAAGCCGACATTGTATTTGCCGGCGAGAACCTTGACAAAAGCATTAAGGAAAGCCTTGAAAAAGAGAATATTCAGGTTATCACAATGTCGCAGGCTAAAACCCCGAAATCGCTTGAAACAAATTACGTTACTCTCGGAAAAATCCTCGGCGGAAAGGTAACGGGCGCAAACAAGGGCGCTTCGTCATATGACGACCTTATCAGCAATATGGAAAATGTAAAATCCTCGGTTAAAACGCAGGTGAATTCCGATATTCTCTACACAGTCTGCTATCTTTATTACGAAAACAACAACTTAAAGCTTATGACAAGCGGAACATACGGCGATATGCTCCTCGGATATACGGGTGCAGTCAATGCGGCTGTTAATATCGATGAAAACAAGGTTGACGTAAACACCTTGAAGGTTGCAAACCCCAACTTCATTTTCTATGCAGATGAAGCAACGCTTAATGCAATTAAAGCCGACGCAGTGCTCAGCAAGCTGACAGCAGTTAGAAGCGGCAAAACTCTTATGGTTACTGCCGATGATATGAACCGTCAGGGCAAGAGTGCTCTTGACACTCTTCAGAAAATGGTAGAGTTTATGTATCCGTCGCTTAAGAAGAGTGTAGCTACAAAGGACGAAGCTGCCAAAACAACGGCTACTGTTGCGGCAACAACACCTGCAAACAATAATCAGACAGCAACAACCGCTCCTGCAAACGCAGCAACAACTTCACTTGCCGACAAGTACAAAATCAAGCTTGACAAGCTCACGCTGAAATACGAGGACGAAAACGATAACGTAAAGATTATGCAGCAGCGTCTGTATGACCTCGGATATGTTGACGACAAGGAAAATATCACAGGCTATTACGGAGATATTTCAAAAGAAGCTGTTGAAAACTTCCAGACCAAAAACGGAATCAAGGCTACAGGCGAAGCCGACAACGCAACACTCGTAAAAATGTTTGACAGCAGTGCTGTTAAAAACGGTTAAGATAAAATCACATAAAAATGCCCGAGGAGTTTATCCCTCGGGCATTGCTTTTTTCAATTATTCTGTTAATTTCCCGTAACGGTTACCGTAATGTCAATGCTTGTGCTTCTGTGCAGGCTGTCGGTTACGGAATACGTCACCTTGTATTTGCCGACTCTTGAAGTGACTACGTTGCCTGTTACTACAACCTTGTCGGTAATATCGTTTGAGCAGGTGTCAAATGCTTTTACGTTGCCCGTCGGTGAAAAAGTTCCGCCCTTTTTGATTATACAGCTTTCCGCTCCCGTAATCTGCGGAGTTTTGTTGTAGTAGGGATTGCTTTTATTATCGTCTGTCGGGTCCCAGCCGCATTTTAAATCGGTAATTTTTATTGTATCGGGCTTGCCGAGAGGACCGGGGTTATCATCGTCGTAAATTGTAATCGGAGTGTTGTAGGCGCAGTTATCATAAATCCACTTTGTGTCGGAAACCGAAAGCCTTACACAGCCGAGCGACGCACTTGTGCCGAGCTTGTTGAATTCCTCAACCTCCAAATCGTCCGGCGACGGGGAATAATAGGGCACAGAGTGGAAAAGATAATCACCGGAAATTCCGCTGACATACTGACCGTATACGTTGTCAAACAGCGGATGCCATTCCCGCTTGAAGTAAATGCCGAAGGTGCCCGTAATGGTGCCGTTGTTCTTGCCGCAGGAGCAGACCATTGCCCTTATCGGAACGTTGTACTCGCCGTTTTCGTCGTAGGTGTAAACGGTAACGCAGTTTTGCTTTCGGTTGACGTAGATTGAATAGGGATTTCTGCCGCTGTTATCGTTAAGGTTTTTCTTGAGAATATCGCTGTTTGCGGTAATGCAGGTTGAAAACCTGTCAGCTTCCTCTTTTTCTGTTTCAACAACGGTAATTTTGCATTCGTACTTTTTATTGTCGCTGAACAGCGCGGTTATGGTTGTGTTGCCTGCTTTTTTGGCGTCAACTCTGCCGCCGCTGTCAACTGTTGCAATATTAACATCACTGCTCGTCCATTTTAGCAGATTTTCTTCTTCGTCCTTTGATATTGCTATAATCTTTGCTTCACCTACCGAGAGCGTGAGAGGTTCTTTTGAGTCGATTTTATAGGTAGGACTTTCAATCGGAATTATTTCCGTAGGGGTTGTGCTGAACGTAGGCTTATTTTCGTTATTATTATGTTCAACGCCCCCGAAAGCACAAAGCATACAGGTAAACGTCAGAATGAAACACAAAAGCGAAATAAACAAGTATTTTTTCATAACATAACCTTTCAAAATATTACAAATTATTAACTTTTTTACATTATAACTTTTTTTCACAAATAAGGCAAGACATATTTTATTCCATTTAAAAATGTGGTAATATGTATACGGTGATTTTTATGGCACATCCGATTAAGCATTTCAGAACAATTACAAAGCACAGGCACAAGGTTATTGCAAACTGCGCAAGAGCAGGCATACTGTGGCAGGGACTGAGGCACGATTTGTCAAAGTACAGTCCTACCGAGTTTATCCCCGGAGCAAGGTTTTTTCAAGGCGACAGAAGTCCCAACGAGCGTGAGCGTGAAATATACGGCTGTTCGCTTGCGTGGATGCACCACAAGGGCAGAAACCGCCACCATTACGAATATTGGAACGACTACAACCCCAAAACAAAGCAGATTGAAAACGTGGAAATGCCCGTTCGCTATGTGATAGAAATGTTCTGCGACAGAGTAGCGGCAAGCAAAATCTACAACGGCAAAAATTACAAGGACAGCGACCCGTTTACGTACTTTCTGCGCATCAGGGGAAAGCACCGTATGCACCCAAACACCGAAGAATTGCTCGAAAAGCTGCTTGTAATGCTTCGTGACGAGGGCGAGGAAAAGACGTTTGCATATATAAAAACGCTCAAAAAGAAATAATCGAGGTGAACAAAATGAAAGCCACAGGCAAAGTAATTGAAGCTATGATAGAATATTATGGCACGGATTTGAGAAGAATAAACCATTTTTTAAAAGTTTTTTCATTTGCAAAGACAATCGGCGAGGGTGAAAGCCTTGATACAGACAGTCAGACTCTTCTTGAGGTTTCTGCAATTGTCCACGACATCGGCATAAAGCAAAGCGAGCTTAAATACAACTCAAGCGCAGGAAAATATCAGGAAATCGAAGGTCCGCCGGAGGCTGAAAAACTGCTTTCAAAGCTCGGATACGACAGCGACTTTATAAGCAAGGTCTGCTACCTTGTCGGTCATCACCATACATACAGCCAGATTGACTCAATGCCGTACCGGATTCTTGTTGAAGCTGATTTTCTTGTAAATCTTTTTGAGGACGGAGCTGGCCTTGAAGCCGTCAGAAAAGCAGAGGAAAAAATATTCAGAACGCCGACAGGTACAAAACTGCTTAAAAAAATGTACTTTGGCGAGTAAATTTTTAGCGAAACGCAGAAGTTTTTTTCTTGCCGAAAAAGTATTGACAACCGACAGGAAAAATGTTATTTTAAAGGTGTTATATGACTGACGGAACAGTGGAATTAACCACAGTGAAGTATAACGATTCAAAGCCGACCGTCTGGGCGAAAGCTCGGACAAAGTCGGCTTTTTTTAATTAGTAAATTTTACCAACCAAATACAATATTTTACAAACGGAGGTTTTACGATGAGAAACGAATGGAGAGAATTCAAAGGCGGCGCTTGGGAAAACGAAATCAACGTCAGAGATTTTATTCATAGAAACTACACACCGTATTTCGGCGGCAGTGAATTTCTTGAAGGCCCCACACAGGCAACACTCGACCTCTGGGAACAGGTAAGCGAGCTTAAAAAGCAGGAAATCGAAGCAGGCGGCGTGCTTGATATGGATACAAAGGTTGTTTCAACAATCCTTTCGCACGGTGCGGCATATATAGATAAAGACAAGGAGCAGATTGTCGGCTTGCAGACCGACAAGCCCTTAAAGCGTTCGCTCCAGCCCTACGGCGGAATTAGAATGGCTACAAAGGCTTGCAGAGATAACGGCTACGAGGTTGACCCCGAGGTTACAGAGTTCTTCACAACTCACAGAAAAACTCACAACGCAGGCGTGTTTGACGCTTACACTCCCGAAATGAGAAAGTGCCGTTCAAACCATATTATCACAGGACTTCCCGACGCATACGGCAGAGGAAGAATCATCGGCGACTACCGCCGTGTTGCTCTCTACGGTGTTGACCGTCTTATCGAGGACAAACAGCACCAGAAGGACACAACAAGAATTATTA
Organism: Clostridiales bacterium; assembly: GCA_019415925.1. Taxonomy (GTDB): domain Bacteria; phylum Bacillota; class Clostridia; order Oscillospirales; family Acutalibacteraceae; genus Ruminococcoides. The sequence goes on from DXYG01000027.1 coordinate 6,947, forward strand.
TGTACTCCGACGTTATCCGTGAGCGTGAGGAGCTTTCCGAGCAAATCAGGGCGCTCCAGATGCTCAAGCAGATGGCAAACATCTACGGCTGTGACATTTCAAAGCCTGCCTCAACCTTCAAGGAAGCTGTTCAGGCTGTGTACTTTGCTTACCTTGCCGCAGTCAAGGAGCAGAACGGTGCGGCTATGAGCCTTGGCAGAACCTCAACCTTCCTTGATATCTACGCTTACCGTGACCTTGCAGAGGGCACAATCACCGAAAAAGAGGTTCAGGAAATCGTTGACCACTTCATTATGAAGCTGAGAATGGTATGCTTTGCACGTACTCCCGAATACAATCAGATTTTCGCAGGCGACCCCACATGGGTTACTGAGTCAATCGGCGGTATCGGAACAGACGGACGTCCGCTTGTTACAAAAATGTCTTTCCGTTACCTCAACACGCTCAACAACATCGGTGCGGCTCCCGAGCCAAACCTCACCGTTTTATGGTCAACTCAGCTCCCCGAAAAGTTCAAGAGCTTCTGCGCAGATATGTCAATCAAATATCACGCAGTTCAGTACGAAAACGACGACCTTATGCGTCCGCTCCACGGCGACGACTACGGTATTGCCTGCTGTGTATCTTCAATGAAAATCGGCAAGGAAATGCAGTTCTTCGGTGCAAGAGCTAACCTTGCAAAGTGCCTGCTTTACGCAATCAACGGCGGTGTTGACGAGGTAAGCGGCGAGCAGGTTGGTCCGAAGTACCGTCCTGTTGAGGGCGATTACCTCGACTATGACGACGTAATGGACAAGTACAAGGCTATGATGAAGTGGCTTGCGCAGATTTATGTAAATGCGCTCAATATCATTCATTATATGCACGATAAATACTGCTACGAGCGTTTGCAGATGGCTCTCCACGACAAGCACGTTACACGTTGGTTTGCAACAGGTATCGCAGGCTTCTCGGTTGTTGCCGACTCACTTTCTGCAATCAAGTACGCAAAGGTTAAGGTTGTAAGAAACGAAAAGGGCATTGTTACCGACTACATCACAGAGGGCGACTTCCCGAAGTACGGTAACGACGACGACAGAGTTGACGAAATTGCAAAAGAGGTGCTCCATACCTTTATCAGCTACCTCCGTCAGAATCATACCTACCGCGGCGGTATTCCCACAACCTCAATCCTCACAATCACCTCAAACGTTTCCTACGGCAAGAACACAGGCTCAACCCCCGATGGCAGAAAGTACGGCGAGCCTTTCGCTCCCGGTGCAAACCCGATGCACGGCAGAGATTCTAACGGCGCAGTTGCTTCTCTTGCTTCCGTTGCAAAGCTTCCGTTTATGGATTCGCAGGACGGTATTTCAAACACATTTACTATCGTTCCCTCAGCACTCGGCAAAACCGAGGAGCAGAGAAACCACAACCTTGTTGCCTTGCTTGACGGCTATATGCTCAAGGGCGGCTACCACCTCAACGTAAACGTGTTTGACAGAGAGCTTCTCCTTGACGCTCAGAAGCACCCCGAGCTTTATCCACAGCTTACAATCCGTGTTTCGGGCTACGCTGTAAACTTTATCAAGCTCACAAAGGAACAGCAGGACGAGGTTATTTCAAGAACCTTCCATTCAGCAATCTAATAATTTATCAGGGCGGATATTTTTACTATCCGCCCGTTTGAATATAAGGTGATATTATGACAGGTAAAATTCATTCCTTTGAATCCTTCGGTACGGTCGACGGTCCGGGCGTTCGCTTTGTCGTGTTCTTTCAGGGCTGTCCTATGCGTTGCCTTTATTGCCACAATCCCGACACGTGGACACCTGACGCAGGTGCGGAATACACCGCCGAGCAGGTTATTGAAAAAATCGAGCGCAATATGCCGTTTTATACAACGGGCGGACTTACCGCAACGGGCGGTGAGCCTATGCTCCAGCTTGACTTTCTTCTTGAGCTTTTCACTCTCGCAAAGAACAAAGGCATAAACACCTGCCTTGATACCTCGGGCGTGATGTTTGACAGAAGTAACTGCGAGCGTATGGAGAAAATCGACAGGCTTTTAAAGGTCTGCGACCTCGTTATGCTCGATATTAAGCACATTGATAATGACGAGCACAAAAAGCTGACAGGTCATTCAAATAAAAATATCCTCGACTTTGCACGCTGCCTTGACGAAAAAAACGTGCAGATGCGTATCCGTCACGTAATCGTCCCGAATATTACGGACAGGCGTGAGGAGCTTTTAAAGCTCGGTCAGTTTTTAAAGCCGTTTAAGAATATTGAAAAAATCGAAACTCTGCCTTATCACACGCTCGGCAAGGTGAAATACGACAATCTCGGACTTTCTTATCCGCTCGGCGACACGCCTCAGCTTACCGAAAGCGACGCTGAAAAAGCACTTGAAGTCATCAGGGAGGGTATGCAGTGAGTACGCCGCAGAGCATAGTTCACCCGATTCCGCCGTTGTTTGACGAAAATTCAAGAACGATGATTCTCGGCAGTTTTCCGTCGGTCAAGTCAAGGGAGCAGAGCTTCTTTTACGGACACCCGCAAAACCGTTTCTGGAAGCTGATTGCATTGCTGTTTGACGAGGAAATTCCGCAGAGCATTGACGAGAAAAAACAGCTCATTTTAAAGAACAACCTTGCGCTGTGGGACGTAATTCACTCCTGCACGATAACAGGCTCGAGCGACAGCTCAATAAAGGACGTTGTGCCGAATGACTTGTCGGTAATTCTGCAAAACAGCAGAGTAGACAGGATTTTTGCAAACGGCGCATTGTCGCACAAAATGTATATGAAGTACATCTTTCCGCAAACCGGTATTGAGGCAGTAAAGCTACCGTCAACAAGCCCTGCAAATGCGGCATTTTCGCTCGAGCGACTTGCCGAAAGCTGGAAAATAATAAAATCGGACTAACCCTTTATATAAGATGACATTATAAGTTCGGCTTTTGAAATAAACTATAATTTGTCGAGTGCCTCGACGGGCAAATCGAGTGGAAAAGTCGGATAATTAGATAAAAACGGTTGCCCGAATTATAAATTGATATATAGGTAACGTTTAATTATTGTGTAGGGAACAACCCCTGTGTTGTTCCTATTAAGTTAGATGAATGTTAGTTAGGAACGACACAGGGGTCGTCCCCTACGGATATATTCAAACGTTTCCGTTACAGTCGTAGGGACACGGCGTGCCGTGTCCGTGTTGACTAGCAAACACAACCGATTATATCAAAATTATTTTGACTAACAAACCTTTCCGTAGGGGACGGCTTCCCAGACGTCCCGTTCACAAAAATTGCAGTGCAATTTTTGTGTGGACACGGCACGCCGTGTCCCTACGTCAACGTTGCTATAATACCACCGCTAAATTATAGTTTAGCTTACTAAAATGGATAATCATATGATAAAAACGCTGTAGCAAAATTCTGTGCTACAGCGTTTTATTTGTCTGTTCATAAATTTTCATTGCTGTTTTGCTGTTGTCTAAAATTGCGTTTTTCAGCTCGTCAATTCCCGAAAACTTCCTCTCTTTGCGGATAAACTCAAGCAGTCTTACATCTGCACTCTGCCCGTAAATCTCGCCGCCCTTGTACTTCGGCATCCACGTTTCGCAAAGCGGTGTGTTGCCGCCGACTGTCGGCTTGATTCCGATGTTCGTTACTCCGCAATATTTTTCACCGCTTTCAAGCGTAACGATTGACGCATAAACGCCGAATTTCGGCACAACAAGCTCACTGCAAAGCGGCTGATTGATTGTCGGTGTGCCAAGCTCCCGCCCGAGCCTTTTGCCGTGCTCAATCACCGAAGAAAATCCGAACCGACTGCACATAAGCTCGTTTGCTCTTTTAACATTTCCGTCTGCAATCAGCTTTCTGATAAGCGTTGACGAAACAACCTCACCCCTGCTTTCCGTTGCAGGAACAACCGTAAGTGTAATACCTTTGCTTTCGCAAAAGCTTTTCAGCGTTTCTGCGTTTCCCTCGCCGTTCTTGCCGTATCGGTAGTTAAAGCCGCAGAAAAGCTTTTCTGCTTTCAGCGTGTCAATCAGAATCTTCTGCGCAAAATCTTTAGCAGGCATATTCATAATTTTTTCAAAATCCGCCTGATAGGTTAGCTCAATTCCGAGCCTTTCAAGCGTTTTTATTTTGTCCTCGTTTGTCATAAGCGCATTGCTCTGAGTGCCGTATAAAACACTTTTCGGGCTTTTTGAAAAGGTAAAACAGACAGGCGTAAGTCCGTTTTCCTTTTCTGCGGCGGCAAGAGATATTACGTTTCTGTGTCCCTTATGAAGTCCGTCAAAATAGCCCAGCGCAATTGCTGTGCCCGATTTTTCGGGTAATATTTCAAAGAAATTCTGCATAAATATATTTATACCTCGATAAATTAATAATTAACAATTAAAAATTAACAATTAAGGTGGCGGCTTTCAGCCGCAATAGAAATAAATTCGGGAATTAAACTTATGAATTATTACAAGCTGTCCACTCGACCAAAATTGTTAATTGTACTTTGTTAATTGTTAATTCAAAAATTATATTTTTCCGCTCTTAATCAGCATTGCGGTTTTCAATACTGCAACCTGTGTTTTTGCGTCAGGAATCTGATTGTTAAGCACCATTTCAACAGCCTTGTCAAGCGGTATTTTCTCAACATTCAAAAACTCTCCGTCGTCGGGATTCGCATTTCCCTGTGACTTAACCTTGCAGGCATAAAGGTGGATAATTTCCGAGGTGTAGCCCGGAGAGGGGTAGAGCTGACCGAGCGAAATGTACGAGTATCCCTCTGCTCCCGTTTCCTCCATAAGCTCACGCTTGCCGTTTTCAAGCGGTGTTGAGCCTTTTTCAAGCTTGCCTGCGGGAAGCTCGAGTACAACCTCCTTGTACGGATAGCGAAACTGCCTTACAAAAAGCAGGCAGTTGTCCTCGTCAAGAGCCGCAACGGTCACTCCGCCGGGATGATTTACAACCTCACGCTTTGACTTTTTGCCGTTTGGCAGTTCGACTTCGTCAAGCGTTATATGAAGTATTCTGCCGTCAAAAACGCTTTTGCTCGACAGAGTTTTTTCAGTAAGTTCCATAACAGCCTCCAAAAATAAAAAGGAAAGGATTTTTATATGATTAACTACAATGTTTTGCCCGATTATCAGGCAAGGAAAGAAATTATCAATGAAATTTGCGAGAGATACGGCTTTGTAAAGCGGTGTTTTATTGGAAAAAGCGTGTGCGGCAGGAGCATTGACGTCCTACATATCGGCAACACAAAGCACCGTGTGCTCTACTGCGGCGGCTTTCACGGCTCAGAATACCTCACCGTTCTTGCACTTTTGAAATTCCTTGAGGAGTGCTGTCACTCAATGCAGAGCGACAAAAAAGTCGGTGAGCACAACTTGGGTGATTTCCTTAAAATAAGGGGACTTACCGTTATCCCTTGCGTAAATCCCGACGGTGTGGAAATTGCTCTGCACGGCAGTGACGCCGCAATGAAATACAAGCCTCTTGTTGAGGACGTTGCCGAAAACACACGCAAGTGGCAGGCAAACGCAAGGGGAGTTGACATAAATCACAACTTCAACGCAGGCTGGTGCGAGCTTAAAAAGCGTGAAATCAGCCGAAATATCAAAAGCCCTGCACCGACACGCTTTGGCGGCAACTGCCCCGAAAGCGAGCCTGAAACAAGGGCACTCACCAAACTTTGCAGAAGTGTTGATTTTGAACGTGCGCTCGCTCTGCACAGTCAGGGCAGGGAGATTTACTGCTCGTTCGGCAAGCATACGCCTGTTCTGAGCTTTCGCCTTGCGTCGGTATTTTCTCAGGCAAGCGGATATAACATAGCATTTCCCGAGGATATTGCAACAGGCGGAGGATTTAAGGACTGGTTTATTGACTGCTTCCGCCGTCCGGCGCTTACGGTTGAAATGGGTATGGGTGAAAATCCACTGCCGCTGTCCGATTTTGAAAGTGAGTACGAAATCTTAAGAAAGATTTTAAGCCTTGGTGTTGTGGTATAAATCAGAGTTGTAGTGATTTAAACAAAGGGTAACCGTCGGTTACCCTTTTGTTTTGAGAAAAATTAGTTTATTCGTCATAAAAGCTTATTGAGCTTAATGCGTTGTCAATTGCTTCGTCCGAAATTACATTCGGTTCGTCAAGGTACTTTGAACGCTTTTCAATTCCGTCAATAGCCATCTGTACCTGCTCCTGCGGAGTTTTCGGCTTTCTGGGAGCCTCGTAAATTTCATCGTCCTCGGGATTTGAAATATTAACGTACTCCTCCTTTTTCTCCTCGGGAGGTGCAGGCTCTTCCTCAGGCTCTACAATTGCAGGCTCGTTTCCATCGTCAGCCTGATTTGCTTCATTGGTTTCTTTTGCAGTTTTATCAACGCCGAAATTCGGTGCGTCGTAATTCTCGTCAACAGCCTCAGCCGCAGCCATAATCACTTCACCCGGAGCGTCAATCTGCTTTTCACGTCTTGCCTCGGCAATAGCCTTAAGCTCCTCAAGGTGGTTGACAGGCTTTTCAACCTTTTCGCTGTTTTCATCAAAGTAAATGTCGTACCATACAAGGAATACGTAAACAGTCCATACTCGGCGGCTGTTGTCCTCCTTGCCGCTGAAATGTTCGTCAAGCCACGCAACAAGCGTGTCGGTATTGAAGAACTTTTCGGCAGTCTTGCCTTTAAATTTCTTCTTTACTACATTATAGTATTTCTCATCTCTGAGCCATACTCTCGTCGGAACAGGGAAACCGAGCTTTTCTTTTTCGGCGGTTTCCTCGGGCATATGACGAACAGCGGCTTTTCTCATAGCGTACTTTGTGTTCGATTTGTTGCAGCGCAGGCTTGTGGGGAGCGAGGACGCAACCTTAAAAACCTCCTTGTCGAGGAACGGAACACGCAGCTCAAGTGAGTTTGCCATACTCATTCTGTCGGCTTTAAGAAGGATATCCCCGACCATCCACATATTTATGTCAAGGTACTGCATCTTAGTAACATCGTCGTACTTTCTGCAACGGTAGTAGTATTTTCTTGTGTAGTTCTGGGGACGTGTTGCAATTGAGGGGTCCTTGAGCAAATCCTTTTTCTGCTTGTAGTCGTACATAAACGCATTGCCTATGTAGCGTTCTTCAAGCGGGTCGCAGGCACGAATCAGGTAATCTCTGCCCTTGATGTCGGGGAGCTTGCGGCAGACTGCTCTTATTGCCTTTCTGATGCAGTGGGGAACGATTGTCTGATATATCTTGAAAACTCTCGGGTCGTTGTAGCAGGTGTAACCACCGAAAAGTTCGTCGGCACCTTCGCCCGAAAGCACAACCTTTACATACTGGCTTGCAAGGCGTGATACAAAGTAAAGCGCAATGCACGACGGGTCAGCAAGAGGCTGGTCCATATGGTACTGAACTGTCGGAACAGCGTCCCAGAATTCCTCGCTTGAAATCAGGTGAGTGTGGTGCTCAACGCCTATTTTCTTGCTCAGATTCTCTGCCCAGCTTATTTCGTTGTACTTCTCGCCGAAGTCAAAGCCGACGGTAAAGGTTTTCTGGTCAGCAAAATATGTTGAAACGTAGCTTGAGTCAACGCCGCTTGAAAGGAAACAGCCAACCTCTACGTCTGCAATTTTATGTGCGTTTACGGAGTTTTCAAACACCTTTTCAATCTCGTTTACAGCCTGCTCCTCACTCATTTCCTCATTCGGATTAAAGCGTGGCTCAAAGTAACGTGTAGTTTCAACCTCGCCGTTGCGGTACCATAGATAGTGACCCGGCATAAGGCAGTAAACGTCCTCGAAGAAGGTTTCGGGAGGAACTGCGTACTGGAATGAAAGGTAGGTGTCAAGTGCCCTTGTGTTGAATCTCTTGACAAACTTCGGGTGTTCAAGAATACTCTTGATTTCACTGCCGTAAACAAAATCCTCGCCGATTTGTGTGTAGTGCATCGGCTTGATACCGAAAAAGTCACGTGCGATAAAAACAGACTTGTCCTTTGTGTTGTAGATTGCAAAGCCGAACATACCCCTGAGTTTAGGCAGTAAGTCCTCCTGCCACTCCTCAAAGCCGTGAACAAGCACCTCGCTGTCGGTGTCGGTGTAGAATTTGTGTCCCTTCTGAATAAGAACCTTTCTTAGCTCTTTATAGTTGTAGATTTCGCCGTTAAAGGTGAGGACAAGCGACTTATCCTCGTTGTAAATCGGCTGATGACCTGCGTCAAGGTCGATAATTGAAAGACGGCGGAAGCCCATTGAAATATAGTCGTCCGTAAAAAAACCGTCAGAGTCGGGACCTCTGTGGGTGATGACCTCGGTCATATTTCTGATGACGTCGTCACGGTCAACAACCTGCCCTGTAAATCCGCAAATACCACACATATCCGTTAACCCCTTTCAAAGGTTTATTAGCGTAAAGTAAATTTGTACATTTCTTATTTATATATTTTATCATACCGTAATAATAAATTCAACAGTCATAAGATTATTTTGTAAATCGGTTGAATGTTTTTTTGAAATGTTATATACTTTATAATGAAATAATAAGGAATGGATTAGTAGAATGTACGGTTTAGTGGGAACATTTGTAAATACCGGGACGGTGCTTTTAGGCGGAATAATCGGACTTGTGTTCAAAAAGGGAATCCCCGAGCGTGTCGGTGACTCGGTTTTTAAGGCGCTCGGTCTTATAACGGCGTTTATCGGAATTTCGGGTTGCCTTTGCGGTGAAAACACGCTGATTGCCGTAATTGCAATGATTATCGGAACAATAATCGGTGAGCTTGTCGATTTGGACAAGCGTGTAAATAACGTCGGAAAATTCATTGAGCGCAAGGTAAGCAAGGGAGATAAAAATTCAACCGTAGCGCAGGGCTTTGTTTCGTCCTGTCTGTTGTTCTGCGTGGGAGCAATGACAATTGTCGGTTCGCTTCAGGCGGGTCTTGAGGGTGAATGCTCGGTGCTGTTTACAAAGTCGGCAATGGACTTTTGCTCAAGCATAATTTTTGCAAGCACGCTCGGCGTAGGAGTGCTGTTCTCGGCAGGCTTTGTGCTTGTGTATCAGGGGCTTATAACTCTCCTTGCAACGTGGATTGAGCCGTTGCTCACGACTGCGGTTGTAAACGAAATGAACTGCGTAGGCTACGTTATAATAATCGGACTTGCGCTGAATATTCTCGGAATTACAAAGCTGAAGGTTATGAATATGGTGCCTGCAATTTTCCTGCCGATTGCTCTTGTTCCTCTGTATGATTGGGTTGTGGCTTTATTTTAATTTATAATTTAAGAAAAAAATAAAATATTACCATAAATACTCTAAAAATATATACTATTTTTAATTTTAAAAGTATAAAATAGAAGTATAATTTAGCGTGAAAAAGGAGCGGTACTATGATTAAAAAATTCACCTTCGGCACACCGATTTGCACCGAAGCAGTTGTCGAAGAATTTAAGACGTCGGACAATAATGATTTTCCTTTTAAAAGCAGGGAAGAGGACGGAAAATTTGTCCTTGAATTTGATATGACCGACAGCGACATCGTTTACGGTCTCGGCGAGGCTCCGAGAGGAATCAACAAGCGTGGCTGGTTTTACGAAAGCTTTTGCAGTGACGACCCGTTTCACACCGAAACAAAGTCATCTCTCTATGCGGCTCACAACTTCCTGATGCTTTCGGGCAGTGATAATTTCGGGATTTTCATTGATTTTCCTGCAAGAATCCGCTGGGACATCGGCTACACCTCAAAGAACAAAACCGTTATTACGATTGACGGTACGGACTTTGATTTCTATTATATCAAGGGCGGCAAGCCGATTGAGATTGTCAAGGAATTCAGAAACGCAATAGGTAAGAGCTACATTCCGCCGTTCTGGGCATTCGGCTATCAGCAGAGCCGCTGGAGCTATCCCGACGCAAAGACGGTTGACAGCGTAATTGACGGCTACGACAAGGCAGGAATTCCGCTTGACTGCGTTTATCTTGACATTGACTATATGGACAGCTACAAGGACTTTACGGTTGACGACAAAAAATTCCCCGATTTTGCCGACTACGTAAGCAAAAAGCGTGAGCAGGGAATCCACCTTATTCCGATTATTGACGCCGGTGTTAAAAAAGAGGACGGCTACAGTGTTTATGAAGAGGGCAGAGAAAACGGATATTTCTGCAAAAACGAGGACGGAACCGACTTTGAGGGCGGCGTATGGCCCGGAATCGTCGGCTTTCCCGATTTTCTCCGCAAGGACGTGCGTGAGTGGTTCGGCTCAAAGTACAAGGTGCTTACCGACGCAGGAATCGACGGTTTCTGGAACGATATGAACGAGCCTGCAATTTTCTATTCGGTAAAGGGACTTGAAAAGGCTCTTGACAAGGCTGTTTCACTCAAGGGTGAAAACCTCGACCTTTCCAAGTTCTTCAATTTAAAAGACACCTTCCTCGGACTTTCAAACAGTCCCGAGGATTATTCAAGCATTTACCACACAGTTGACGGCAAGCAGGTATGCCACGACAGAGTTCACAATATCTACGGCGCAAATATGACAAAGGCGGCAGGCGAGTATTTTGCCAAGGAGTTCGGCGAGGAAAAAATCCTTATGTTCTCACGTGCGTCATATATAGGCGCTCACCGTTCAAGCGGTATCTGGTTTGGTGACAATCATTCGTGGTGGTCGCATATTCTGCTCAATCTTAAAATGCTCCCGTCGGCGAATATGTGCGGTTTCCTCTACTGCGGTGCAGATCTGGGCGGCTTTAACGAGAACGCAACACGTGACCTCGTTCTGCGTTTCCTTGCGCTTGGAGTTTTCACACCGCTTATGCGCAATCACGCCGCTCTTGGCACAAGAGATCAGGAGTGCTACAATTTTGAAAACAGCGAGGATTTCAGGGATATTATTGAGGTGCGTTACCGCCTTATTCCGTATCTTTACAGCACATTCCGCAAGGCGAGCGAAGAAAACGATATGATTTTCAAGCCGCTTTCGTTTGATTATCCCGACGATAAAATCGCCCGTGAGTGCGAAACTCAGCTTATGCTCGGCGACGAATGTATGATTTGCCCTGTTTATGAGCAGAACGTCGGCGGAAGATATGTTTACCTCCCCGAGGATATGACGTTTGTAAAATTAAGCGGAACAAAGGTTATTACCGAGAAAATGACAAAGGGAACGCATTACATTGAGGTTGCACTCAACGAAGTTCCGCTGTTCATAAAGAACGGCAAGAAAATTCCGCTCTGCAAGCCTGCAATGCGCACATCACAGCTCGACACAGAAAATGTTGAATATATAGGATAAACCATAATTTAGCGCAAGGTTGACGTAGGGACACGGCGCGCCGTGTCCACACAAAAATTGCAATGCAATTTTTGTGAATGGGACGTCTGGGAAGCCGTCCCCTACGGAAATGTTTGTTGGTCACTATAATAATGATATAATCGGTTACGTTTGATAGTCAATACGGACACGGCACGCCGTGTCCCTACGACTGTAAATTAGACGTTTGTGCAAAATCGTAGCGAGCGACGCCCTCGTCGCTCACAAAAACGTTACCTATATATCAACTTAAAATTCGGGCAACCGTTTTTACCTCAATATCCGATTTTTCCACTCGATTTGCGTGTCGAGGCACTCGACAAATTATGGTTAATCTGATAAAGAGTCAAAATCGTATTCATTATGAAAACAACCGCCTGTCGTGATAGTCCGACAGGCGGTTTTGTAATATCGTTATTCACATTAGTCACATTCGCAGTCGTTATCGTCGTCACCGAGTAAGCTGCAAATCCAATAATAAATCGGGATTGTCAGGAATACAATCCAGCCTACAGCCCAGCCGCCGCATACGTTGAAGTAACCGAAAAGTATGTATGCGATTGCCGCAAGCACGGGATATGCAAAGTGACTTGGCTTGCGCTCATAAATTGCGTCAACAAGCGTGTAGTAAAGCGGAATGGTGAGCAGGCAAATCCAGCTTAACGCCCAGCCAAAGCATACTCCGCTTGCGCCCCACCACGCAAATGCGAGTAAGGGGAAGATGAAAAACGGAAACTTATTCCACTTACTCTTGCTCTTACGGCGATGCATAAGCTTTTCGTCTACCATAATATTGCCGTTTTCGTCCGTATAAACACGCTGTTTGCCTTTTTCCTCAACGTGAATTCCGTCCCAGCCGACGTGAACATTGTCACCGTTCTTGTCCTGAACGTGTACTCCGTCCTTGAAGTTTATATGCACGTGGTCGCCGTCCTTTGAGTCAACGTGAATTCCATTTTTAAAGGAAACCTTGTCAACCTTTTCATATTTAGTTTCGGTTTCGCCGTTCGGACCGTAGGAATAGCTGTAATTATATTTGTATTCCTCATTTGAATCAGGTTCGGACTCGTTTTGCCCGTTATTTTCGCTGTCGGCTTTTTTTGCGTTTTCACCCTTTAACAGCTCGTCAAGCGAAACTCCGTAAATTTCTGCGAGCAAAATAAGGTTGTCAGTGTCGGGAGATGCTTCTGCACGCTCCCACTTTGAAATTGCCTGTCTGCTCACTCCGATTTTAGCGGCAAGCTCCTCTTGACTGAGGTTGTGTTTCTTTCTGTATTGTAATAACCTGTTGGCTGTTTCAATGTTCATTGATATGCCCTCCTCGTTGATTTGTTGCTCAAATTATACCCCGCAACCGATGTTTTTGGCTATACATTTCAGTTTTCAACCCCGCAACCACCGGTTGCAGGCGGTCTGCCACCGCTGTAAGTTCGAAAAAAAGGTCGGTTTTGTTATAAAAAACGTGCGCCCGAATTGTGAATTGCAAAAATTCTGAATTCATTGTTACCATGTAAAATAAATTGTAGCGAGCGACGCCCCCGTCGCTCACTGAGATGACGGTGAAATTTTAAAAGTAATATTTGTCCAAATCCCATTGTAAAGGATTATTGATAATGTAATTTGCAATACTTCTATAATGAGCTCCACTCTTAATTACCTCGTCAAAAAAAGAAGCTTGCCATAATGAATGATTGGAATTAAAATTCTTTTTGAAAAATCGAGTTGTTACAGATTTAAAGTCCTTAATAAGTCCTTGTAATGAGCGCCGATTTTTATCCTCAATTATTTCAAAATTAAATTGCTTTTTTGCTGTTACTATTTCATCGGAATTTTCCAGTATAATTATCCCGTGAATATGATTAGGCATAAGAACAAATTTATCAAGCTTTACATTCCTATTTAGTTTTTCAATGTTTTCCCAACATTCAATAACCTTTTCTCCGATTAAAGTTGGCTGAACTTTTACAGGACATTCATATATATCATTTTGAGCGACGGGGGCGTCGCTCGCTACAACAGAACCTAAAAGCTTTTCTTTATTATATGTGCAAATAGTAACATAATAATAACCGTAAGTTCCGTAATCGTAATCTTTCAGCCTGTGATTTTTTCTGTCGAAAATTTGTTTGTTCATAATGCTAAACCGTCTGTAGTTTTCAAAAACTCAAACAGCTGATTATAAATCAAATCAACGCCGCCCTTGCTGTCGCTTTCAATGTTAAGCGGCATAATCGGGTCGTGAACGGAAAGACGGAGCAAAAACCAACCGTCACCGTTTTCTTTGCCGAATGATACTCGGATTCCCTCACGGTTATCATCGGCAACCTGCCAGCCTTCCTGATTTTCTGCATATTCTGTAAGGTCGGCAATAATCTTTTCACCGCAGGCTCTGAAATCCTTTTCGGTAATCTTAAATCTGATTTCCTTGCTTTCAACAGGCTCTTTAAGTGCAGAGGTCAGCTCGTCAAGGTCCTTGCCTTCTTTGCTCAGCTGTGCCATTTTGATGATGATTTTTGTGCAGAGATATGCGCCGTCATCAAGAAAATAATTCTCACGCATTGCGGCGTGTCCCGAAGTTTCAATCGCAAGAGGACAGTTTACACCCTGTGCATTAAGCTCAAGCGCCTTGTCAATTACATTCTTATATCCTCTGCGATAGCGGTAGTGCTTTCCGCCGAGTGTGTTTTCAATAAATTCCTTAAGTCCGCTTGAAGTGATTGAGTCGGTAACAACAGTTCCGCCGTCGTTGCCCTCAAGCGCAATTGCGGCGGCAACAGCTACAAGCCTGTTGCGGTTTATCTCGTTGCCCTTCGAGTCAACAGCGCCTCCTCGGTCAACGTCAGTGTCGAAGATTACACCCAAATCAGCTTTGCTTTCCTTTACGGCCTCGCAGATTGACGCCATAGCCGTTGCGTCCTCGGGATTGGGAACGTGATTGGGGAACATTCCGTCGGGATTGAGGTAACGGCTTCCCTCGGTGTTTGCTCCGAGCACAGAAAGCACCTTGTCAGCGTAAAAACCGCCTGCACCGTTTCCTGCGTCAACAACAATCTTAAAGCCCTTAAGCGGATGGTCGTAGTCCTCTGCGTTAACTTCCTTTTTAATCTTTTCGCAAAGTCCCTTTGCGTAATCGCTCATATAGTCAACGTCGGTGATTGTTCCGCCGTCTTTTTCCTGAGGATGCTCGTTTTCCTGAGCGTATGTAAGAATTTCCTCAATATCAGTGCCTTCAAGACCGCCTTCACGTGTGAAAAATTTAAGACCGTTTCGGTTAAAGGGGTGGTGGCTTGCGGTAATCTGGAGTGCACCGTCACAATTCAAATCAACCGTAGTCATAAACATTGACGGAGTTGAAGCAAGACCGCAGCAGAGCACCTTTGCACCGCAGGCTTTAAAGCGCTTTGTGGTAATCTCCATAATATGAGGACCTGATATTCTGCTGTCACGTCCGACAGAGATTGTAAGGCTGTCGCAGGGCTTGTTTACCTTTTTTGAAAGCCAGAGAACAAAGCCGTCAGCCATATTTGCAACAGCCTCGTCTGTGAGGTTAACGTTCTGTCCCTCAACACCCTCGCTTGCAACACCTCTTATATCAGTGCCGCTTTTGAACTGTTTATAAAAATCGTTGAGCATAGTTTTCATCCTTTCGGTTTCATTATATATATTATATTTTATATGTATTATACCGCAAAGAGAGAAAAATCACAATACATCGAAAAATTAAGTTTGTAAAAAATCAGATTATTTTATTGCCAAAAAGGAAATAAGTTGTTAAAACTGACGAAAGAGTAACGGAAATATTGTCGATTTGTAAATTCCTTTAAAGCATTATTAGAACATATTGCACATAAAATCAGTTTTATTATTAGTTATAATTGACATACAAATGCGATAACTCACAAAAACAGAAGTCAAAAATTGTTGACTTTTTTAAAAAGTTGGATATAATAATAATTGTCAAGTAAATAGTCCGCTTGACTATCGGCTGATTTCCAATTAGCCTTACTCGAGTAAAATTGAATTATCAAAAAGTCGATAAATAATCATGATTTGCCAAATGGTAAATGGCGCACGAAAAAAACTTTATATTTTTAAAGAATTGAAGGAGGAAACATTTATGACACCAATTCTTAGCTTACACAACATTGATGTAACTGCGTTCCTCGCCGTGCTCGATACCTGCGAGGGCAACGTATATCTCGTTACAAAGGAAGGCGACAGATTAAATCTGCGCAGCAAACTTTGCCAGCTCGTTGGCTTGACAAAGCTTATCGAAGGTGGTAAAATAGCAGAAGCAAGTATTATCTGCGAAAACAAGAACGACGAGAGCAAGCTTTTCAGATTCAACTTCTTCGGCGATACAGGTAACGCTAAAGTAGGTTAATCAAAGCTTATTTAAACAACAATCCACGTTTTTCACGTTAATTTCAAAACTTCTAAATCCAAAAACGGCTGCTTTTCGGCAGCCGTTTTTGGATTTTCTGCATTTTCATAAAATTTTACACCCTGATTGTTGATTAAAAAATTCAGTCGTGATATAATTTTTTCAATAAATTCCAATATGACAGGGGTGGGATACAATATGAATTACAATGAGCGAAATGACGACGAGCAGTATTTTAACGATTATTTCAGCGATGATTATGATGTCCGCAAAAGACCGCACAGAAAATCAGACAGACGGAAAAATGTTGATTATAATATTGATAAGTACGGCAGAAAAAGAAAAGGACTAAAGTGGAAGTTAAAAGCGTTTCTGCATAGCAGAACTGCGTTAATAGCATTGGCTGCTGTTGTGATGCTGATTGTAATAATTGTGATGGTTTCCTCTTGCTCTGATAATAAGGAAGAGGAGCAGACTACGTCAACTGTATCAACCGTCGCCCCGACAACTCAGGTTACGTCTTATAAAATAGACGGTGTTCCCGTTATTGAACAGAGCAATCTTAAAGCCGCCTGCGAAACATATGCATGCACAATGCTTTTGCAGTATTATAAATTTGATATTGATGAGGTTGAGTTTGTTGACAATTATCTGATAACAAAGCCTGTTTATTCCGGAATTGACGGCAATCTTTACGGTCCGGATATGAACTGCGCCTATGCAGGAGATATTTATACGGGTTACGGAATAAACGCCCCCGGAATGGCAAAATGTATGAATAACTACATTAAATCGACAGGTTCAAAGCTTGTTGCAGAGCCCTTGTCGGGTGTGCCGCTTGAGGAGCTTTGTCAGAAGTATATTTTAAATGATACTCCCGTTATGGTCTGGGCAACAACATTTATGGAAGAGCCGTATGTTCAGGCAACGTGGATTGTGGACTACGTTGACGAAAACGCAGATCACGAAATCGGCGATACTGTAAGCTGGCAGATGCACGAGCATTGTCTGGTGCTTATCGGCTTTGACGAGAAAAATTATTACTTTAGCGACTCGGTTTCGGGCGAGGTTTCAGCATACGACAAGGCTACAACAGAGGATAGATACGAACAAATCGGCAAACAGGCAATTGTGCTGAAGTAAAAGAATAAAAGCACCCGAATGGGTGCCTTTATTTTGGTGCGCCAACAGGGACTCGAACCCCGGACCGACCGGTTATGAGCCGGTAGCTCTAACCAACTGAGCTATTGGCGCATATAGATACAATAACTTTTACGCAAAAGTTATTATATCAAAGTTTGCTTAATTTGTCAACGGGTTAATTAATTATTTGTTGCCCGTCTGTCGAATATATGGTATAATGAATTCATCAAATTTAGGGTGGGATTTTTATGGCAGTTATCAAACCGTTCAGGGGTATGCGCTATGACACGTCAAAGGCAGGCGAAATTTCAAAGCTCTGCTGTCCTCCGTATGACATCATCAGCGAAAAACAGCGCCTTGAGTATATTGGCGAAAATGAATACAATATCATTCGCCTTGAGCTTCCGAAGGACGGAGAAAATCCGTATCAGAACGCTTCCGACATTCTGAATATGTGGCGTGAGAATGGGATTCTCATTCACGAGGATAAGCCTGCGATTTACATTTATGAGGAGGAGTTCAACGCTTACTCCGAGCGCAAAAGTATAAAGGGAATTATCGCACGAGTAAAGCTTGAGGAGTTTTCAAAGGGAATCATTCTGCCTCACGAGTTCACTCTTTCAAAGGCAAAAGAGGACAGGTTTAATCTTATGAAAGCGACAAACTGCAATTTCAGCCAGATTTATGCGCTTTATATGGAGGAAAAGCACCTTACTCTCAAAACAATTGACGAGTGTTCGCAGTGCGCCCCGAAGCTTGAATTTACCGATTCAGACGACGTTACGCACAGACTCTGGATTGTCACCGACGAGGAAATCATCAACAAGCTTGTCGATGATTTTGCACACAGACGGCTCTATATTGCCGACGGTCACCACAGGTACGAAACTGCTCTCAATTACCGGAACTACTGCCGTGAAAACGGAATTTCAAAAGAGGGCGATGCGCAGGATTATCAGATGATTTATCTTGTTGATATGGACCATCCCGGTCTTGTTGTGTTTCCGACTCACCGACTTGTGCGTGATTTGCCGTACTTTGACAAGAATAAAATGCTTGATTTATGCGAAAAATATTTTGAAATAACTGCGTTCAGCGGCACAGAAAATATGGAAAGCGAGCTTGCAAAACGCTATGACGAGGGCAAAAAGGCTTTCGGTTTTTACTGCGGAAACGGAGAATGGTATCTGCTTGTGCTAAAGGATATTGACGTTATGTCGCAGTTTTTGCCTAATCTCTGCACAGCGTCGCAAAGGCTTGACGTTTCGGTTCTGCACACGCTTATTCTTGAAAATATCTTTGGAATTGACAAGGAAAATATGGCTAATCAAATAAATCTGACCTATACAAAGTTCTTTGATGAGGCTGTTTCGCTTGTTGACAGCGGAGAATTTCAGTGTTCATTTGTGCTTAATCCCACAAGAGTCAGTGAAATTCGTGACGTTGCCGCCGCAGGCGAAAAGATGCCGCAGAAGTCCACGTATTTTTACCCGAAGATGATTACGGGAATGGTTATGAACGACCTCGGAGTATGATATGATTGATTATGAAATGAGAAGAAAGGAACGTCTGGCGGATTTGGAAACTGCCGAGCGTATTCTTGAAAATGCAGAATACGGAGTTTTGTCAACGGCTGGAAGTGACGGATTTCCCTACGGTGTTCCTCTCAATTTTGCTTATGACGGAAAGAAAATATATTTTCACTGCGCTAAAAATGCAGGTCACAAGCAGGCTAATCTTGATTATTCGGACAAGGTTTGCTTTACCGTTGTAGAAAATCCGCAGATTATTGCAGAAGAGCTTACAACAAAATACGGCAGTGCGGTTGTTTTCGGTACTGCCGAAAAGACGGAAAGCAACAAGCGTTATGCGCTTGAACTGCTTGCAAAGAAATACGCTCCCGAATTACCTGATATTGGCAAGTCAGAGATTGAAAAATTTTATAACGTAACTGATATTTACGAAATTTTTATTATAAAAATCAGCGCAAAGGTCAACAGATGATATGAAAATACTGACTGTGTTTACGGGCGGAACAATCGGCTCGACTAAATCAGGCGGAGTTATTTCGCCTGATTCCGAAAATTCTTATAAACTGCTTGAAATGTATTCAAAAAAGGACAAAAAGGTTGAGTTTACTGCTGTTCAGCCGATTAATATTCTGAGCGAGAATATGAACGGAAAATTTCTTACTCAGCTTTACAAATGCATCCGCTCCTATGATTTAAGCGAGTTTGACGGCGTTATTGTCGCCCACGGAACGGACACGCTCCAGTATACGGCGGCGTATCTGTCGTATGCGTTCGGACTTTGCAAAACGCCGATAGTATTGGTTTCAGCTAATTTTCCGCTTGAGGACGAGCGTTCAAACGGCTTTCAGAATTTCTGCGGAGCAGTTGAGCTTATCAGAAGCGGAAAGGGCAGGGGCGTTCTTGTTTCGTATACAAATACCCCGTATGATGTTACGGAAATCCACAGAGCGTCAAGAGTTCTTCCGCATAGCCCTTATGAGGACTGTATTTTTAGTGTTTTTGAAAACAGCGTGTATGCAGATTATTGTGATGAAAGCATTAAAAAATGCAGATATTATAAAGAAGAAAGCGATAAAATTTCAATGTCGGACTGCACCGAGCTTGAGGGAATTTCCGATGTTCTGTATGTAAAGCCGTATGTCGGTATGACTTATCCGCAGATTACGCAGAAAACGAAGGCAATTCTGCTTGAAGGCTACCACTCGGGAACGCTCAACACGGGCGGAAGTGAGTTAACAAAATTCTGTCTTGAAGCCGAGAAATACGGTGTACCTGTTTATCTTACGGGTTCTGAACAAGGATTTTTCTATGAAAGCAAGCTGATGTTTGAAAAGCTGAAAATTAACGTTCTGCCGACTGCATCACCGATTGCAATGTATATGAAGCTGTGGATGCTGAAAAAAGACAGATTAGGTGACGTTTTTCTGCCCTGCGGCGGAGATTTCGCCTGAGAATAAAAAGAAAAACACCCCTGTACGGTCTGTACAGGGGTGTTTTGTAAGAGTAGATTTTATGAGTAAAATGAGTATTTTAATTTTAATTGCCTGTTAAGGCACACGTCTTACTGGTAATCGCAGACATTTACCCATGAGAGCAGGAATTCACGCTCTTCGGGTTTGCCCTTAACGGACTGTGAAGCGGCTACAATCGGGAGCCACTCGTTAACATACTGGCGTGCAGTGTCTGTCTTTTCGCAGAACAGTTTCATATATTTTTCAGCTACGTCATCCTGCTTGTTAAGACGGAACAAAAGATATGTTCTTGCTGCGTCAGCCGAGCCGTTGCCCTGAGTAGCGTGTGACCAGTCAAGTACATAAGGAGTACCGTCGGGAGTGATGATTACGTTGCTGGGGTTAAAGTCGCCGTGACAAACCTTTGCGTGCTTGGGCATACCGTGCAGGCGTGTGTGAAGCTCATATCTTGTGGTTGCGTCAAGGTCTGTTTCGTTGATTTTTCTGTTCATCTTGTCCTTCAGCTTGTTGAGCAGAGGAGCCTTCTGATTGAGAATCTTAATCTGAATGTCAACGAAAAGATCAAGATACTCGTCAACTTTATCGGGATTTTCAGCCATAAGGTCAGCAAGTGTTTTGCCTTCTATATATGTTGAGATGATAGCCCATTTGCCGTCAATCTTTGTAACCTCTTCAACCTTAGGAATGTTGAGTCCTGTTTCCTCAACTCTCGCCTGATTGAGCGCCTCGTTAAGAATATCTGACTTCGGGAAAGATTCGTCAAAAACCTTGGCTACAAGGTCACCGTCTCTGTAAATTTTTTTGTTTTTTCTTTCAGCAAGAATTGTATCAAGTTTCATTTATTTTTCCCCTTTCGGTGGTGTTGTTTTATATAGCATATGGAATTTGCTATGGTTATATTATACAATAATAAATCGGGTTAGTATAGTAGGAAAATTACAAAAATATTATAAAAATCTTTGTACATTCAGATAATATAAATAAATAAGTTTTTACGTTTTGTATAAAACACAAGTTTATTATTTGGATATATAGCATAAAAAGCCGTTAATTTTTTAACTAAATAATAATTATGTTATACGGCGTTGTTTGTGCAAGTTGACAAAGTTTTAACGACTAAAAAAGAGGCGCACATTTGTGCACCCCAAAATACCCTGTTATTAATTTCTGTTAAGATGAATTGCCGTTTCGGCTTTTTCGATTATTCTTAAATCGTTGTCATATGAGCACATTTTTCGTGCCTGCTGAAGGTCAACCCAGATGTAGCTGTCGATTTCTTCCTCCTGAATTTTTACGTTGTCGGTAAATGCCTGTGCGAGGAAAAATACAACACGTTTTCGGATTTTACCGAACGGACAGTATTCGCTGATTTCTCTGAAACCGTCAAACAGCGTAACGTCAAGTCCCGTTTCTTCCTTGATTTCACGAATAGCCGTCTGCTGTTCGTTTTCGCCATCCTCAATGTGACCTTTCGGAAAGCTCCAGTATCTGCCGTTGCTGTTCTTAACAAGCAGAATTTTCGTATTCTGCTTTGTTTTGTAAAAGATTATCGCACCGCAGGACTTTTCGTAAAGACAGGTTATGCTTTTGAGCTTTACGTTTCTAAGACGTGAAAGCAGCTTGCGCAGTTCGGGCTCATAAAAAATTTCTCCCGGCGGAGCGACAACAGCTCTTTCTCCGTCTAGTCCGTCAAATTCGGCAACGGCAATGACAACGCCGTCAAAGTATTCGGGAACCTTTCTTCGTGACACAACATATGCGCTTTTGTTCTTCATATTTGAAGAGCTGATGTACGCTGAACGCAGATTGCTGCTGATTTTTCCGAATACGCTTACTTTTACTCTTTCGGAAATCATTTCCGTTGCCTCCTTTCATAAATTTAGAATTTTAATTATCAGTCAAACAGACCGCTCATACTGTCAAGCTGAATCTGAGTATTTGCGCTCATAACGCCGTTGAGGAAAAGCACCTCGTCAATTCCGTTCTGCTGACAGTAGGAAACAAGATTATCGCCGAATGTGCGGAAGTCGATAACGTGAACTTCTTCGTAGTTGTAGGTGAGGTATGGAACAAAGGCGTTGCCGTAGCTTTCCTTAATAACAGCGATTTTCTTGCCTGCTTCAGCATTTTCCGAAGCAGAATTGAGAACGGTAAGCGGATGGTCGCCCATTATAAATACGCCGTAGGTGAGCGAGCCTGCCTCTGCGTACTGATAGTACGGACTTGTGTAGGTGTTTACGTTACCGCTTTCATCGGTAATGTCCATTGTCACCTCGTACGGGAACTCCCAGTAGTGAACTGTGTCGGTGTCAAGACCGCTTGCGGTGTTTGTAAACGTACCCGTAAAGCCCTCAATCTGCTGTTCGGTACAGTCGTCAAGCGAGAGAACGGGAAGATTGTTTGTCTTTGCAAATGCAGAGTATGCATAGTAAGCACCGAGTCCTGACCAGTGGTGGTCAGAGCCGAAGTAGATGTATTCGTCGTTATGGTCGGCAAGGTAGTTGTACGCATTGACGGGCGTTACCTTGTCGGACAGCTTTGAGTAGATGCTCTTGATATTCTCAGCCTGAGAGGTTGACGGAGCATCGCTGTCCTTAAGACGCTGCGGAAGTCCCATTTCTGTGTGGTTCGGTATTACCATATCGTAAACCGTAATGTCGTTTAATTTGTCGGCAAAGCCGTTGATTGTTTCAGCGTATGTTGTTGCCCTTGCTTCATCACTGCCGAACAGCTCAAAGCCCTGATTGTTCCACACATATATGCTGTACGCTGAGTAGCCGTTTGAATTGTCGTCCTTAATCTGAGGAGTTTTGAAGTAGGTCGGAGAAAGGTCGTCCTGAGCCTCGTTCTTTTTATCGTTAGCTTTCGGTGTGTCGGCTGTTGCAACAGGTTTTGTTTCGGTTGAAACAGGAGCATTGGTCTGCTTTGCACCGAAGCAGGCTTTAAATACGGAAGAAATCATTACTACTAACAGTATAATAATAAGTATTCCGCAGCTGACAATTATAATTCTGTTGCGGGTGCGTTTTTTATTATTTCTGCGGCGACGGTTAGTGTTGTAGGCAGGACGGTTGTTGTACGAGCCCTGTCTGCGCTGAGGCTGACGGCGGCGGTAATCTCTGCTGTCGTAGCCGTCGTCAAAATTATCTAAATCAAAGTAATCGTAGTCATTGCGTTTACTCATATTAAATCTCCCTGCTGATTGAATAAATATTCAAAAATCGAATAACGTAAAGAAATACAGATTAATTATACTACATTATGCCTTTAAAAACAATATGATTTTACATTTTTCCGCACAAAATGTGAGTGAATTCCCAAAGTAAATTCCACAGTGGAATTTGAAGTGGTATTTAGTGTGGGAATTCACGACAAAAACTGCCTCGGATTATATATCCGAGGCAGTAATTTAAGTATAAAAAATCAGAGTTTTGAGTAACCGTAGCTGTTAACAAGCGCTTCAATTTTTTCGCCTTTTTCGCAAAGCGGACAGTGGTGGGAATTGTAGCTTTCGTAATCTCCGAGGTCATTCGGGTTGAATATTGAGGAAACAGGGTAGCCCTCACACTGCTCAACAGTTGCGAAAATTGCCGATACGCCGACAACCGAGCCGCCGTAATATTTAACTGCGTCAATAGCCGCCTGGGCAGTTTTGCCTGTTGTAACCGAGGCGGCAAGAATCAGAACGTGCTTTCCGGTAATCATCGGCGTGAGATTGTCACGGAACATAAGTTGACCGCCTGCGAGATATTCGGGCGAAACAACGTAAATTGTCTGGTGTGCGTTCATATTTACAAAATCCTCTTTTGTCAGCTCGTCGGCAACGCAGGCACCGATAACCTCTGTTCCGTCAACGCAGAGGATTGTGTCCACAATCGTATTGGTTCTGTATGAGGAAACAAGCTCCTTGGCAACAGCCTTTGCCTCCGAAAGTCGAGTCTTTTGCGTGGTAACATCTATAAAGTAATTCGTGTGGCTGTGTGAGGTTGCAAAGTGACCTTTTGCAACACGCAGGAAAACGTCTTTGTTTTTTGTTCTTATTTTGTACATCTGAGCCATATTATCGGCCTCCTGTTTGGGTATTTGCAATAAAACCTATTTATTGTAAATAATATTTTACACTATATCAACAAAAAAAGCAATATCTTTTAGATAATTATATACATTTATATGGAGTACTATTTAAAAACTAATTTGATAAACCATAATTTGTCGAGTGCCTCGACGGGCTAATTTTATAATTGTAGGGAACGACCCCTGTGTCGTTTCTAACGGAAATACATCTAACTTATGTAGGAACGACACAGGGGTTTCTGCCCCTTAATAAGGGGACTGAGGGGTTTTGGGC
>DXYG01000028.1 GCA_019415925.1 Clostridiales bacterium
AAAAGGCTTGACCGAAATTTTTAATTTTTTTTGCGAGTCAACTCACCGCTAAATTTTGGTTTATTCTCAATCAAAACCATAATTCCACCTAATAAAATAGATATCCGTATTTTTCATTAACAAAAATTAAAACTAAAGGCTGCTCCAAACGGAACAGCCTTAATTTATTCAGCAAAATTTGTATCCGATAATCAAATAAGCTCGATGATTGCCATTTCAGCGCCGTCACCACGACGAGGACCGATTTTAGTCACTCTTGTGTAACCGCCGCTTCTCTCCTTATACTTGGGAGCAATTTCTGTAAAGAGCTTGCTTGTAACATCTTCCTTTGTAACAAAAGCCAAAACAAGGCGTCTGTTGTGAAGTGTATCGTTCTTTGCTGTAGTAATCATCTTCTCTGCCATAGCCTGAACTTCCTTGGCACGAGTAAGAGTTGTTTCGATTTTGCCGTTTTCGAGAAGGAATGTAACCATAGCACGGAGCATTGCAGTTCTCTGAGCTGTAGTTCTTCCTAATTTTCTTGTACCGGGCATTGTTTTCACTCCTTTACCGTTGGTTTAAAAGGGTAATCAACTAAACGCTATATAAAGAAAATATTAATCAGAGTTTAGTATTTTATTCGTCTTCCTTCTGAAGACTGAAACCGAGAGAATTAAGCTTCTGAATAACCTCTTCAAGAGATTTTCTGCCGAGGTTTCTAACCTTCATCATATCCTCTTCGGACTTATTAATTAAATCTTCAACCGTGTTGATTCCTGCACGCTTTAAGCAGTTGAACGAACGAACCGACAAATCAAGGTCTTCGATTGTCATTTCAAGGATTTTTTCCTTGCCCTTGTCGTCCTTTTCAACCATAAGCTCTGCGCTTGAAGCCTTGTCGGAAAGGTTTACAAAGAGATTTAAGTGCTCTGTAAGAACCTTTGCTGCAAGTGATACAGCCTCTTCAGCGTTGATAACGCCGTTTGTCCAGACGTCAAGTGTGAGCTTGTCAAAGTCGGTAATCTGACCTACACGGGTGTTGTCAACCGTATAGTTAACCTTTAACACGGGAGTATAGATTGAGTCAATCGGAAGTACACCGATTACATTGTTACCGCTTAACTGCTTGTTGCGCTCGCCGGGAACATAACCTCTGCCCTTGTCAACGGTTATTTCCATATTGAGCTTTGCGCCTTCACCAAGTGTAGCAATGTGAAGCTCGGGATTCAAAATCTCAACCTCATTGTCGCACTTGATGTCGCCGGCAGTTACTTCACAAGGACCTTCGGCTGAAATTTCAACAACCTTTGGGCAGGTTTCGTGAAGCTTGGGAACAAGACTTTTCAAATTGAGAACAATTTCCGTAACGTCTTCCTTTACGCCGGGAATAGTTGAAAATTCGTGAAGAACGCCGTCAATCTTAACAGATGTAACAGCACAGCCTTCAAGAGAGGAAAGCAATACTCTGCGCAGGCTGTTGCCGAGAGTGTTGCCAAAGCCACGCTCAAGCGGTTCAACAACAAATCTGCCGTATTTTCCGTCCTCGGTTAATTCTGCAGTTTCAATTCTTGGCTTTTCAATTTCAATCATTCGCGAATCCTCCTGACATTATGCGGCTGCAAAAGCAGCCAATGTATGTGTAATCTGCCTGTGAAATTCGGGATTACTTGGAGTACAACTCAACGATGAGGTGTTCTTCAACAGGATAATCAATATCCTCTCTCTGGGGAGCAGCAACTACCTTGCCGCCGAGAAGATTTTCGTCCTTCTCAAGCCACTTGGGAGTAACAGTTGAAGCTGTTTCGCCCTCTGCAATTGCTTTGAATCTTGTTGTTGAGCGGCTCTTTTCACTAACCTGGATAACATCGCCAACCTTAACAAGATATGAGGGAATGTTAACCTTTTTGCCGTTAACAGTAAAGTGAGCGTGACTTACAAGCTGTCTTGCTTCTCTTCTTGTAGCTGCAAGACCGAGTCTGAAAACAACGTTGTCAAGTCTGCGTTCAATTAATGTGAGCAATACGGCACCTGTTTTGCCTTCAGCCTTTTCAGCCTTCTCATAGTAAGCTCTGAACTGCTTTTCCATAATGCCGTAAATAAATTTAACCTTCTGCTTTTCGGTAAGCTGCATGCTGTATTCGCTCTTTTTTCTTCTCATCTTACCGCCGGGGTTTCTGTTGGAAGTTTTCTTTGAGTAACCCATAACTGCGGGAGAAATGCCGAGAGCTCTGCAACGCTTAGCGATAGGCTGCATATTTTTAGCCATTGAAATATCCTCCTTTAATAATACTATACACGTCTTCTCTTTGGAGGACGGCATCCGTTGTGAGGAATCGGAGTAACGTCTTTAATCATAGTTACTTCAAGACCTGCTGTCTGCAATGCACGGATTGCAGCTTCTCTGCCCTGTCCCGGTCCTTTTACATAAACCTCGACGTATTTCATACCATGTTCCATTGCTGCCTTTGCAGCTGTTTCAGCTGCTGACTGAGCGGCAAACGGAGTTGACTTCTTAGAGCCTCTGAAACCGAGCTCGCCTGCGCTTGCCCACGAAACAGCATTGCCCTGTGTATCGGAAATAGTAACAATTGTATTGTTAAATGTTGACTGGATATGCGCTGCGCCTTTTTCAATGTTCTTGCGCTCACGGCGACGGCGAATAACCTTCTTACCACCCTTTGGTGCTGCCATAGTCCTTTGCCCTCCTTACTTCTTCTTATTAGCCATTGTCTTACGGGGACCCTTACGAGTACGAGCGTTAGTCTTTGAACGCTGACCTCTTACGGGAAGACCCTTTCTGTGACGAACGCCACGGTAACAGCCAATATCAATAAGTCTTTTAATATCATAAGCGATGTCACGGCGAAGGTCACCTTCAACGCGGCAGTGATGCTCAATATATTCTCTGAGCTTTGCAATATCCTCTTCAGTTAAATCTCTGACACGAGTGTCGGGATTAACACCTGTTGCAGCAATAATGTCGTCTGCAGTCTTACGGCCGATACCGTAGATATAAGTTAAACCGATTTCAACTCTTTTATCTCTTGGTAAGTCAACACCTGCTATACGAGCCATTCAGTTGCACCTCCATATAAATTTAAAAAATAATAGTTGTTTTTAAGGTAATTAACCCTGACGCTGTTTGTGCTTGGGGTTTTCGCAGATTACTAAAATCTTACCTTTTCTCTTGATAACTTTGCACTTATCGCACATCTTCTTTACTGAAGGTCTGACTTTCATTTATAATCATTCCTTTCTGAAAATCGTGTTCCTACCTGACTTATTTTGAACGCCAGGTAATTCTTCCTCTGGTCAGGTCGTATGGAGACATCTCCACAGTAACCTTGTCGCCCGGCAAAATGCGAATGAAGTTCATTCTGAGTTTGCCTGAAATAACAGCTAAGATCACGTGACCGTTCTGAAGCTCAACCTTGAACTGCGCATTTGGCAGAGCCTCTTTAACAATACCTTCTATTTCAATTACATCCTGTTTAGACATACCGTTAACCTCCGTTTTTAAAATCGTTCAGAATTCTTTTTATCTGCGGATTGGTTTCGATTGAACCCTCGTAAACCTTGTTTGCAGGCGCAAGATGAATAAGCTTTTTCTTTTTCGGTTTCTCAACTTTTCGTGTCCTGCCGTCTGCGATATACGCATAGCCTGACTCAACGCCGAGAACGACAAAGAAGTTATCCTTTTCTCTGCCTGCCTTTGCCCTGACAATACTACCTCTGACTATGCTCATAAGTCACCTTAATCAATCAGAGTCATAATTTTCGGACCGTCGGGAGTTATTGCGATTGTATGCTCAAAGTGAGCGGCAAGCTTGCCGTCCTTTGTGACGGTAGTCCACTCGTCGTCAAGCACCTCAACCTCATACGTTCCCTGGGTTATCATGGGTTCAATGGCAATTGTCATACCCGGAAGAAGGCGAACGCCTCGTCCCGGAGTACCGTAATTGGGTACGCTTGGGTCTTCGTGTAATTTCGCACCTACGCCGTGGCCGACGAAATCTCGTACCACCGAGTAACTGCGAGCTTCGACATACTGCTGAACAGCACTGCCTATGTCACCTATACGGTTACCGGCAAGAGCCTTGTTAATTCCCTCATAAAGGCTCTCCTTTGTGGCGTCAAGCAAAGCCTGCGCTTCTGCGCTGATTTTGCCGCAGGGAAATGTGTAGGCGTTGTCGCCGTGAAATCCCTCATAATATGCGCCGACATCGACGCTTACTATGTCGCCCTCTTTAAGGATCTGTTTCTTACTTGGTATGCCATGGATAACCACGTTGTTTACGGAAATGCACGCACTCGCAGGAAATCCGCCATAACCGAGAAACGAGGGAGCAGCTCCCTGTTTCTCGATATATTTACGGACAATTGTATCTATTTCATAAGTAGTTACACCGGGCTTTACAGCCTCTCCCGCAACACGGAGTGCCTCGGCAGAAATTCTGCATGCGTCTTTCATTTTAGAAAGTTCCCGTGCTGTTTTAATAACTACCATACTTTTACGCCTCGATTGCCTTGAGGATAAGAGCAGTAGTATCTTCTACGCTGTCCTGTCCTTCAACATCAACGAGCTTACCCTGCTTCTTGTAATAATCAACAAGGGGCTCAGTTTCCTTGTGGTAAACATCAAGACGAGCAAGTACAGTGTCGGGGTGGTCGTCCTTGCGCTGAACAAGGGTGCCGCCGCAATCGTCGCATACCCCATCCTTCTTGGGCTTTAAGTTCACAAGATGATAAGGTCTGCCGCAATTTTCGCAGACACGGCGTCCGGACATACGGTTGATGATTCTTTCATCATCAACGTCAATGTTGATAACGTACTGAATCTCAACACCCATATTGTCAAGAGCCTCAGCCTGAGGAATAGTTCTTGGGAAGCCGTCAAGGATGAAACCCTTCTTGCAGTCGTCCTCGGAAAGTCTTTCTTTAACGATTCCGATAACTACCTCGTCGGGAACAAGCTTGCCCTCGTCCATAAAGGACTTAGCCTTAAGACCCATCTCAGTGCCGTTTTTCAGCGCCTCACGAATCATGTTTCCGGTTGAAATTGTGGGAATACCAAAGTGCTCGCAAAGTACAGCAGCCTGTGTGCCTTTACCTGCACCCGGAGCGCCTAACATGATAATGTTCATTTAATTATACTCCTTTTTCAGTCATTAGTCAAGAAAACCTTTATAGTGACGCATCATCATCTGAGATTCGAGCTGTTTTACTGTTTCAAGTGCAACACCAACGATAATGATGATTGATGTTCCGCCGATAGCCATATTGCCCATACCTGTTGCAGCACCGTATATGTGCGGGAGCAAAGCGATGAAAGCAAGGAAGAGTGCGCCGATAAGTGTAATTCTTGACAGAATATTTCTAATGTATTCAGCAGTCGGAGCACCGGGACGGATACCGGGAACGGTACCGTTGTTTGCCTTAAGGTTGTTTGCCATTTCAACAGGATTGTACTGAATGGTTGTATAGAAATAAGCGAACATAATGATAAGAATAAAATACAATACCATATACAACCAGCCGTTTGTGCTGAAGGCTTCAAAGAAAGCACCCCAGAAACCGTCCTTAATCTGAAGGAAGAGGTTGATTGTACCGGGAATTGAAAGAATTGAGCTTGCAAAAATGATGGGGAGAACGCCGCCGAGAGCAACCTTGATGGGAAGGTGGCTTGACTGTCCGCCGTACATCTTTCTGCCTACAACACGCTTTGCGTACTGAATCGGAATTCTTCTTTCGCTGTCCTGCATAAAGGTGATAACCCAGATAACAGCAACAAAGATGAGAACCCAGAGAGGAACGAGGAAATAGAACTGTGTAGCGCCCTCAGAACCGAGGTTCCAATACTGCACAAGAGTGTTGATTGTTGAGGGGAGCTGTGCAACGATACCTGCGAAAAGGAGAATAGAAATACCGTTTCCGATACCGTTCTTGTTAATCTGCTCGCCCAGCCACATCATAAGAGCCGTACCTGCCGTGAACACGAGCACGATTACAACTGCTGAGAACCACATATCGAAGCCATCGTTGTAGATTGTGATGTGCTTACCGCTTTCGGTAATTGTGTTCTTGAGGTAGAAGTAGTATGCAGTACCCTGAATAAGACCAAGACCGACTGTTACGTAACGGGTGATAGTACCGATTTTACGTCTGCCTGCCTCGCCCTCCTTAGCCATTCTCTCAAGGGGAGGAATAGCAACGCAGAGGAGCTGCATAATAATCGAGCTGTTGATGTAAGGAGTGATACCCATTGCAAACAATGTTGCGTTTGCAAACGCACCACCCGAGAGTGTGTTGAGATAAGCCAGCATATTTGTGCTGGTATCAGGATTGTCTGTAATCAGCTTCATTGCTTCTGCAAGAGCTGTTGTGTCCAGAAACGGAACGGGGATAACCGAACCGATTCTGAATACTACGATAATTAAAAGTGTAAATAAGATTTTTCTTCTTAAGTCAGGAATTGACCAAGCGTTTCTTATTGTTTTAAACACTTAAATCACCTCTGCCTTTCCGCCTGCAGCCTCAATAGCAGCTTTAGCTGATTCGGAAAAAGCAGAAACCTTAACAGTGAGTTTTTTCTCGAGCTTACCGTTGCCGAGAACCTTAACAGCGTCAAAGCCGTTCTTTACTACTCCTGCATTAACAAGAGCCTCGATGTCAACTGTTGCGCCGTCATCAAACTTTCTGTTTAAAGTGCTGAGGTTAATTGCAACTACGTTTTTAGCAAAGATGTTGTTAAAACCTCTTTTCGGAAGACGACGCTGCAAAGGCATCTGACCGCCTTCAAAACCCGGACGAACACCGCCGCCTGAACGAGCCTTCTGGCCTTTGTGACCCTTGCCGGCTGTTTTGCCCCAGCCTGAGCCGTGACCTCTGCCGATTCTCTTTGAGTCCTTCTTGGAGCCCTCAACCGGAGAAAGTTCATGTAACTTCATAAGTGCACCTCCTTGCTTACGCTTCAATAACCTCTACGAGGTGAATGATTTTTGCTACCTTACCTTTTGTCGAAGCGTTATCGGGCTGTGTTGTAACGTCGCCGATTTTCTTCAGACCTAAAGCGTGGGCTGTTGCAATCTGATCCTTCTTGGAGCCGATAAGGCTCTTAACCAACTTAATTGTCATAATCTGCAACCTCCCTATTATAAAATTTCCTTAACGGATTTACCGCGGATAGCAGCAACTTCGTCAACAGTTCTGAGAGCTGCAAGACCTGCGAGTGTAGCTCTTACTACGTTGCAGGGGTTGTTTGAACGAAGAGCCTTTGTTCTGATGTCCTTGATGCCTACTGCTTCAACAACGGCACGAACAGGACCGCCTGCGATAACACCGGTACCGGGAGCAGCGGGTTTCATAAGAACTCTGCCTGCACCGAACTCGCCGATGATTTCGTGAGGAATTGTTGTTCCTCTGAGTGAAACCTTCATAAGGTTTTTCTTGGCATCCTCAATACCCTTGCGGATAGCGTCGGGTACTTCGCCTGCCTTACCGATACCGAAACCAACTGTTCCGTTACCGTCGCCTACAACTACTAAAGCTGCAAACTTGAATATACGACCGCCCTTAACCGTCTTTGATACACGGTTAATAGTAACGACTCTTTCTTTTAATTCGCCTGTTACTTCTACTGTTTTAGCCAAAGTTATTCCTCCTCTTCCTTAGAAATTGAGGCCGCCCTCACGGGCGCCTTCGGCCAATTCCTTAACACGGCCGTGATAGATATTACCGCCTCTGTCAAATACAACGTCAACGATATTTTTAGCTTTTGCACGCTCTGCAACGAGAACGCCTACAGCCTTTGCTGCCTCTTTGTTTCCGCCATTACCCTCGATGGACTTGTCAAGGCTTGAAGCCTGAGCAAGTGTAACACCGGCTACGTCGTCAATAATCTGAGCGTAGATGTTGTTTCTGGAGCGGAATACGCACAAACGGGGACAAGATGCTGTGCCGCTTACTTTGCTGCGGACTCTCTTATGGCGTTTTGCACGTGCCTTTTTTGTATCAGGTCTGCTTACCATTATTTTTCACTCCTTAATTATTTGCCCTTACCGGCCTTGCCTTCCTTGCGGCGGATAACTTCGTCAGCGTACTTAATACCCTTGCCCTTATAAGGCTCCGGCGGACGCTTTTCTCTTACTTCGGCAGCAAACTGACCAACCTTTTGCTTATCAATGCCGACAATAATGATTTTGTTGGGATCGGGAACTTCAATCTTGATGTCGTCTGTATCCTCAACGATAACCTGGTGTGAATAACCGAGGTTCATAACGCACTTGTTACCCTGCTTCTGAACACGGTAACCAACGCCGTTAACTTCAAGCACCTTCTTGTAGCCTTCGGTAACACCTACAACCATATTGTTGATGAGTGTTCTTGTAAGACCGTGAAGTGAGCGGTTTTCTTTAGTGTCATCGGGACGAGTAACCTCGATTACGTCGCCCTTGATTTCAACTGTCATAGCCTGATTGTATGCGAAATCAAGTGTGCCCTTGGGACCTTTGACAGTGATAACGCCGTCAGCGATAGACGCTGTAACACCGGCGGGAATATTTATAGGTTTTCTTCCAATTCGAGACATTTTCGCACCTCCTCTTACCAAATGTAAGCGAGAACTTCGCCGCCAATGTGCTCCTTACGTGCCTGACGGTCAGTCATAACACCCTTAGAGGTTGAAATAATGGCAATTCCGAGTCCCTTCATTACCTTCGGCATATCTTCTGCATTGCTGTAAATACGTAAACCGGGCTTTGATACACGGCGAAGACCTGTGATAACAGGAGTCTTGCCGTCAACATACTTAAGAGTAACCTTAATTACGCCCTGCTTGCCGTCTTCTATAACTGTGAAATTCTTAATGTAGCCCTCATCAAGAAGAATCTGACAAATAGACTTCTTGAGTTTTGAAGCAGGAATTTCAACAGAATCGTGCTTTGCTGAGTTAGCGTTACGAATTCTTGTAAGTAAATCAGCAATTGTATCTGTAATCTGCATTACCTTTATCCTCCCTTGCTTACCAGCTTGCTTTCTTTACGCCCGGAATTTCGCCCTTGTAAGCGAGCTCACGGAAGCAAATACGACAAATACCATACTTGCGGAGGTAGGCGTGTGGTCTACCACAGATATTACATCTTGAATACTCTCTTGTCGAGAATTTCTGCTTTCTCTGCTGCTTTACTTTCATTGAAGTTTTAGCCACAACAATCCCTCCTTACTTTGAAAACGGTGCGCCCATGAGAGTTAAAAGCTCACGAGCTTCTTCGTCTGTCTGTGCTGTGGTAACGAAGCAAATGTCCATACCACGAACCTTGTCAATCTTGTCATAATCAATTTCAGGGAAAATGAGCTGCTCTTTGAGGCCCATATTGTAGTTTCCTCTGCCGTCGAAAGAGTTGGGGTTGATACCTCTGAAGTCTCTTACACGGGGAAGAGCTACGTTGAAGAGTCTGTCGAGGAACTCGTACATTCTCTCGCCTCTTAAAGTAACCTTACAGCCAATCGGCATTCCTTCTCTGATTTTGAAGTTAGCAACTGATTTTCTTGCTCTGCACACGAGAGGCTTCTGACCTGTGATGGCAGAAAGGTCTGTGCAGATAGCATCGATTACCTTTGAGTTTTCTTTAGCTTCGCCTGCGCCTACGTTGATAACGATTTTATCAAGCTTGGGAATCTGCATAGTGCTCTTGTAGGAGAACTTTTTCATAAGAGCAGGTGCAACTTCTTTTGAATAATATTCTTTAAGTCTTGCCATATCTTATTTCCTCCTTACAGTGATTCCTTGCACTTAGCGCAGATTCTGCCCTTAGAGCCGTCCTCAAAAATCTTGTGAGCAACTCTTGTGGGCTTCTTGCATCTGGGGCATACAATCTGAACCTTGGAAGCATACATAGCGCCCTCAGCCTTGATGATACCGCCCTGATCGCCCATCTTTCTGGGCTTAACGTGCTTAGAAACCATATTAACTTTCTCTACGATAACCTTGCCTTCTTTGGGGCTGACAGCCAGAACCTGACCTTTTTTGCCCTTGTCCTTACCGCTGATAACGATAACGGTGTCGCCTGTTTTTACATGAACCTTATTCATTGTGACACCTCCAAATTAAAGTACTTCGGGAGCGAGAGAAAGAATCTTCATAAAGTCCTTGTCACGAAGCTCTCTTGCTACCGGTCCGAAGATACGAGTACCCTTGGGGTTCTTATCTTCCTTAATGATAACAGCCGCATTTTCATCAAAGCGGATGTATGTGCCGTCTTCACGTCTTACGCCCTTTGCAGAACGAACAACTACGGCTCTTACAACGTCGCCTTTTTTAACAACACCGCCGGGTGCTGCTTTTTTAACCGAGGCAACAATAATATCGCCAATGTTGGCATATCTCCTTCTGGTACCGCCGAGTACACGAATGCACATAAGTTCCTTTGCGCCGGTGTTGTCGGCAACCTTGAGGATGGTTTGCTGTTGAATCACAGTGTATTCCTCCTTTTCTCAAAGCCGCTAAACTTATTTAGCTTTCTCAATAATCTCGACGAGTCTCCATCTTTTATCCTTAGAAAGAGGACGGGTCTCCATAACCTTTACACGGTCGCCGATATTGCACTCATTGTTCTCGTCGTGTGCCTTAAAGCGAACCGTACGCTTAACAATTTTGTTATAAAGCTTATGCTTTACGCTGTCTTCAACGGCAACAACGATTGTTTTGTCCATCTTGTTGCTTACAACCTTGCCGACAACGGTTTTTCTCATATTTCTTTCACTCACTGTTAAGTCCCCCTCTCTTAAGCTTCTGTGCCGCTAAGTTCACGCTGACGAAGAATTGTTGAAACTCTTGCAATGTCCTTCTTTACGGCACCGATTCTGGATGAGTTTTCGAGCTGGTTAACAGCAAGCTGGAAACGAAGATTGAATAATTCTTCTTTGAGTTCTGTGAGCTTTGTCTGAAGCTCTTCAACTGACATTTCTCTGATTTCTGATGCTTTCATTACTGCTCACCCTCCTCTTTTTTAACAAACTTGCACTTAATGGGAAGCTTTGTTGATGCAAGACGAAGTGCTTCTCTTGCTGTGGCTTCATCTACGCCTGCGAGCTCAAACATAACTCTGCCGGGCTTAACTACTGCAACCCAGTATTCGGGTGAACCTTTACCTGAACCCATTCGTGTTTCAGCAGGCTTTGCTGTAACAGGCTTGTCAGGGAAAATCTTAATCCAAACTTTACCGAATCTTTTGCAGTAACGTGTCATAGCGATACGGGCAGCCTCAATCTGGTTTGAGGTGATCCATGCAGGCTCAATAGCCTGAAGACCGTACTCACCGTAAGTAACCTTGTTACCACGAAGAGCCTTACCTGTCATACGACCTCTGTGTACTCTTCTGTACTTAACTCTCTTAGGTAATAACATTACTTTCTGCCTCCTTCTCTGCGGGGCTTTCTTGACTTAACTTCGTTTAAAACTTCGCCTTTGTAAAGCCAAACCTTAACGCCGATTTTACCGTAGGTTGTGTTAGCCTCTGCAAAACCGTAGTCGATGTCGGCACGAAGTGTCTGAAGCGGAATTGTGCCCTCGTGATACTGCTCCGAACGAGCAATTTCAGCACCGCCGAGACGGCCTGAACACATAACCTTAATACCTTTTGCTCCACGGCGCATTGCGTTGCCGATAGCCTGCTTCATAGCACGACGGAAAGAAACTCTCTTTTCGAGCTGCTGAGCAATGCTCTCTGCTGCGAGCTGTGCGTCAAGCTCGGGAGCCTTTACTTCAACAATGTTGATTGCAACGGGCTTGTTAAGGAATTTTTCACACTGAGTCTTGAGCTTCTCAATTTCAGAGCCGCCCTTACCGATAACAAGACCGGGCTTTGCGCAGTGAATGCTGATTCTTACTCTTTTGCCGTCACGCTCAATTTCAATCTTTGAGATACCGAAGTTGTAAAGCTGAGCCTTCAGAGTTTTACGGAGGTTGTAGTCCTCAACGAGTGTAGCTCCGAAGTCCTTTTTGTTTGCAAACCAACGGGAATCCCAATCTTTAATAACACCGACACGAAGACCGTGCGGATTTACTTTCTGACCCATATTTAAACCTCCCCTTAGTCTTCTTTTTCCTTGAGAACGAGGGTAATGTGAGAAGTTCTCTTGTTAATTCTGAACGCTCTGCCATGATCTCTCGGACGAATTCTTTTAAGGATGGGGCCTGCTGTAGCGTTGCAAGCTGCAACGTAGAGCTTGGATACATCCATATCATGGTTGTTCTCAGCATTTGCCATAGCTGACTTGAGCAGCTTTAAAAGCGGCTCGCAAGCGGCCTTGGGAGTGTGCTTAAGAACAGCTTCCGCATATCTGACGTCCTTGCCTCTGATAAGGTCAAGAACAACGCCAACCTTGCGGGGTGAAATACGAACAAATTTAGCATTTGCCTTTGCTTCCATCTGCAATACTCTCCTTCCGCTTATTTGCTTGTTTTTGAACCGGCATGACCCTTGAAGGTTCTTGTAGGAGCAAACTCGCCGAGCTTGTGACCTACCATATCTTCAGTAACATATACCGGAACGTGCTTACGGCCGTCGTGAACGGCGAATGTGTGACCAACGAACTCAGGGAAAATTGTTGAACTTCTTGACCAAGTCTTTAAAATTCTCTTTTCGCCCTTTTCGTTCATTTCAAGAACCCTTTTGAGCAGTACAGGCTGAACAAAGGGACCCTTTTTAGTACTTCTACTCATAGTTATAAGCTCCTTTCTCTGCCTTACTTACCGTTTCTTCTTCTTACGATAAGCTTATCGCTGCTCTTGTTGTTCTTACGAGTCTTATAGCCGAGTGCGGGCTTACCCCAAGGGGTTACAGGGCCCGGACGGCCAACCGGTGACTTACCCTCACCACCGCCGTGCGGGTGGTCGTTCGGGTTCATAACAGAACCGCGGACTGTGGGACGCCAGCCCATATTTCTCTTACGGCCGGCTTTACCGATTTTAACGTTTTCGTGGTCAATGTTGCCTACCTGACCGATAGTAGCCATACAGCTTTCGGGAACATTTCTGAGCTCGCCTGAAGGAAGTCTTAACAGAGCAAGTCCGTTTTCCTTAGCCATGAGCTGTGCCATGTTACCTGCCGAACGGGCAAGCTGTGCGCCTCTGCCGGGGTAAAGCTCAACATTGTGAATGAATGTACCTACAGGAATTGCTGTAAGCGGAAGTGCGTTGCCGGGCTTGATGTCGGCATTAGCACCTGCTACTACCTTGTCGCCTACTTTAAGTCCCTCGGGAGCGATAATGTAAGCTTTTTCACCGTCGGTATACTCTACAAGAGCGATGAATGCCGAACGGTTAGGATCGTACTCTAATGTTTTTACTGTACCTTCAACGTCAAACTTCTGACGCTTGAAGTCAATGATACGGTACTTTCTGCGGTTACCGCCGCCTCTGTGGCGAACGGTGATTCTGCCGTAGCTGTTGCGGCCTGACTTCTTGTTTAAAGGAGCAAGCAGGCTCTTTTCGGGCTCAACCTTTGAAAGGACCGAATAATCTGTAACCGACATATTTCTTCTTGAGTTAATGGTCGGCTTATAAACTTTAATGGCCATTTGGTTTCACTCTCCTCATGATGGCTTTGCGGGAAAATGGCGTTTCCCATACATTCTGCCTGAATTATTTATTTCAGACTTACATCATGCCTTCAAAAAATTCGATAGGCTTGCTGTCTTCTGTTAATGTTACGATTGCTTTCTTCCAGCTCTTTGTGTAGCCGCCGTTGTTTCTGCCCTGACGGCGGAACTTACCTCTTACGCTTACGGTGTTAACCTTTGCAACCTTAACCTTGAAGATTTCTTCGCAAGCTTTTGCAATTTCAATTTTGTTAGCTGTCTTAGCTACTTCAAAGGTATATACCTTATTAACTGCGCCGAGCATACTTTTTTCAGTGATAACGGGGCGAATTACGATGTCATGAGCTATCATGCATATACCTCCTCTATCTTGCTTACAGCGTCCTTGACGATAACGAGCTTGTCAGCATTTAAAATGTCATAAACATTGAGTGTGTTGACCTGAGCTGTCTTAACGCCGGGAATGTTGTTAGCTGATTTGATAACCTTGCTGTCAACTGCGGGAAGAACGATGAGAGCCTTTTTGTCAGCTCCGATTGCGTTGAGCATAGCAACGATTGTCTTTGTCTTGTATTCATCCATTGTGATTGAATCAACAACGATGATTTCGTTTTCCTTAGCCTTTGAAGAGAAAGCTGACTTCATAGCAAGTCTTCTTACCTTCTTGTTTACAGAGAATCTGTAATCTCTTGGCTTGGGAGCAAACACGATACCGCCGTGTGTCCACTGCGGAGCACGGGTTGAACCCTGTCTTGCACGTCCTGTACCCTTCTGTCTCCAGGGCTTTTTGCCGCCGCCGGAAACTTCGGATCTTGTAAGAGCGGACTGTGTGCCCTGACGCTGTGCTGCGAGATAGCTTACTACTACCTGATGCATAACTGCTGCGTTGGGCTCAATACCGAATACGGAATCAGCAAGTTCGATTGTACCGACATTGTTGCCTTCCATATTTACTACTGATAAACTTGGCATTTATAATCCCCCTTCCTTAAGCCTTAACGGAATCTTTGAGTACAACGATTCCCTTATTTGGTCCGGGAACAGCACCCTTTACAGCAATGAGGTTGTTTTCAGCGTCAACCTTAACAACTGTGAGGTTCTGTACTGTTACCTGTTCTGCGCCGAGGTGACCTGCCATTCTCTTGCCCTTCCATACTCTTGAGGGTGAGGAGCAGGCACCGATTGAGCCGCCGTGACGAACGCAGGGGCCTGTACCGTGAGTTTCCTTGAGGCGGTGGAAGTTCCATCTCTTGATAACGCCTGCGGTACCCTTACCTTTGCTCTTGCCGGTTACGTCAATCTTGTCGCCGGGGGTGAATACGTCTGCTTTAACGAGGTCGCCTACGTTGTAAGCGTCTGTGTCGTTAAAACGGAACTCTTTAAGAGTTTTCTTGGGAGCTACGCCTGCTTTGTCAAAAAATCCCTTCATAGGCTTTGTAACCTTGTGGGGCTTTAAGTCGCCGTATCCCAGCTGAACGGATGCGTAGCCGTCGTTTTCAACTGTTTTCTTGGCTGTAACCACGCAAGGGCCTGCCTCGATAACAGTTACGGGAATAACAATTCCCTTTTCATCGAAAATCTGTGTCATACCGATTTTCTTGCCGATGATTGCTTTCTGCATGAATGTATCCTCCTTGTAGGTTATTGGTTGGTTTGCACCAACGTGACCCTGTCTGCTTGTAGGTTGGTATCAGTGATTATAACTTAATCTCGATATCAACGCCGGCAGGGAGCTCTAAGCTCATAAGAGCCTCGACTGTCTTGTTTGACGGTCTTAAGATGTCGATAAGACGCTTGTGGGTTCTCATCTCAAACTGCTCACGGCTGTACTTGTACTTGTGAACAGCACGGAGAATTGTAACAACCTGCTTCTCAGTAGGGAGCGGAACGGGACCCGAAACTCTTGCG
Source organism: Clostridiales bacterium (assembly GCA_019415925.1). GTDB lineage: Bacteria > Bacillota > Clostridia > Oscillospirales > Acutalibacteraceae > Ruminococcoides. The sequence goes on from DXYG01000028.1 coordinate 15,487, forward strand.
CCTGTGCGCTTAGCTGTAGCCACGATTCTCTCGGCTGACTGATCAACGAGCTGATGATCATAACCCTTTAATCTTATTCTAATCTTTTCCTTGACTGCCATTATCGTCGCCTCCTTGAAATTCTTGTAGAACCTTCAACTCACCGCTTTTAAGGCTGCGAGCCTCGGCTCTTCGTAGTTGGCGGGCGTTTGCTTTCAAAAACTTTTTTTGAAACTCTGCCGGGTGTTTCCTCACCCTGCATTAAAAAACCCGTTTAACTATTCAGTTAACCGGGAACGTCCTGAAAGCTTTTGAGCACAGCTATGGCAAAGCAACCCTATTGACATAGTTATACTCTAATGATTCATAATAATCGCCCGGTTTAAAATCGGACATACTCCACGGAAAAACCGGCGAATTCGCCGCAACCTCCCGCTTCATCGCATATCTTGTGCAGTCACGCAAGGATTATTATACAATGAAAGGGGGATTATTGCAAGGTTTTGCGAAAATTAATGAGTGTAGAAATTTTAGATTATTTTAAAATATTTTTTGTATACTATGTACATATTGCCAAAATGTATATAATAAAGTATAATTACTATTATTGTATATACATTTATATATTATAATAAAATCATAAAATAATCAATATAAAAATTCCGGAGGTTTATTATATATGATTCACGTTTATTACGGCGACGGCAAAGGCAAAACAACGGCGGCAGTAGGACTTGCCGCAAGAGCCGCAGGCAGTAATATGAAGGTTTTGTTCGTGCAGTTTCTTAAAACAGAATTTTCGGGCGAACGCCACACCCTGAGTCACACCGAAAACGTAACGCTCACGTTCTGCCCTCTTGAGCTGAAATTCACATTTGAAATGGACGAAAAAGAAAAGGCTCAGGCGGCAAAGGTTTTCAAGGGAATTTTCGACAGCAGTGTGACAACAGCCCTTACAGAGCGTTACGATATGGTAGTCCTAGACGAGATTTTCGACGTGATAAACTGCGAAATGATTACCGAGGCGGAGGTTTTTGAATTTGTCGCAAACGCCCCTGTGAGTATGGAAATCGTAATGACGGGACACAATCCGCCCGAAAGGTTCATTGAGATTGCCGACTACGTAACGGAGTTCAAAAAAATCAAGCACCCCTACGACAGAGGAATCACAGGCAGAATCGGAATAGAATTTTAATGGAAAACAACAAAAAAGATAAATTCAGGCGTAAACATATACGTCTTGAAAATTTTGACTATTCATCTGACGGCGCATACTTTGTCACTGTATGCGTAATAAGAAAAGATATATCCCTGTGGAAAAACGTAGCGGCGAACTGTGTTCGCCAAAATATTACCCACGAGCTATCGGATATCGGCAAACTTGTAGATAATGAAATTCAAAAAATAGAAACAATATATGACAGCATAACAGTTGATAAATACTGTATAATGCCGGACCACATACATATGATTTTGTTCATCGACACAAAATGGCGAACACAGTTCGCCCCTACAATTTCAAGAGTGATAAAACAGTTTAAGGGAGCTATAACTAAAAAGCTTGGTTTCTCAATCTGGCAAAAATCTTTTAATGATGAAATAATCCGAAATGAAAAAGCTTATCTTGAAATATGGCGGTATATTGACGAAAATCCTGTAAAATACTTGTATGAAAAACATTAAATCCGCAATATTCAGCAACTTCGATATCCTGTATCCATAACACTTCCAACATAATAAAACGGCTGACGGAAACAAAACTCCGTCAGCCGTTATTTTACATTTTATTAATTACTCACTTTTTGCATTGTCCGAAGATGAAACGACCGCTTTTTTATCAAGATATTCCTTTGGATATATCACGAAAAACAGGAATAACGGAATGTACTCTGCCAATAAAAATATAATGTTAACAAAAAACGAAATATATATTCCATTGGAAAACACACTGTTAATGTTCCCACTGTCATCAGACAGGATAAACGTAATAAACGAAATATCTATTCCAAGTGTTCCGATTTCAAAAATAAAATACAAACAAAAGCTTACAGCAAACAAGATTGATAAAATGAGCTTTGCTGTTTTATTTTCGGGTACGAGCTTATTCCTTTTATTAAAAAACAATATTGCTGCTGCAATTGCTATTTTAGATACAGCAAACAGGCAAAACAACGGTTTACGGAATACAGCTTCTAAAATACATAAAATATCTGCACCGAATACAACAAATAATTGATACAATCCGTTTGTTAAATATAAAATATTTGCAATCAGGAATAACTCAGCGAAAATTTTTATTATATCAATATTAAGTTTATTTTTAGTCAGTATTGTCACTGCAAGCAAAACAAACGCTGTCAATAACAACCCCTGCGAAACAATATCAACTATACTATATATTAGAACCAATGCATACATATCTTGCAGAAATAAATAAATTTCGTATATAATATTTCCGACAAAGCCTAAAGAACAAATTATGAGAAGAACAGAAATAACAATACCCAAAATTCTGACATTCTTTTCTGCCCTTAATTTATCAACCATATTCAGCCACCTCATTGTTTACTTCCGCATTTTTAGCTTTTTATTCCGATTATATCATCAAATATGACAAAGTCAATAGCACGTTGATTATATTCTCGGCAGAGCTAACCAAAATTAAAAACCTCCGCAAGCGATTAGCTCCCGGAGGTTTTCTGTTACTGACTTATTTATTTAATACTTCTTCAATCGACTTCTTCACTCTTGAAAGTCCCTCAAGGAGCATATCGTCGTCAATTACAAGCGGAGGCATAATCTTTACAACCGAGCCTTCTCTGCCTGCACATTCGCAGATGAGCTTTTTCTCAAAGCACTTCTCGATTACCTCTTCCGTAAGCGAAGAATCAATTGCGCCGAAGTCGATACCCCAGATAAGTCCGATACCTCTTAACTCAAGTCTTGAATCAAGCGGCAGAATTTCCTCGGTAACATACTTCTTTACAAGCTCGCCCTTGCGTTTTGTTTCAGCCTCAACATCATTTTCAAGCAGATAATCAATAGCCGCCTTGCCTGCAACGAATGAAAGCTGATTTCCTCTGAATGTGCCGTTGTGCTCGCCGGGCTTCCAGTCGTCAAGCTCGTCCGTATGAAGAACGATTGCAAGCGGCATACCGATACCGCCGATTGACTTTGACATAACAACAATGTCGGGGGTGATTCCCGCACGTTCAAATGAGAAGAATGTGCCGCTGCGGCAGCAGCCTACCTGAACATCGTCGACAATCATAAGAATATCGTTCTTTGTACAGAACTCTCTTACGTCACGCAGGAACTCATCGTCAAAAACTCTGATTCCGCCCTCAGCCTGTACGGTTTCCATAACAACTGCGGCAGGCTTTTCAACGCCCGAATGGTCGTCGTCGATAAGAGTCTGCATATACTTGATAACGTCAAGTCCCTCAAACATATACGGAGCAGGAATGTGAGTGCAGTCGGTAAAGGTTGCGCCTGCACCGTTTCTTGCGTACATCTCGGAGGTAAGCGAAAGCGCACCGAGAGTCATACCGTGAAAACAACCCATAAATGAGAAAATATTTCTGCGCTTAGTGGTCTTTCTTGCAAGCTTTATAGCCGCCTCAATAGCATTTGTGCCCGTAGGACCTGTAAACTGGATTCTGTACTTGTAGCCTCTCGGCTCAATAATCTTCTTTTCAAGAGTTTCAATAAACTCACGCTTGGGCACAGTGTACATATCAAGAGCGTGAATAATTCCGTCGGTTGCAAGGTAATCAATTACCTTTCCTTTGATATAGTCGTTGTTGTGACCGTAGTTTACAGCACCTGCGCCGCAGAAAAAGTCAATGTACTTATCGCCGTTTTCGTCAGTCATAACTGCACCCTTGGCGTCGGTGAACACCTTCGGGAAATGTCTGCAATAGGAACGAACGGAAGATTCGTATTGCTCAAAAGTATTTGTTTTCATATTCATCATACCCTCGCATTCTCTGTAATTTTTATATATCCTGCAATTGCCCCCTGCATAATTGCTTCAATCTGTTCAGGCTCGTCGGGTAACAGAACAAGCAGTTGGTGCTGCGCTCTTATAACATAACCGTCGTCGCCCGTCGGATTTTTCAGTTTTTTGCAATCATCTACGCAGGAGCTTTTAATAAGACGTGAAACAATGCTTTTGACATCTCTTTCATCGCCAAAGCCTAAACCGCCTATGACAAAAACTATATTACATTCTCCGAACGCTTCTGTCAAGACATTACATAAACTCCCCTTGTCGGCGGCAAAAGAAATATCGCTTGCATCAAGGTTAAGCTCCGAAAAACTCTTTTTGAGCGCACGCTCGCAAAGTGAAGTCTTTCTCGCCGAATAAAATACTGTTTTACATTCCACCATACTCGCCTCCCTGCTACTGCGCCTGTGAGTATTCAGGTTTCAGCTCATAATCAAATATGGGCGCAATATCCATATCGCAGGTGACATTGCTGTAGTCGAGTCCCCATTCCTTAAACTTGTAGTCGTAATAATCGTCACTCGGCTTTGTCGGATTTGCAGGAGCCTTAGCCGCCTTGCCGTACTCAACCTTCTGTTCTGTCAGCACAGAGCCGTCGTAATTGAGGAACCTTACCGTCAGGTAAATCTTCGCCTGAGTCGTAGGCTGAGGAGCAGTCTGACTGTTTGCTCCGTTTGCGCCCGACGTGCTTGACGGTGAGCTTGTCGGCTCAACAACCTTCTGATTCTTGAAGTCGTAGTCGCCGTTGTACCAGTCGATTTGTCCCTTTTCATATGCTGTGCAGAAATCCGTAACAGTCGGTCTTGTTCCGCCGTAGGCAGAGTAATAAACCTGCGGCCAGACAATGTTGTTATTAAGCGAAGCCTTTGAAACGTCAACCTTTTTCGACTCGCCGACTCTCACCTTTCTTGCCACAACAACCGTTCTCCAGTTTGTAAACTCATAGGAGCAGGTTGAAAGCGTGATAAGCTCGTCGTCCTCATTAACGTCAACAGGGCAGTTGAACAGCGAGCGGATTCTTACGTTGTAAACGTAATTCATAAAGTCCTTTTCGTTCTGGAAGTCGCCGACCATATAATTGAAGAACTCGCCCTGCGTTGAAAGCGTGTTCGTCTTGAACACGGAAATAATCTTGTACGTTCCCTGCTCTTCTGGCGTGTCGAACTCTATTGTAGGCGATTTCTTGTAAAAGTCAAGGTCGCCTGTCGTTCCGCCGTACTTGAGCAAATCGCCGAACATTGAGCCGTCCTGAATGTGGTGACCGTGAATTACAACATTTTTGCTGTCGGTACCCTTTGTACAGCGGTAGTCAAGGAAAATACTTCCGAACGAATCCCAATCCTTCTTATAGTTGTGCGAAAGATAATACTGATACGTTCTGTCGTCGCCCTTATGCCACAAAACAGGATAGTCAATCTGGGTATTGTCAAGCTGAATCCAGCCGACAATCTCCTCGTTTATTTCCTTGAGCTTTTTCCAGTCTATAGTATCTCCCTTATCGGGCTTTTTATTATTTCCGGTGTTGTCCTCGGTGCCGTGAGCAATTTTCTGAATTTCACCGTTGAGAGCGGCGTTTCTCATACTCAGGAACACCATATTATACATCAGCAGTGAAAGCGCAGTCAGAAAAACAAGGAATGATGCAATTACAACGCATTTTCTTGCAACCTCCTTGCCGCCGTCGCCCCTCATCGGGATAAATCGGTAGGCAAAGCCTGTTCTTTCGGGAACATACTCTTTTATGCCAAAACCGTCGGGATAATCCTCTGCGGAATTTTCAAAAACTTCCTTTGTTCTTACAGCCGCAAGGGAAATTACATCGTCGTCGTTTTCGCCCGTCAGGCTCGCCTGAGGAAGTACGGCAACCTGCAAGCCCTTGAACATAAAGCAATAGCCCTTGTAGCCGTTGCCGAATTCACCGAGCTTGAACACCTTTGACTTTTTGCGGTAGAGCCTGAATTCTTCTTCAAGAGCTTCAAGTTCTTCCTGCGTTGCACCCCTCTTTTTAGCGTCGTTAAATGCCTTATCTCTCTTTTTCCAGTAGTCCTTCGGCGTGCGCTCGTTTGCACTGTGCTCCGCCTCGGCAACCGTTTCAACAAAGTACTTTCTGAAAGAAGTGCTGTCGGTTGTTGAAAGGGCGTTTGCAATAATCACAACGTCCGGTCTGTTCTCGGACTTTGCAATCTCGTCAAGAGAAGCCTTGATTTTTCCTGACCTGAGCACGGTGTTTTTAACGCCTGTAAGCGTGTAGCCGTATTTGTCGAGCCTTGCCTTAAGCTCGGGCTTTTTGTCGACAAGTCCGACGGCGTTTTTGTTCCTTACCACAGAAATAATTTCAATATTAACCTGATTCACCTGAGTATCACCCCTTGCACATTAGAACACTTAAAATTACTCATAAATCTTAAGTAACAGGTGTAGGGAACGACCCCTGTGTCGTTCCTATATAAGTTAGATGAATTTCCGTTAGGAACGACACAGGGGTCGTTCCCTACAGTATTTCACAAAATTTTTTGTTCCGACATACTTATATCAGTCGTCGGCTGAAATATATGTTATCTTAAGGTTTTGCAGAGCTTCTTCAACAAGCGGAGCAAAGCCTGCCTTTTCCTGAGCCTCTTTGACGTATTTTAAAACAGGTCTTGTGCGAGGGTGCTTGGGCGTAAACACCGTACAGCAGTCCTCGTAAGGCTCAATCGAAGTTTCGTAGGTATCTATCTTATAAGAAATATCAATAATTTCCTGCTTATCCATACCAATCAGCGGTCTGAACACAACCATATCGGTCGCTTCGTCGGTACAGCCGAGTGCGCCGATTGTCTGGCTTGCAACCTGACCGAGGCTTTCGCCCGTAATGAGTGCCGAGCAGTCGTTGTCAAGCGCAATTTTCTCGGAAATCTCCATCATCAGACGGCGCATAATAATAGTAAACAGCTCCTCAGGACAATCGTCCTTTATCTTCTCCTGAATCTTTGTAAACGGAACGGTGTACATCGTCATTCTGCCTGCATAACGGCTTACCTTCTGAAGGAGCTTTACCACCTTTTCCTCGGCACGTCTGCTCGTGTAGGGCGGACTTGCAAAGTGAACGGCGGTGAGCTTTATGCCACGCTTAGCCATCATATATGCGGCTACCGGCGAGTCAATTCCTCCGCTTATCAGAATAGCGGCTCTGCCGCCTGTTCCGACGGGAATACCGCCTGCGCCCTTTTCGGGGTCGCAGTGGATATATGCGCCGAAGTCACGGATTTCAACATAAACGGTAACCTCGGGATTGTGAACGTCAACCGTAAGGTGAGGGAATTTTTCAAGAATCACTCCGCCGAGCTCACGGCATATTTCGGGTGACTTGTACGGAAAACGCTTGTCACTGCGCTTTGCCTCAACCTTAAAGGTCTTTGCCGATTTAAGAGTTTTTTCAAGATAGGCGGGTGCGGTCTGCAAAACGGACTCAAGCGTTTTTTCCTCGCAGACAGCCGCTCTCGAATAGGCAACAATGCCGAACACCCTTGAAATTCTCTCGCAAGCCTCGTCCAAGTCAATATCCTCCGACAGCGGCTTTACATAAATAGTCGACTGTGCCGAGGTAATTTCAAAACGTCCGAGAGGACTCAATGCAAATTTGATATTCTTTTTTAAAACGTCTTCAAACGAACGGCGGTTGAGTCCCTTTAAAACAATTTCGCCGTCCTTCAAAAGGATAATTTCTTTCATATGCCTTCCTTAAATTCTATAATAATATAAGTTTTTATTTTCTGTAGCGGCGAACTGTGTTCGCCATTTTGTATAAATTGCATTGCAATTTATACAACGGGACGTCTGGGAAGCCGTCCCCTACGGCTGTAAAGGAAACGTTTGTATTAATTCCGTAGGGGACGGGTTCCCTCACGTCCCAAAACGTTTCCAATATATCAACATAAATACAGCAAACAAGATTTTCCAATTAATACGCACCATTAATTCCGAATTAAACTCACCTGTGTGCCAGCACCGAAAGCCCTGTTTCAATGCATTTGCAAAGCACGTCAATGTCCTCTTTGCAGTTGTATTTTGAAAAGCTGATTCTGATTGCGCTGTCTGCACGTTCCCTTGACAGTCCCATTGCGCTCAGAACGTGGCTCGGCTTGCCCTTTGCGCAGGCACTTCCCGAGGAAACAAAAACGTCAAATTCTTCAAGGAAATGGAGCATTGTTTCGCTCCTCACCCTGCCTGCCGAAATATTCAGCACATACGGCAGAGCATTTTCGGGAGAATTTATACTTACTCCGTCAATGTTTTTCAGTTTTTGCCTTGCATAATCATTAAGCTCCGATATATTCCTGAAATTTTCTTCAATTTTAAATTCCTCGCAGGCAACTCCGAACGCCGCAATCAGCGGCAGTGCCTCCGTACCCGGGCGGATTTTCTTTTCCTGCTCGCCGCCGTACTGATGAGGAACAATGCGAACGCCCTTTTTTATGTACAATGCTCCGCAGCCCTTTGGTGCGTGAACCTTGTGTGCGCTGACGGTAATCAAATCCGCACAAAGCCGTCTTGCGTTAAGCGCAATCTTGCCGAACGCCTGAACAGCGTCGGTGTGGCAGATTGTGTCGCTGTTCTTATCCTTAACGGCAGAGAAAATCTCGCTTACGGGCATCACCGCACCCGTTTCGTTGTTGACGCACATAACGGAAACAAGGATTGTGTTTTCGTCAACTTCACTCAAAACGCTTTCGGGAGTGATTATTCCGTCCTCGTTCGGCGGAATTCTCACGACCTCAAAGCCGTCATTTTCAAGCTTCTGAGCCGATTCAATAACACTGCTGTGCTCAACGGATGAAATAATAATCTTGTTTCCACGTCTTTTTTTAGCCTGTGCAACGCCGAAAAGTGCTGTGTTGTTAGCCTCAGTGCCGCCACTTGTAAAGAAAATTTCTTCACTCTGCGCACCGAGCTTTTTTGCAACCGACTTTCTCGCCGATTCAAGCTCCTTCTCCGCATTCATTCCCTTAAGGTGCAGAGATGAGGGATTGCCGTAATTTTCGACCATTATCCTGTATGCTTTTTCAGCCGCTTTTTCAGAAACAGCCGTAGTTGCGCTGTTGTCAAGATAATGTTCCAAACCCGTTCCCCCCGTAAAAATAGTTGCATATATGTTGCATACATATAAATATACATTTAACATTATACAACATACCGTAAGAAAAATAAAGTGAAAATTTTAACATAAATATTTAAAATACGGACAAAATAAAGGTAAAGAACAGATAACAAGAGGGGTATTATATGATTTCACCAAAAGAATACGATAAAATTGTGAAGAAAAATTCACCGAAAAGTAAATGTTTTGTGAACGGACTGAAAGCTTTTCTAATCGGCGGAGCAATCTGCGCAGTCGGTCAGGGACTTATTAACCTTTACGGTGCACTCGGAATTGAGGAACAGCAGGCAAAAACGCTCACTTCTGTAACGCTTGTGTTTCTGGGAATACTGCTTACGGCAATCGGCGTGTACGACAAAATCGCAAAGCACGCAGGAGCAGGAACGCTCGTTCCGATTACAGGCTTTGCAAACGCCGTTTCCTCCCCTGCAATCGAGTTCAAGTCCGAGGGCTATGTTGCAGGCTTGGGCGCAAAGCTGTTCATCATCGCAGGTCCCGTAATAGTATACGGTGTTTCGGCGTCAATAATCTACGGCGCAGTGCTCTGGATTCTGCATATGTTCGGCATAACGCTGTTTTGACAAAAAAACAACCGACGGTTTTCCTCTTGAGAAAGCCGTCGGCTTAATTATTATGTAGCTTGCAAAATGATTAATACTCGGGAATATTTATATTTGCCAGCTTTTGGTTTATTCTTGTCTGTACTTCAAGATAATACAGAGAGTCTGCTTCTGTCATTTCTTCATCTTCACATTCACTAAAAGCCTGCATTGTTTCTGTGTATTTTGTCATATATTCGGAATATTCTTTCATCATACTTGCAGGATTATCGGAATTTGCATACTTCTCCATAAATTCAGCGTACTCGTCAAAGAATTCCTCATATTTATCCATCGCCTTCTTAAACTCGGGCGTAACACTGTCTGAAGATTTGCTTGACTGCTCTTTCTTCGAATTTTCCGCTTTTGATTCCGATTTCGAACTCTCTGCTTTAGAGCTTTCAGCTTTTGAGCTCTCGGCTTTTGAAGTTTCTTCCTCCGTAGTTTCTTCTTCAAAGTCGTAAGGCTCAAAAAGGCTGATTTCCATTACACTCAGTGAATTATAAGTAATTTCAACCTCATAACCGTCACTGCATTTTGCGCAGAAATAATCATCACTGCTGTTGTAATCAATATCAAACCCTTTTTCTTTACAATCCTTTACATACTCTTTGAAGTCGTTCTCGGAAGTATCTCCCACTAAGGCTTTAAAGCTATCGGAAGTATCTTCTTTTATTTTTCCTGTTTTTGATTTCGGAACAGGGAGCATTTTTGCAATTCCGCTGTCAGGCCACTCAAGATCACCCAATTCTTCAGGAGTTTCAAGTTCAATACTGTAATAATCAGTCAACATCATCAAATCAAGCTTGTAGCCTTCTTCGTTATAAGCTGAATACATACTGCCGGTTTCATCTGAATCAACAGTATATCCCATCTCAATACAGGCGTCAACATATTCGCTGTAATCACTTTCGGACGCTTTAATGTCAATGTCCAGCGACTTGCTTGTATTTGTTATAATATCGCCGCTGTTTGATTTTGGTTCGGGCAGATATTCGTGCAGCTTAATGCTGTTCCAGTCAAAATTCTGATATTCCTTTGAGTAACCTCTGTTCATAAGCGCCAAAAACGGAAAAGCCAGTATCAAAGCCACAATAGTTGTTATAATATGTAAGTTCTTCGCCTTCGTCTTTATAATTCGCAGTCCGAAAAGGAAGGATAAAATATACAGGGCAATTCCAAGCAAGCCTACTAAGCCTGAAGCAATACTGCCGTTTACAAACGCAAGAACCGTAAAAAGCGAGTCAAAAATTATGAATACCACAAGTAATTTACTCAAGATTCCCTTTTTAAACTTTCTTACGTACTCCTCCTCGTTTTTCTGAGCCTCCTGCCTTAAACGCTCCGACTCAATCTGCTGTTTACCTTTTTCAACTTCTTTGTACGCCTGCGATTTTATTTTTTCAACTCTGACCGCTTCAGTGTCGCCGAGCAAATCAGGAACCGAATATTTCGTGCCGCAGTACGGACATTCCGTATACTCCTTTGAAGTGTCAATTTCAAGCTGACCTCCGCAGTTTGAACAAAAAACTGCCGAGGTATTTACATTTTCATTACCCATTTTTTCCTCCTAAAATTTCTAAATTTATTTTAGAAGCCTGCACCTCTTGTTGCGTTTGTCAATCAAATTCAAAAGCTCCTCACCCAAAGCTGACGAAAGCTCAATATCTTTTGAAGATACAGCGTCCTCAAAAGCCGAAAACTGCCGCTGAATACTTGTATCAAGCTGTTCAAGCGCAGCGTTCGACATAACGTCGCTGAATCTTATCGCCTCATAAACCTTTTTAGCCGTTGCTTTTATTTCAGGCTCATCGGCTGACGCCATAATATGCTCCGCATCGGCTGTAAGCGACCTCATAACAAAAGAATACGTTCTGACTTTTTTGTCGATACCGCTTACGGTTTTCGAAAACACAAGCGTAAGAATAACACCGACAAGTGTTGCCGCAAGCACTGCCGAGCAGAGCAAAATGCAAAGCCACATCGGGAACGACGGAATAATCATTGCAAATCCGCCTGCAATAAGCATTGCAACAAGTCCCGTAAAACTTGCTTTAAACGTCGGCAGGTTGTATACGGTCATTTGAGGCTCGTTTGATTTCAACGCAAAAAACGAACAGGCAAGCTGAAATAAAAAGGTAATAGTAATGAATATGTAACCAACCCAGAACACACCGCAGAATCTCGTCGGCAGAGGTATCAGAAATGCCGCAAGGCTGAAAACAGCAAAACACAAAGCCCATATTACGGTATAAACCTTAAAAGACTTCATAATTTTTATTCACCTCTTTTTGTACCGCACTTCGGACAGAACTTTCCTTTGCGTTCAAAAGCATATCCGCAGTTTTTGCAGAAATCCGCTGAGCCGGCAACAGACGTACCGCACTTCTCACAGAATGACGCTCCTGCGCTTATTCTTGCACCGCAGTTTTCGCAGAATCTTAACTCAGCCTGAGTCGTTGCGGAATTTCTCTGAGAAGAATCAACGGCATCTCTCATCATATTGCCGACCATTGAGCCGACAGCACCGCCAATGCCGGCCATAGTGCCAAAGCCTACACCCATATTGGTGAACTCGCCCACAGCCTCGTTCTGAGCAATTTTTTCAGCCACGTCAAATCCACGCTCCTGACTGTATGTATATCCCTCCTGCGAACGCTTTGTCGCCTGAGCCTTTGAGTCGATAACCGTCTTTTGCGCTTCGGTTTCGGCGTGGATAATTTCGGTCTGCTGTTTAAGCTTTGCCTCTGCAATGTCTGCATACTGACGGAAATGAAGCTCCTTGAATTTTTCATACTGAGCGTCACCGTCAGGCTTCATCACCTTGGAAACAAAAAAGCGTTCAAGCGACACGCCGTAATCGGCAAAGTCGGGAACAAGCAGTTTTTTGATTGCCTCAGAAAATCTTGTGAGATTTTCGTCAATTTCAAAAATGCTTATGCTTTCCGACTTGATTGTCTGAGCAATGTAGGTTTTGACCTTAGTCATCAAAAACGCTCTGAAGCACCTTGTCAGCGATTGCTGCGTAAGTCCGTTTTCCGTTCCGACAAGCTTTACAAGCAGTCTTTTGCTGTCAACTGCCTGCAAGCTCATCTCACCCGACGCACCCAGTGACAAAGGGAATTTATAGGTTGGCTCAATAAACTGTACTCTTGTATCAGTTCCCCATTTTATGGCCATCTGCTCGGTTTTATTGATGAAATAAACCTCGCAGTGAAAAGGTGAAATTCCGCCGCTTGCAAGCCTCAGCGCTCTGCCCAAAAGAGGAATGTTCTGAGTTTTAAGAGTGTATCTGCCCGGGCCGAACAAATCAAGAGCCTGACCGTTCAAAAAGAAAACGGCTTCCTGATTTTCGTGGACAATCAGCTGTGACAGCGTGTTGAAATCCTCACGGGGATATTTCCAAATAAAGGTGCTGTTGTCACCCTCGTACTTTATGACGTCAAAGAATTTCGGCATTTAGTCGCCCTCCTTGATTTCAAGGTTTTCAACAGCAAATTCCAGACACATCTGAATGATTTCATTCCTTGTACGTCCCGTCTGTTCAGCAATTTTGTCAAGTTCTTCAACCAGTTCATTCGTAAGTCTTGATGACACTACCATAGTTCCGCCTCTGTACTTTTTTGAAGTAATAATTAGTTTTTTATTCATTTACTTCACCTTTCTGTTACTATAGTACTACATTTGTAATTACTTGTCAACCACAATTGTAGTTTATTTTAAAATCTGTCTCTTATACACATCTC
>DXYG01000029.1 GCA_019415925.1 Clostridiales bacterium
CAAACAATCCGATTTTTCCACTCGAATTGCCTGCGGCGGCTTCGCCGCAAATTATGGTTTATATTACATAATAAAAAAGGAACAGCCTTAACTGTTCCTTGTATTATAAAATTAAGTTGTATAACATTATTCGGTTATAGATTCTCGTTTATCACGCAAATTCTTTTTATTTCTGACAACAAGAAATATTACAGCCCCAATAAAAATTAAAATGCTGATTATTTGAGATGTTGAAAGACCGAATAAAAAGCCTCTGTATGTATCTCCACGCAGAAATTCATCTAAAAATCTGATTATTGAGTAAATTATCAGATAAACAGCAAAAAGACCGCCTTTAAACTTATCCTTCTTAAGCAAATGAGCCAGCACAAAAAATAGAGCAAGATTCAGTCCTGCTTCAAGAAGCTGAACGGGAAATCGCTGAACATCATTAATCATAGGAACAAGCTCGTTTCCGTGAACAGTTATTCCGAACGGACTTTCAATTCCGTAACAGCAACCGCCTAAAAAACAGCCTATTCTTCCGAAAAAGTGGAACAGAGGTACCATAGGAGCACATATGTCGGAATATTCTTTTAAATCAAGCTTTTTCTTTCTGCCGTAAATTATACCGACAGACATTCCCCCGAGAAGTCCTCCGTAAAAAACCGAACCGCCGAAAACAATCACGAATAATTTAATGAAAGACCAAAATGAAGTAATTAATGCAGACCAGTTTTTTACTACTTCAACTACAAAAGGAATGTTGGTAATTCCGTAGAGAATATGACCGCCAATGAAAACACCGATTGCGCTGACGAGCATAAAAATTATGTAGTCGTTATTGTCGTGACCTCTTTTTTTTGCCGTTCTGCAAACATAAATTCCTGCTGAAAAAACGCCTGCAAGGACGCACAACATATATGTAGATATTTCTTTTCCGAATATATTTAGATAAGGAAGCATATTTTCTCTCCAAAAAAATCAACCTCCTGTTTTTGACAAGAGGTTGACATAAAATAGTTGTTTCAGTTTTGATTACTGAAGAAGATTTGAAAGCTCGTTCAAATCTGACTGGCTGATTCCCTGTGAAACACCGCTGATAACTGCACTTGCGCAAGCAACTGTGCAGATTACGCATACGCAGGAAATGCCTGCAAATACAACAGCGATAATACCTGTTACAAGACCGGCTGTAGCCATACCTGTGTTACCGCCCTCTTTGCGGCCTTTAACACCCATAACGATTGCAACAATACCTACTGCAAGTGCAATAAACACGAGAGCAAGGTTAATGAATCCGAGAGGTGCAAAGTCAGCAATTAAAGATAATACGATAGCAACGATTCCGAGAATCATAGCAATCATACCTTTATTACTATTCTGTTCCATTATTCTAACCTCCAAAATAAATTATTTTCTCCATAAAGAGCAAATATATACTACCATATTTTCACAATCTTGTCAACTAATTTATGCAAAGTTATTCCGAAGATTAGATGATTATTGAATATTTTGTATAATATTACAAATTGTATGAACTGTTTTTACAAAATGTTTATATATAATAACTTATAAAAGTGATTATATATTGCATTTATTTTGCAGAAATTACTTCTTTTCCGCCCATATAAGGTCTTAATGCAATGGGGATATTAACCGAGCCGTCCTCGTTGAGATTGTTTTCGAGGAATGCAATAAGCATTCTCGGAGGAGCAACAACAGTGTTGTTGAGGGTGTGTGCAAAGTACTTTTTGCCGCCCTCGCCCGATACTCTGATTTTAAGTCTGCGAGCCTGAGCGTCGCCGAGATTTGAACAGGAGCCTACCTCAAAATACTTTTTCTGACGTGGTGACCACGCTTCGACGTCAAGTGAACGTACCTTTAAATCTGCAAGGTCGCCTGAACAACACTCAAGAGTTCTTACGGGAATGTCCATTGAACGGAACAAATCAACTGTGTTCTGCCAGAGCTTGTCAAACCACATTTCGCTTTCCTCGGGCTTGCAGACAACAATCATTTCCTGCTTTTCAAACTGGTGAATTCTGTAAACGCCTCTCTCCTCAATGCCGTGTGCGCCCTTCTCTTTTCTAAAACAGGGTGAGTAGCTTGTGAGAGTGTAAGGGAGGTTTTCCTCCTTGTTGATTGTGTCAATGAATTTACCAATCATTGAATGTTCGCTTGTACCGATAAGATAGAGGTCCTCGCCCTCAATCTTGTACATCATAGAATCCATTTCCGCAAAGCTCATAACGCCTGTTACAACGTTGCTTCTAATCATAAACGGAGGTACGCAGTAGGTGAAGCCTCTGTCAATCATAAAATCACGAGCATATGAAATTACTGCGCTGTGCAGTCTTGCAATATCGCCCATAAGATAGTAAAATCCGTTGCCTGCAACCTTTCTTGCAGAGTCAAGGTCAATTCCGTTAAGTTTTTCCATAATGTCTGTGTGGTACGGAATTTCGTAGTCGGGCACTACAGGCTCGCCGAAACGCTCAATTTCAACGTTCTGTGAGTCGTCCTTGCCAATCGGAACTTTTTTATCAATCATCTGCGGAATCTGCATCATAATCTCGGTAACCTGTTCGGAAAGCTTTGTTTCCTTTTCTTCAAGCTCTGCAAGAAGCTGTGCCTGACGTGTTACTTCGTCTTTGAGAGCCATTCCCTCTTCCTTTTTGCCCTGAGCCATAAGTGCGCCGATTTGCTTTGAAATCTTGTTGCGGTTTGAACGCAGCTCGTCAGCCTGCTGTTTTACGGCACGGCTTTCAGCGTCAAGCTCAATTACCTTGTCAACAAGCTCAAGCTTGTTGTCCTGAAATTTTTTCTTTATGTTTTCCTTTACTGCGTCGGGATTTTCTCTTAAAAATTTAATATCAATCATTTTTATTTCTCCTCATTTTTATGATGTTTTTTATAACATTCATTTTTCACTGCGGACACGGCACGCCGTGTCCCTACGAATATAATTTATATGTTTTTATTCTGTAGCGGCGAACTGTGTTCGCCATAGTTGCCGATTATATCAATTAATAATCTGCTATTTGAGCTTATTTGATAACTCCGTTAATTCCTCGTCAGAGTAAAACTCAATCTGCAAAATTCCGCCCTGCTTGCCCTTGTTCTTTGAAACCTTGATTTTTCTGCCGAGGCTTTCGTTGAGCGCAAGCTCTACCATACTGTAGAACGACGGCTTTTTTTCCGGTGTTTCTTCCTTTTCGGGCTTTGGCTTTTGCTTGCATATTTTTTCAACCTGACGAACGGATAAATCCTTTTTGGTTATCTCCTCTGCAAGCTCTTGCATAAGCTTTTCGTCCTCAAGCGTGAGCAAAGCTCTTGCGTGACCTGCCGAGATTTTTCCGTCCGATACCAAATCAAGAATACTCTGCGGAAGTTTTAAAAGTCTTAATGCATTTGTAATTGCAGGTCGTGACTTTCCTACCGACTGAGCAACTTCCTCCTGTGAAAAGCCGTGCTCTTCAATCAATACCTGATAGCCGAGTGCCTCTTCAATCGGGGTTAAGTCCTCACGCTGTAGGTTTTCAATCAGCGCAATTTCCATTGTTTCCGTGTCGCCGAGTTCTCGTATAATTACGGGCACTTCCGTTATTCCCGCCATACGGCACGCACGGTAACGTCGTTCTCCTGCTACAATCTGATAACCGCCGAGTGGCAACGGACGTACAAGCAACGGCTGTAAAAGTCCGTGCTTTGAGATGCTTTCCGCAAGCTCACTGAGTGCTTTTTCGTCAAACTCTTTTCTCGGCTGAGAACGGTTCGGCTCAATTTCGGAAATTTTCAGCGTTACACTTCCGTTGTTGTCCTCGCTGTCGTTTTCTATAAAAATGGCGTTCAGTCCTTTGCCGAGTCCGCCTAATTTTTTAGCCATTATGTCGCTCCTTTGCTATAATTTCCTTTGACATTTCCATATATGACTGACTGCCCTTGCAGGATTTATCGTAGTAGATTACGGGCATACCAAAGCTAGGCGCTTCCGAAAGTCTTACGCCCCTCGGAATGACGGTTTTGAAAACCTTGCCGGGGAAGAACTTTTTGACTTCGTTTACTACCTGCTGAGTAAGATTCAGTCTGCCGTCATACATTGTCAGCAGAACGCCCTCAAGCTCAATTGAATAGTTGTACTGACGCTTAATGCGCCTTACCGTATTCATAAGCTGTGACAGTCCCTCAAGTGCGTAATATTCGCACTGAATCGGAACTAAAAATGTGTCTGCAACGGTAAGTGCATTTGCAGTAATGAGTCCGAGTGAAGGAGGACAGTCGATGATTATGTAATCGTAATACTGCTTAATCGGCAGGAGCGCATTTTTGAGCAGTGCCTCACGGTGGCTCTTTTCTGCAATTTCAAGTTCAGCCGCCGCCAAATCAAGGCTTGACGGAAGAATGTGCAGATTTTCGTAAGGCGTTGTGAGTACGCACTGTTCAGCCTTAGCTCCCTCAACTAAAATGTCATAAGTTGAATATTTTACCTTGCTTTTGTCAATTGCAACACCGCTTGTGGCATTACCCTGCGGGTCAGCGTCTACAAGCAGAGTCTTTTTGCTCTGTGCTCCCAGACAAGCCGCAAGATTAACGGCGGTTGTGGTTTTGCCGACACCGCCCTTTTGATTTGATATTGCTATAATTTTTGCCAATAAAATCACCTTAAAAATTAATTAATGGCGTATTGATAATACTTTTAAATTATAGCATATTTACAATGTGTTTTAAAGCATATTTTGAAAAATAATGATATTTTTTAATTGTTTAACGGATAAAATGTTTCACGTGAAACATCAGGGTAGCCCGAACAGATGATTTTCTGGTTAGTTATCTAAAATGTAATTTATTTAAAATAAATGAAACGTGAGTTGTATCTTGCGTAAGACATAGAAAAATGTCTGACTCCCGAGATACCGAGGTTTAGCTAATCACCGACTTATATAACGGTCTAAAAAAGCAAAAAGCCGTACATTGCTGTACGGCTTTTCGCAAGGGGTTTAGATAAGGAAATGGGTATGAGTGGAACGGATGCTTTCGCATCCAACTGGAAAGTAATTTGATGAGGTGCTTTATACTGCACCGAGGTTAAGCAGTTTTTTCTTCGTCAGTTATTTGCTTTTTGGGAATTCGTATTGTGTATTCGATAAAATTGTCTGTATCGGTTTTATCCGTTTGTGCGTCTATTCCCGCAAGACGCATTGTGTCAACAGCTTTGTTGATTGTGTTTACAAATATTCTGACGTCCTTTATCACCGCTTTGCTGAAGCCCTGTTTTTTATCGTTTTTAGAGCTTGAATTGAGCATCAGATTAACGAGATTTTCTGATTGCTGTACGTTTAGATTCTCGGAGATGATTTTCGAGAGAGCCTCTCGCCTTGCACCTTCATCACCGAGCTTTAACAGCGCTCTTGCGTGGCGTTCACTCAGTCCTGCGTTTTCAATCCACTCCTGCTCTTCGTATGTAAGCCTTAAAAGTCTTAGCTTGTTTGCAATTGTGGACTGCGTTTTGCCGAGCTTGACAGCCGCCTCCTGCTGTGTCAGTCCGTATCTGCGTATCAGCCTTGAAATCCCACGAGCTTCCTCGAACATGCCGAGGTCGCTTCGTTGGAGATTTTCAAGGAGAGCATATACTGCCGACTCTTTTTCGGAGCACTTGATTACTATACAGGGAACTTTCCGAAGTCCTGCCATTACGGATGCACGGAGCCGCCTTTCGCCCGCTATCAGCTCATATTCCGTAGCACTCACCTTGCGAACGGTAAGGGGTTGAAGAATACCGTTTTCTGTGATTGACTGCGACAGAGCGTTGAGGTCCTCTTCATTGAAAACCTTTCTGGGCTGAGCTTTGTTAGGTCTGATTTTAATTATTGGTATGTCAGAGATTTTGTTTTCATTTTTAATTATTAAATTCAAACCTGATCGCCCCGTGTCCTCATTTGTCCTTCAGGGGTTGTCCCTGTGCTATTATAATAACACTTTCCCTGTGCGATGTCTGTCGTTTTGTGAGCAACTTTTTTATATAGATTTGGTAAAAAATGGTAATTTATTAAAAATATTGTCGAATTTCTAAACAGAAAAGGACAGCGTTGCGCTGTCCTTAAAATTATAACGGTTTGGCTTTAATTTTTCCGTAGCTTCTCGGATACTTGTCGGGAGTGGGTGCAATCTTTTCTATTTCAACAATTGTTCGTTCGCCGCCGTCGAGTGCAAGTGAAAAGGAGTGAATGTTTTTGATTTTTCCGCCGAGAGTCTGAATTGCTTTTCTGCCGTCTGATATTTCGTTTTCAGCGTCAGGACCTTTCATAGCTATAAAGCTTCCGCTCAGCCTTGCATAAGGTATGCAATATTCCGCAAGCACATTCATCCTTGCAACTGCACGTGAAACAACAAAATCAAAGCTTTCACGCAAATCAATGTTTTGTCCTCCGTCCTCTGCCCTGCTGTGGATAAGCGTTGCGCCAAGCGAGAGCGTTGACAAAACGGTATCTAAAAAGTTCAGCCGCTTTTGCAGACTGTCAAGCAATGTCAGCTTAATATCGGGACGGGCAATCTTGAGCACAATTCCCGGAAAGCCTGCACCTGTTCCGACGTCGATTAAAGTCGAATTTTCGGGAATGTCAACGCAGTTGAACAGCGCAAGGCTGTCGGCAAAATGCTTTACCGCTACTCCATGTTCGTCGGTTATTGCGGTGAGATTGATTTTTTCGTTCCATTCAACCAACAATTTAAAATACATTTCAAGCTGTTCAAGCTGAAAGTCTGTGAGCTGAATTTTGTAGGCGGCTGTAGCCGCTTTAATGATTTCTTTAATGTCCATTCTGTCACCCAATCACTTGTTTTGTGCAAGCCAAATCAGCAGTACGCTAATGTCGGCAGGTGATACGCCCGAAATTCTCGATGCCTGTCCAATATTTAACGGCATAATTTTGTTTAGCTTTTCCTGCGCCTCAAGTCGCAAACCCTTAATTTCTCTGTAGTCAAAGTCCTTTGGCAAGAGTTTTGTTTCAAGTTTTCTCATCTGCTCAACCTGTTTGAGCTGTTTTTGAATATAACCCTCGTACTTGATTTCAATTTCAACCTGTTCAAAAATATTCGGGTCAAGCTCCGGTCTTTCTGTGTCAACTGTTTTTAGTTCTTCGTAGCCGAGTTGAGGACGTTTGAGCAAGTCAATCAGACGAACGCCTGTAGTGATTTTAGATGTTTCACGTGAAACAAGTATCCTGTTTACTTCCTCAGACGGAGAAATTACTGTTAATTTCAAACGCTTGATTTCCGCTTTCTTCTGCTCCTGCTTTTCCAGAAACTTGTTGTAACGCTCCTCGCTGATAAGTCCGATTTCATATCCGAGGGGTGTAAGCCTTTCGTCTGCGTTGTCCTGACGGAGTACGAGCCTGTATTCACTGCGTGAGGTCATCATTCTGTACGGCTCGTTTGCACCCTTTGTAACGAGGTCGTCAACGAGCGTACCTATATAGGAATTGTCACGAGTGAAAATAACCTGCTTTCTGCCGAGCACTTTTAATGCGGCGTTGATTCCTGCAACAAGTCCCTGTGCGGCGGCTTCCTCATAACCCGAGCTTCCGTTGAACTGTCCTGCACCGTAGAGATTCGGAAAATCCTTGAATTCAAGCGTAGCATTCATAGCAAGTGGGTCAACACAGTCGTATTCAATCGCATAAGCAGGGCGCATAATTACACAGTGTTCAAGACCTTTGATTGTGTGATAGAATTTGAGCTGTACCTCTTCGGGGAGCGACGAGCTCATTCCTTGTAAATACATTTCTTCTGTGCTCAGTCCGCACGGCTCAATGAAAAGCTGATGACGTGGTTTGTCCTTAAAACGCATAATCTTATCCTCAAAGCTCGGACAGTAGCGAGGTCCAACACCCTCAATTCTGCCTGCGTAGAGAGGTGAACGGTGAATATTTTCAAGAATTACCTGTTTAGTATTTTCGTTAGTCCAGCTTATGTGGCAGTCAACCTTGTTTTCACCGAGATTTTCGGTTTCGTAGGAAAACGGTTGAGGCGGTTCGTCGCCCTTCTGCACCTCAAGCTCCGAGAAGTCAATGGAGCTTTTCAGTACTCTCGCAGGAGTACCTGTCTTGAAACGGCGCAGAGGAAGTCCGAGGTTTTTTAGACTTTTTCCAAGCTTGGTAGCTGGGAAAATTCCGTCCGGACCGCTTTCGTAGGAAACCTCACCGACAAAGATTCGTCCGCCGAGGTATGTGCCTGTTGCAATAATAACAGCCTTGCACTCGTAAACGGCTAACATTCTTGTGGTAAGAGTGTAGCCGTTTTCGGATTTCTGAATGTCAGTAATTTCAGCCTGATGGAGCTCAAGGTTTTTTTGCAACTCAAGCTTGTGCTTCATAGTGTCGGAGTATTTGCGCCTGTCAATCTGTGCACGGAGCGAATGAACGGCAGGACCTTTTCCTCGGTTGAGCATACGTGACTGCAAAAAACATTCGTCGGCTGTCTTGCCCATTTCGCCGCCGAGTGCGTCAATCTCACGCACAAGATGTCCCTTTGCAGTTCCTCCGATTGACGGGTTGCAGGGACAGTTGCCGACAGCATCCATATTTATAGTAAAAATCGCAGTTTTACAGCCGAGCCGTGCAGACGCAAGTGCGGCTTCAATTCCTGCGTGACCTGCGCCGATAACGGCAACGTCGTAATTGCCTGCAAAATAAGTTGTCATATAATCAACTCCAATAATTCAATTCGAAATTCGAATTAATAATATTTGAAAAAATTTTAGGCGACCACATAGGGTCGCCCCTACGGAATGAACATAACGATAATTTATATATGCTGTAGGGGCAGCCCTGTGTGGCTGCCCGATTGGAGATACCGTCACTTACCTACGCAGAAGTTGTGGAATACCCGGTCTATTACCTCGTCGCTTGTCTTTTCGCCTGTCAGCTCCAACAGCTCAGAAATTGCGTCCTCAAGTGAAACGGTTACAGCATCAAACGTCATTCCCATTGAAAGTGCGTTTTCGGCTTCTCTGACTGAATTCAGCGCATTGGCTACAGCCAATCTCTGACGTTCGTTTGAGAGTATTCCCTCGCTTGGATTTAAGTTTGCCGTTCCTGCAATTTCTTCAACGGCTTTTACAAGCTCCTCGTGTCCTTCACCGTTTACGGCTGAAATATATACTATTTTGCTGATACTATCTGAAATATAGCTTATATCAAGCTTTTGTTCAAGGTCGGTCTTGTTGATAATCGCAATTGAGGGAACATCCTTTGCAGAATCGAGCAAAGCTCTGTCCTCGTCGTCAAGTTCACGGCTGTTGTCAAACACCGCAAGCAGAAGTCCGCATTGTGTAAGGCGTTTTCTTGCTCGGTCAACGCCTATTTTCTCAACGGCGTCGTCGGTTTCACGCAAACCCGCTGTGTCGCTGAGGCGCAGAATAACGTCGCCGACAAGAACTGTGTCCTCAACAATATCCCTCGTCGTGCCGGGAATGTCGGTGACAATGCTCTTTTCGCAGCCCGAAAGCAGATTCATCAGTGTGCTTTTGCCGACGTTCGGCTTGCCTGCAATTACCGTATCTATCCCCTGCTTGACCGCCTGACCGCTGTCGTAGCTTGCAAGCAGTTTTTCGAGAGTTGCAATCGAATTCTTGCACGTATCAAAAATCATATCGTCAGTGACCTCGGCAATATCCTCCTCGGGATAGTCCGCCCAGGCGGAAAGGTGAGATACAAGCGAGAGTAAATCGTTTTTCACACCGTCAATCTTCTTGCGCAGAGCACCGTCCTTTACAAAAAGTGCGGCTCTGGCGGCAGATTTGCTTTTTGCGCTGATTAAATCTATTACAGCCTCGGCTTCGGTTAAGTCGATTTTGCCGTTGAGAAATGCACGTTTTGTAAATTCGCCTGCCTGTGCAGGATATGCGCCTGCCGAAAGTGCGGCACGAAGCACCTGTTTTGTCAGGTAAATTCCGCCGTGACACGAAAGCTCGACAACGTCCTCGCCTGTGTAGCTGTGCGGCGCACGAAATACAAGCGCAACAGCCTCGTCAATTTCTTCGCCGTTGTGACAAATTTTGCCGAAAGCGGCTGTATAGCCTTTCATCTCGGTGATTTTCTTGTTGTTTATATTTTTAAAAATTCTGTCGGCAATTTCAAGAGCATTTTCGCCCGAAATTCTGATAACGCCGATTCCGCCCTCGCCCTGTGCGGTGCTGATAGCGGCAATTGTTTTTTCGTTCATATTTCACCCACGCACATAATAAAAGAAATGATGTAGGAACCCGTCCCCTACGGAAAGGTTGGTTTGTTTCGAAAATGATGGTATAATCGGATACGTTTGATAATTACAGCGTACACGGCACGCCGTGTCCCTACGGATAATGTTATATTTTTAACTTTTTCAATACTACAAAATAAGGGCGGATTGCTCCGCCCTTTTCAAAACTTTATAGGATTCAGCCCTAATTGTCGGGCATATAATTTGTAAATATTCAGCTTTTCTGCTCGACTTACTTATCAATTCTTCCGTAAAGACCTGTGCCGTCGCCCTCGTTGAGGGGCTTTCTGTCGGGATTAACGGGAGCAGAATTGTTGTAACTGCGGTTTGAGTTATAGGGACGTCTGCCGCCTCTGCCTTTGTTGTAGCCGCCCTTGCGGAAATTGTTCTTTACCTTGGGGTCGGGTCCGATAACAACGTGACGGTTAGCGTTCTCGCCCTCACTCCACGAAATAGCGCCGTTTACCTTCTGAACAGCTGTGTGGATAATTCTTCTCTCATAGGGATTCATAGGCTCAAGGTTTATCTTTCTGCCTGTCTTGACAGCCTTGAAAGCAAGCTTTCTGCCGAGAATTTCAAGAGTTTTTTCTCTTTTTTCTCTATAGTTGCCTGTGTTGATTGTAACCTTGAAATAGCCGCTGTCTGCGTGGTTTGCGACAAGGCTTGTAATATACTGGAGAGAGTCGAGAGTTTCGCCTCTTCTGCCGATTACAAAGCCAACGTCCTCGCCCGAAAGGTCGAATTCAACGCCGCCTTCGATTGACTTCTTTTCAATTACAACACTCTGAAGATTCATCTTGTCGAGGACATTTCTTAAGAATTCCTCTGCCTTGTCTTCGGGAGTAGCCTTGAGTGTTACCTTTACCTTTGCAGGTGCGCCGCCGAAAAGACCGAACTTCTTTTTCTCGGCACGCTGGATAAGTTCAAATTCAACCTCGTCTGTATCACTCAGACCAAGCTGTCTTTTTGCGTCGTTGAGAGCGTCAAGCTCTGTTTCACCAACGCCGATTACTTCTTTTATCACGATTTTTCACCTTTATTTCGTTTTAATATATTATAAATTATTTCTTCTTTTTCTTCTTTGAATTTGCACCTTCGCCTGATTTAAGCTCGTGCGGTGCGTAAACATAAGGAATTTTTGCTTCGTTTTCAAGCATTGCTGCAACGTGTCTTGCCTCTGAGTTTGCGGTGAGCTGAGCAGGACTGAAAATCTTGCCGAGCACAATTGACTGAACAAGGCTGATTACAGCCGAAATAATCCAGTAGAATGCAACTGCGGCAGGAACGGTGTAAGCGATGTATGCAGAGAACAGAGGCATAGCGATAAGCATAACCTTCATACAACCCTGCTGCTGAGCCATCTGGTTTTTATTAATTCTCATAGTAATCAACTGAGCGCCGACATTGGAAGCAAAGCAGAATACCGGGAAAAGAGTATACCAAGAGAAAAGACCGAAATCCTTAGGAATTGCGAGTAAGTCCACGCCAAAGGTATTAAAGCCTGCGGTGAACATCTGGATTGTAGAAATTTCCTGAGTATTGAAGATTCCCTGAATAGCCTCGGTGTTCATAATGTTGGGAAAAACTTTAAGCAGGCTGATTTCCTGATATGTGGGATTAACACTTGCAGCATATCCGGGAATTGTGTTGATGTAGGAAAGTGCATTGTTTACGTCCTCACCGTTTAAGTGAAGAGTGTTGGTGAGCGGATAGGCAACTGCGTAGAAGATACCTAAAATTACGAGAAAAGGAAGGATTGTCGTAAGACAACCGCCCATAGGCTTGACGCCCTCTTTTTCATAGAGCTTGTTAAGCTCCTCCGAATACTTTTCTCTGTTGTTAGCGTACTTTTCCTGAAGCTCCTTTTGCTTTTTGGAAAGTCTTGCAGTACCCGCCATAGATTTCTGCTGTTTAACGGAAAACGGAAACAGAATAAGCTTTACAATGAGCGTAAATACGATAATAGAAAGACCGAAATCCTTGAGAATGTAGAAAGCTCCCCAGAGTATGTAGCCCAGCAAGCTTCCGAGAAATCCGAAGATTTGCATATTGTTACCTCACTTTTGAGTAAAATGTGCAATCACAGCAAATACAATATGCGTGTTGCTAATTTCTCCTGCCTGTCCTTTTTTCGGGAACAGGGTCATAGCCGCCCTTTGAAAATGGGTTGCATCGCAGAATACGCCAGAGCGTAAGTGCAAAGCCCTTTAGTGCGCCAAAGCGCTCGATAGCCTCGATTCCGTACTGAGAGCAGGTTGGAGTGTACTTGCAGTTAGCACCCAGGTGCGGAGAAATGGCGGCTTGATAGAATTTAATCAGAGCAATCAGTATTTTTTTCATTTTTTACCTTAAATTCAATTTACAATTAACAAAGAATAATTAACAATTTAGGTCGAGTGGTTAGGTTGGAATAATTTAAAAGTATAGTTCCCCAATTTATTTATATTATTGTAGTGGCGAACTGTGTTCGCCATATTTCATAAATTGCAACGCAATTTATGAAACGGGACGTCAAGGATGCCGTCCCCTACGGCTATTCAGGAAACGTTTGAATTTAATTTCGTAGGGGACGGGCTCCAACACGTCCCTAAACGTTACCTATATATCAATATAAATTCATCGAAAAAACCTTTCAAAACAGCACGCATTATTACAAATTCGGAGCGGAGCGACCATCAATTGTTAATTTTTAATTGATAATTATTCTAAAACATCTGCAGCTTTCAATTGCTTTTTCATAGCGTCCAAAACAGTTTGCGACTTAACATAGGGTGTTTTGCCCCTTGCGACAAAAACAAAGTCGTATCCCTGCTTTAAATCGGGATAGAGTTCGTAGTAAGCTGCCCTGATAACACGCCTTGCTCTGGAGCGTTTAACAGCCTTGCCGACCTTTTTGCCTGTGGTAATTCCGAAACGCAGGTTATTGTTTTTATTTTTCATTACATAAGTTACAAGTACAGGACTTACAAAGGATTTTCCCCTTTTGTACAGACGGGAAAAATCCCTGTTATCCTTCAAAGTGACATATTCACTCATTTTTACACCACCGGGCAGTCGAGCACTCTAAAAAAGAAAGACCACCGAATAAAGTGGCCTCTTTTCTTAATAAGACAACCTTTTTCTGCCTTTAGCTCTTCTTCTTGCTAAAACTTTCTTACCGTTGGCTGTAGCCATTCTCTTTCTGAAACCGTGCTCCTTTTTTCTGTGGAGCTTCTTAGGCTGATATGTTCTCAACATAAGTGAAAACCTCCCTTCAAAATATAACCTTGCAATATAGCATTATATCGTAGTTTTCAAATTTCGTCAAGTATTTTATTTCGAAAAGAGAAAATTTTAGTCCGTATTTTAGTCCGTTATAAAAATCGATAATTAAATTTACCTCGGTATCTCGGAGTTAATACATTTTTCTATATCTGACGCAAGATGCCACGTTACGGTATCTTGTATTCATTGTTGAAAAATAAAACCGTCTTGTATGAGCGTACAAGACGGTGATTTTTTGTATTACAACGGAATCAGTCCAAATAAGCCGCACCGATAATGCCTGCGTCGTTGCCGAGCGTACATTTGCAGATGACTGTCTGCTTGTCATTGTGCTTTGTGTAGCGTTCACGCTCAACATATGAACGAACAGGTCCGAGGAGATTTTCGCCCTCGTTTGAAATTCCGCCGCCGATGCAGAGAACGTCAGGCTGGAAAATGTTGATGATGTTTACAAGTCCGCAGGCAAGGTAGCTTATGTACTCCTCAACAACGGATTTTGCAGTCGGGTCGCCGTCACGCATTGCGTCAAAAGCTGTTCTGCCGTTTACCTTGTTGATGTCGCCGTCGCAGAGCTTGAGCATATAGCTGAATTCAAGCTTTTCGGAGAGAATCTTCTGCTTTGTAAGGTTGATAAGTCCTGTTGCGGAAGCATATGTTTCCCAACAGCCTCGTCTGCCGCAGGCACATTCCTTGCCGTCCTTTACGATAACCATATGACCGAGCTCAGCACCTGCAAAGTTTGAGCCGCTGTAGATTTTGCCGTCAATGATGATTCCGCCGCCTACGCCTGTGCCGAGTGTGATTGCAACTGCGTTTCTTGCACCCTTTGCACTGCCGGCAAGATACTCGCCGAGAGCTGCCGCATTAGCGTCGTTCTCGATGTGAACCTTTTTGCCGAGTCTTTCCTCCATCATCTGGACAACTTCCCAGTTGTGGAAAAAGAGGTTTGCGGAGTACTCGATTACGCCTGTTTTCGGGTTAACCGCACCCGGAACGCCAATACCTACGGACTCAATGTCGTCCATAGTGAGCTTTGCTTTTTCAACGGCTTTCTTTGCAACCTCTGCCATACTGTCGCAGATTTCACTTTCAGGACGAGGAACGGCAGTTTTGCAGGAAGCCTTTGCCACGATTTTGTACTTTTTGTCAACTACGCCGGCTACAATGTTTGTGCCGCCGAGGTCAATGCCGAGTCTGTACATTTTAGAACATCCTTTATAATTTATTTTATTTTTAATTCGGAATTAACAATCGTTCCATTCCGAATATTTTTCAGATTTTATTATGTAGGGGCGAACTGCGTTCGCCATAATGTATAATTTGTTTTACAATTTATACATAGGTACGTGTAGGAACCCGTCCCCTACGGAAAGGTTTGTTTTTCATTATAATAATCATATAATCGATTGCGTTTGATAGTCAAAACGGACACGGCACGCCGTGTCCCTATGACTATAATACAAACATTTCCTCTATATCCGTAGGGAACAACCCTGTGTTGTTCCTAATAAGGTTAGATGAATGCCATTCAGGAACGACACAGGGGTTTCTGCCCCTTAATAAGGGGATTGAGGGGTTTTGGGCGACTGCCGTACCGTTCCTTACAATTATAAAATATGCCTGCGGTGGCACACCGCCGAGGCACTCGACTCAATTGCAGTTATATGAATAGTTCGGTGCTTCCTTTGTAATCTGGATATCGTGCGGGTGGCTTTCACGCAGACCTGCGCCCGAAATCTGAACAAATCTTGCCTTTTTGTGGAGCTCTTCAATTGTAGCGCAGCCTGTGTAGCCCATACCTGAGCGCAGACCGCCCATAAGCTGGTAAACGGTGTCGGAAAGCATTCCCTTGTAAGGAACACGTCCCTCTACGCCTTCGGGAACGAACTTGTTGTTGCTTGCCTGGAAGTATCTGTCTGCACTGCCCTTGCCCATTGCGCCGAGACTGCCCATTCCACGGTAAACCTTGAACTGTCTGCCCTGATAGATTTCATTCTCGCCGGGGCTTTCCTCACAGCCTGCAACGAGTGAGCCGACCATAACAACGCTTCCGCCTGCGGCAAGTGCCTTAACGATGTCGCCGCTGTACTTGATGCCGCCGTCTGCAATTACGGGGATACCGTACTTTGAAGCCTCGCAGGCTGCGTCATAGATTGCGGTAATCTGCGGAACGCCGATACCTGCAACAATTCTTGTTGTGCAGATTGAGCCGGGGCCTATGCCGACCTTGATAGCGTCTGCGCCTGCGTCAATAAGAGCCTTTGCGGCTTCGGCAGTTGCAATGTTGCCTGCGATAAGAGGAAGATTGGGATAAGCCTTCTTTACCCTTGCAACAGAGTTTACAACGTTTGAGTTGTGACCGTGAGCAGAGTCAAGCACAACAACGTCAACCTGAGCCTCAATCAGAGCGGCTACTCTGTCAAGAACGTCTGCTGTTGCGCCGATTGCGGCACCGCAGAGAAGTCTGCCCTTGTCGTCACGTGCAGAGTTGGGGTACTGAACGCTCTTTTCAATATCCTTGATTGTGATAAGTCCCTTGAGAGTTCCGTCGTTGCCGACAATCGGGAGCTTTTCGATTCTGTGCTTTCTTAAAATATCCTGAGCCTCTTTAAGAGTAGTGCCCACGGGAGCAGTAACGAGGTTTTCGTGAGTCATAACCTTTGAAATCGGCTGAGCAAAATCCTCGCCTGTCATAAAGCGCATATCACGGTTTGTGATAATACCCACAAGCTTGCCGTCACGGCAGATAGGCACGCCCGAGATTTTGTACTTTCCCATAAGGTTGTCTGCATCTCTTACGGTGTTTTCGGGTGCGAGGAAAAACGGATTTACAATAACGCCATTCTCACTTCTTTTTACTCTGTCAACCTGGTCAGCCTGACGCTCAATCGGCATATTCTTGTGAATGATACCAACGCCGCCTTCTCTTGCAATAGCAATAGCCATAGCGGATTCAGTAACCGTATCCATAGCGGCAGTCATAAGAGGAGTGTTGAGTTTAATGGTCTTTGTAAGGTGTGTTGAAACGTCAACATTTTTAGGCTCAACGTCTGACTCTCCCGGTATAAGAAGAACATCGTCAAATGTAAGTCCTTCCTTGCCGAATTTTTCGTTGTAATTAGTATTCAGCATAATCTTCCTCCGTTTTACAAATTTTTATAGAATTAGTTATTAACTTTTATTATAACAAATCACTTTCGGTTTATCAATAACAAAATATAAATTTAATACAATTAATTTTCAAATTTTTTATTATCAAATTTTAGTAATTATTACTGATTTATGTATGTTTGTTGTTTAATTGTGTGCTGTTGTATTGACAATTTATTGCGTAGATTGTAATATATAATTACATATTATTGCTTGTATATAATTACTATAAATGAAGGTGTTTTGGTAGAACATAAACCACTTTGTCGATTACACGAAAAACTGCGGAATTTGAAATTCACAAGGGGGATAATAAGGATGAAAAACACAAGAAGAATTGTATCTTTAATTTTATCCTTGACACTGATTATTTCAGCACTTGCATTTGTAAAAATCAGTGTGTCGGCTACCGACACAGATTATTCGGTTAAGCATATCCAGAACGGTAATTTTGAAGAAAATAACGAGAAATACTCCTTTAGCAGCACTCAATTCTATGCTCAGCCGGCAAAAGGAATAGTACCGTATTGGGACACCACAGCTACTGACGGTAAATTTGAGTTTTTCAAAAGCAACAGTCCTCATTTTAATGTAACAAAAAACAACAGCAATTTAAAAAAAGATCCGAATTATGAGAGTTATCAAAAGGTTGCAGAGGGCGAGGTAGCCGCCGAGCTTAACGCTGAAGAGGAAAGTACTATTTACCAGAGAATCAAAACGTTTTCAGGCTCTACCTACACATGGGGGCTTGACCACAGAGGAAGAGATACAACAGACCGTATGGTGCTTATTATCGGACCTAAGCAGCCGGTCAATCCGTCAAAGACTTCAAAAGAAGGTAAGGACCAGTTTATAAGAATCACAGATTGGCTGAAAACACAGTACGGCGTTGATTATCCTGAAACCGGCTGCTCTAAGAAATATACGGTTTATACAAAGAAGTTTGCCGCATCGGGAAAATTTGAAGGTCAGTCTGCTAACGAGGATGAGAATATTTCTTTGGTTGAAACGAAAACAATCAATCAGGAGTGGAGCGTCTGGGTTATCTCGTCGCCTTTCTGCGAAACTGACCCGGAAAAATCAATAAACGGATGGACCACATACGGAACAAACCGCTCGGATGATTTTGACGACATAATGAAAGGTGCAAGCAGCTCGCTCGGTTATGACTGCACCTATACCGTTCCGAAGGGGCAGGAAGATACATTATTTGCATTCTGCTCATATTCATCCGGACAATTGTCAAATAATAAAATAGTTGCTAGGGCATCCTACGGAAATCTTCTGGACGATATTAACTTTGACCTTTATCAGCCGATTTCTACGTCTATTACCGAAGGCGGTATCGGCGGTGCAGATGTTGAACAACCGGATTTATCAAATGTAACAATTAAGAGCGATATTAAAAGCGGCAACGCTTTAAATTCGGTTGTTCTTGACGGAAAGTATTGCACGATATATACCAAAGAATATAATGGCGGTACTCTTAAAGACTGCAGCTTTGAAGGTGCGTATATAACTGTTAACAAAGCTGACGGTACGCCTGAAACAAAATTCCTTAAAATATACGACGGAGATATAAGCAATCTTACAGACGAAAAAAAGAAGGAATTGTCAGAGGAATACTTTATTCTTGAACCTAAAGAGATTGTGAACACTGAAACCGGTATAGCAGAAACATGGGATTTTCATTGCAGAGTCCTTGTAAATTCACCTGTTGCCGTTCACCTGATTTATACAAAGGCTCCGTTTGTGTTGTATGATTCAAACGGCGGTGCTCCTTATATGTTTACTTCGGATAATAAATACGGCGGAAACTTAGTCGGTTTTTCCGATTCTTTCCAAACGGCTACAGATGACAAAGGCAACGTGATTGATACGTCGGAATATTACAATAACAGCGAATACAGCACAACAGGAAGCGGTGACGAGGCAATCAAAGTAATAAAAGAGGGAAAATATATATCCCACGCCGCACTACCGAATAAGGACTGGGATAGCGACTCTGTAAAATTCTGCGGCTGGAGCGTAAAAGACAGTAAAGGAAAACAGATTATACTTGACGGACAACATACAATAACGTATGACCCGACAAACGGCAACGGCGGTATTGTATCAATCACCGATTCTAAAAATAACGTTACAGACCTGCAGTTAGACGCCTCGCACGGCATTACGCTTACTGCTGTATGGAAGTTTAAAAGCATAGCAAAAGCGCAGACACGTGACAGCGACAGCGGTGAATTTTTAGATTCTGCTCTCGGCGGAACTGTTGAAGAAACCCTGATTGCCGAAGCTTCGAGAAATGCAAATATTAAGGAAACTAAACAGAATGTAAACGGCGAGGACAGAGTTGTCAATATTGAAGCCTCAGGCAGCGTCGGTGACAAAGTAATGTTTAAGGCAAAGCCCGATTACGCTAATGAATATATGTTTACCGGCTGGTATTGTTTTAACAGCGATACGAATGAATACGAGCTGAGAACCAAATCAACCTCAATTGCCGTTACTATTGAGGAGGGCAAGCTGGATACCTATTACGCAAGATTTGAAAAGATAACTTTCCCTGTGGTATTTCACTATACCGAAACAGGCAATCCTGATGATTATGAATATTACGACAAAACAGATGAAAAGAAATACGGTAACTATTATCAGGATGTTGCGGCAGGCAAAAAAGCCGTTAAGCCTTCAGGAGATTCGCAATCTGTTACAGTCTGGTACACCTCTCCTACCAAAAGAAGTCAGGAGTATATCTTTGACTTTGAAAATACAAAGATAATGGAAACAACAGAACTGTACGCAGGACCTGTATTTGATTTCAATTATATAAATTTTTTCAGATTCAGCGAGCCTTGGCGTAATTATACATATGGAACATTAGGAATTAACGGCACTTATTTAGACTTAAAAACCGATAAGAACGTTACAGACTATAATGTTTATATGCTAAAGGGAACTGTGGGAGAAGAAACTCCGACGCCGTCAGCTGTAATAAGCAATAAAAACACAATAAAAATCGGCAAGTCGGTTAACAGTGCTAATCTTGTCTTTAATTCAGCAACAAACACCAATCAGACGTTCAACAGAGCAGGAGCTTTGTATGACGATTACTATCTGTTTAATATGGAAACACATGTATGGGTTGTATTTGACTTTACATATAAAGGCGTTAAATACATAAGCACTGTTAAAGACAGGTCGCTGTATAATAACATAAAAACTTATATGGATGAGGAAAAAAACGGATATTTTACAACTTTTCCGCCTGAAACTCAGACTGTACTTCGTAATGCACAAATTGATTTACTCAACAGTATTCAGGCTATGTATGACGCTGTCGCACCGTCAGGCATTACTGCCCCGAGTAAGTATTACGATTCTGTCAGCGTCAGCGGTCTGACCTATGATTCGACAACGGACGGTAAGTATAGATTTTCATCAACAACAGCGATAAGAAACATTGAGCCTTGGGGCTTAAAATATTCCTTTACGGTTGACGGAAAAGCTGTTACAGAATTTGCTGATTACGGTATTGCCGATTACGGCGCTGTTGTATTGACAGATAAGGACGGAAGCTTTGGCAAGGGTACTGTCAGCATAGAAAACTTGCTGAGCAACGAAAATTCCGTAATGTATTCAAACTCAAGCGGAAATGTATATTCTGCTAAGGACAACAGCACTGTTGATATTTATTACGTAAATAATATGAGTGCGCTGGATTTTGCAAAAAATAATTATGCAGTATTTTTTGTCAAGGACAGCAACGGTAATTTCTGTTTTTCAGACATAGTAGTTAACAGCTACAATTCAATTGCAGACAGTGATACATCTAAAGATGCCGGCATCAGCCGGTCAATTAAGAATTATTCAACTGCTCTGATTACTTACAATGACCTTGTTGAGCAGGCAAAACAGAATAATCAATAATGTTGTACGTAACGATAGGAGAATAAAATATGAAAAAGGAATATGAACCGCCTGAAATAGAGATTGAATATTTTGAAATTACTTCTTCTGTCTGCACACCCAGTCAGGGCGGATATTTAGGCTGGGAAGAAACAGACCGTCATTATTAAGGCAGAACAGGAAGATTAGGATGAAGAAAAGCGATAAAAAAACAGTTATGATATTTTCGGTAGCAGCAGTTGTTTTCTGCCTTGTCTTTTCGTCCTTTTTTAATAAAGATGACAGAGATTACTATAATTATGACGTTAACGACGTTTATTCGTTTAATTCAAACTCACCTATGCCTGTTTTCGGAGTAACAATCTATGATGACCCGGCGTATGAAGAGCAGGAGGAGTATTACAGCAATAATACTGATAATGATACTTCTGAAAATAAAACGGATAATTCAGGTTATGATGAAGATAATGCAAAAACAAATTCCGCTTCATCATCAGACAACGGCGGTCAAGGCACATTAAATAACAGTATGGTTGTAAAAAGCAGTCAAATCAATCCGAGTATTAACCGCATACTCAACACACTGAGTATAATTACTGATAATCCGGTAAATAACGCTCTGAATTCACCAAACAAAAAACCGACAAGCAATACTCCTGCTGTGCCGAATAAGACTCCGACAAACAATAAACCCACCACGCCAAACATTACTCCGACTGCTCCGAATAACAGTACTCAGTTACCGCCGAAAGCACCTGTTCAAAACGGCGAATGGGGAGTATCGGTAAAAAACCTGTAAGTCATATGTATAAGCAGACAGATATAGCTATACTTATTATATAAAATACACTCAACAGGGAGGCAGCTATGAAAAGAAATGATTACATTACTTGGGACGAATATTTTATGGGCGTTGCACTGCTTGCGTCCAAGCGCAGTAAGGACCCCAACACTCAGGTGGGAGCCTGCATAGTTGACTCAAACAACATCATTCTGTCAACGGGCTACAACGGCTTTCCCTACGGCTGTTCCGACGACGATTTTCCTTGGGAGCGTGAGGGCGAGGACACAAAGTACAACTACGTTGTTCACGCCGAGCTTAACGCAATTCTGAACGCAAGGGGCAAGGACTTGAAGGGAGCAAAGCTCTATGTTGATTTGTTCCCCTGCAACGAGTGTGCAAAGGCTATTATCCAGTCGGGAATCGGCGAGGTTGTTTACCTCTACGACAAGTATGCCGACTCAAAGGAAACGCTTGCCTCAAAGCGTATGCTTGCCTCGGCAAACATAAAGTGCAGAAAATTCAAGTCCGAAAAAAACGAAATCGTGCTTGATTTTGACAGATAAACAGAATATTAAACAACAAAAAACGCTATGACGCTTTTACAAACGTCATAGCGTTTTATCGTGCCGTAAGGCGGATTTTACCTGATTATTCAGCCGGTGAAAAATCGTCCTTGCCTACTCCGCAGAGAGGGCATACAAAATCGTCGGGTAAATCCTCAAACTTTGTGCCGGGTGCAATTCCGTTATCGGGATCGCCGACAGCCTCGTCGTATTCCCAGCCGCATACATTGCATACGTATTTCATACAAACGCCTCCTTTTGTGTTCTTATTATCTATTATTATATCAGATTTGAAATGATATACAAGAGCTTGACTTTATATTTTTGTTGTGATAGAATGTAGAAAATTTAAAATTTACTGCCACCGGGTAGGAAGCGTTACGCATTCGTGTACATATCGTTAGGTCTTTGAAGATATGTACGTCGGGTGCTTATTTTTTTGGAGGTATAAAATGGTATATATCACAAAACTTTTTAAAAGCCTTTCGAGATTTGAGCTTTGCCTTTGGCTGTTTTCGGTTATAACCGTGACAGCCTCATTCCTGATTGCAGGAAATTTCAATCCGCTCACGCTCATTGCTTCTCTCATAGGCGTTACGTCACTGATTTTTATTGCAAAGGGCAATGTATTCGGACAGGTGCTGATGGTAATATTCGGCTTGGTTTACTCGATTATTTCACTGCAATACTGCTACTACGGCGAGATGATAACATACCTCGGAATGACTGCGCCGATTGCTCTTATGTCGGCAGTAAGCTGGTACAGACATCCGTACAAAAACAGCTCGGAAGTAACTGTAAACAGCCTTAATGCCCTGCACAGAATTCTGCTTGTTGTGCTGACATTGCTTGTTACGGTTATTTTTTACTTTGTTCTGAAAGTATTTGATACTCCGAATCTGTTTTTCAGCACCTTTTCAATTGCAACAAGCTTTGCGGCGTCATATCTGGCTCTTATGCGCAGTCCTGTGTACGCCGTTGCCTACGCTGCAAACGACCTTGTGCTGATTGTGCTGTGGATTCTCGCATCAATGGAAAATACTTCTTATATTCCCGTAATTATCTGCTTTGCAATATTTTTTATAAACGACCTTTACGGCTTTGTAAGCTGGCGGAAAATGAAAAAACGTCAGAGAAAAGATATTTAGTCATTCTCTATTCTGCCTTTTTCAACATTCGGGTTTATGAAATTGCTGTATGAATAATTCCAGAGCGTTTGTGAGCCGTCGGCTGTGTTTTTGTTCCTTTCAAGAATCTGACTCAGCTTTATCTTGTTTTTTGCCCACATCTTGCCGTCGGTTGAGTTGTTGAGCATAGCAGGCTGTACGTTGTCCATTGTGTGGGCAAATTTTGCCTCATTTGTCTTGCCTTCCTCAAATTCTTCCCAGAGCGCTCTGAATTTTTCGCCTTGGTCGTCGGGCAGAAGTCCGAAAAGCCTGTCAGCCGCTTTCAGCTCACGCTCACGCTGTGACTTTTTACCCTCGTCGTCATAAGCGTAGGTGTCGCCTGCGTCGATTTCAACAACGTCGTGAATGAGTATCATAGAAATCGTTTTGAGCAAATCTATATCTTCGTTTGCATATTCGCCCAGCAGAATACACATAAGCGCCATATGCCAAGCGTGTTCTGCGTCATTTTCAAAGGTTTTTCCGTCGCTTTTCAGCGTTTGCCGCTGAATGAACTTCTCTTTGTCAGCCTCAAGCAAAAATTCAAACTGCCTGTCAATTCGACTTTTTTCCATAAAAATTTTACCTCTTTTCGCTTTGCTAATATTTTACCACCGACCGAGAAAATTGTAAATGTAAAGTTTGCAGGATTAATGCCGTAAATATTGAATTATTCCGAAATTTGTGATATATTAAACTATGAACGGTATTCACAATGTGAAGCTGTATCAGATGAAATGTTATCGCTGTAGTATTGAATCGAGGTGATAGCATGAATATTGGAATTATCGGCGCAGGCAAGGTCGGCGTTTCCGTCGGCAGATACCTCAAAGACAACAATATTCAGATTTCGGGGTTTTATGACACAGACTCCGACAATGCCGCTTTTGCGGCGCAATTTACTCAAACGGACTGCTTTTCGGATTTGGAAGAGCTTGTAAAAGTGAGCGATACCCTTTTTATCACAACGCCCGACAATGTAATCGGGAGCGTGTGGGATTGCATCAAAAATAATATGTCCGTCCAAAATAAAATAGTATGCCATTTTAGTGGTGCATTATCATCTGATGTATTTACCGATTCACAAAGCACGGGTGCAGGCGTCTGCTCAGTCCACCCTATGCTTGCGTTCAGCGACAAATTGACGTCCTACAGAATTCCGGCAAATACTTTTTTTGCTATAGAGGGAGAAGAAACGGCTGTTTCGGCTGTGAAGAGCCTTTTCGAAAGCCTCGGCAACACCGTATGTCGGATTGACAAGAGCAAAAAGTCGCTCTACCACACCGCCGCAAGCGTGCTGAGCAACGAAATTGTCGCTTTGCTTGATATGGGTTACTCACTGCTTGAACAATGCGGATTTTCACGAGATGACGCTGTCGGTGCAACAAAGAATCTTGTTTCGGGGAATGTTAAAAGCGTACTTGAAAACGGCTGCGTAAACGCTCTGACAGGGCCTGTTGAGCGAAACGATTTGCAAACTGTTAAAAAGCACACCGAGAGCCTGCAAGGCGAGGATAGGCAGATTTACATTCTGCTTGCAAAACGGCTTGTAAAGCTTGCAAAGGAAAAGAATGAGGACAGAGATTACCTTAAACTGACGGAACTACTTAATTCTTTATCGTAGGGAACGACCCCTGTGTCGTTCCTAAAGTAAACACGCATTGTCGGAACAGGAACAACACAGGGGTTGTTTCTACAAACTATTAGCAGACATTGATTACAACAGAAGGGACTTTTATGAAAAATACATCGGTTACTTTTAAGGAGTCAAAGAAAAACGGCGAAAAGCTCACAATGCTTACCGCCTATGATTATACAACCGCAAAACTGCTTGACGAGTCGGGTGTTGATTCTATCCTCGTCGGTGACTCGCTCGGAATGGTCGTGCTCGGCTATGACGATACGCTGTCGGTCACAATGGAGGATATGATTCACCACAGCTCAGCAGTTGCAAGGGGCGCGAAAAATGCGCTCGTAATTACCGATATGCCGTTTATGTCGTACCAGACCTCGGTTTATGACGCAGTCGTAAACGCAGGCAGACTTGTAAAAGAGGGCGGTGCTCAGGCTGTAAAGCTCGAGGGCGGAATTGAGTTCTGCGACCACATAAAGGCAATTGTAAAGGCCTCAATTCCCGTCTGCGCACATATCGGACTTACGCCGCAGTCAGTCAACGCTTTCGGCGGGTTCAAGGTGCAGGGCAAGGGCAAGGAAGAAGCACAAAGGTTGCTTGACGAGGCAAGAGCCGTTGAAGAGGCAGGCGCATTTGCCGTAGTGCTCGAGTGCGTTCCCGCAAAGCTTGCAAAGAAAATTTCCGAGAGCATTTCGATTCCCACAATCGGAATCGGCGCAGGCGCAGGCTGCGACGGACAGGTGCTCGTTTATCAGGATATGCTTGCAATGTACTCCGACTTCAAGCCTAAATTTGTAAAGCAGTATGCGCAAATCGGAAGCGTTATGAAGGACGCATTCAGGCAGTATATTGACGATGTAAAGTCGGGTGCGTTCCCGAGCGAGGAACACACATTCAAGATTGATGATGATATTATAGAGAATTTGTATTAAAAAATAATCGAGGTAGAATTATGGTCATTTGCTATACAATAAAAGACGTAAGAAAGCGTGTGAACGCTTGGAAAAGAGAGGAACTTACAGTTGGCTTTGTTCCCACAATGGGTTATCTGCACGAGGGACACAAGAGTCTTATGCAAGCCGCAAGAAAAAACAACGACAAGGTTGTTGTCAGCGTTTTTGTAAATCCTATGCAGTTCGGACCGAACGAGGATTTGGAAAGCTATCCCAGAGATTTTGAAAAGGACTGTGCACTCTGCGAGAGCGTGGGCGTGGATTTGATTTTCCACCCCGAGCCAAAGGAAATGTATGCAGACGGCTTTTGCTCCTATGTTGATATGAACGGACTGACAACCGAGCTTTGCGGAAAGTCACGCCCGATTCATTTCAGAGGTGTGCAGACCGTTGTGCTCAAGCTTTTCAATATCGTAAAGCCCGACAGAGCCTACTTCGGTCAGAAGGACGCACAACAGCTTGCTGTTATTAAGCGAATGGTAAAGGACTTGAATGTTGAAACCGAGATTGTCGGCTGTCCGATTGTGCGTGAGGCTGACGGTCTTGCAAAAAGCTCACGCAACACCTACTTAAATCCCGACGAAAGAAAGGCGGCTCTTATTTTAAGCCGCAGTCTTAAGCTCGGCAGGGAGCTGATTGAAAACGGCGAAACCGACGCAAAAGCCGTTATCAAAGCAATTACCGACAGCATAAACACCGAACCGCTTGCAAAAATCGACTACGTTGACGTTGTTGACTTTGACACGATTACTCCCGTTGACAGAATCGGCAAATCCGTGCTTGTTGCAATTGCGGTTTATATCGGCAAAACAAGACTGATTGACAACTTTATTATAGAGTAAGGGAGCGATTTTATGACTCTTACAATTCTGAAAGGAAAAATCCACCGTGCCGTAGTAAAGCAGGCGGATTTGAATTACGTGGGCAGTATAACAATTGACAGCGAGCTTATGGAAGCCGCAGGAATTTTAGAATATGAAATGGTGCAGATTGTGGACGTTGAAAACGGAAACAGGTTTGAAACCTACACAATCGCAGGCGAGAAAGGCTCGGGAATGATTTGCCTTAACGGTGCGGCGGCAAGACAGGTAGCCGTCGGCGACCACGTTATAATTATGTGCTATGCTCAGATGAGCGAGCAGGATGCAAAACAGCACAAGCCGTATGTTGTTTTCACCGACGAGGATAATCATATAGCAAGCATTTCACGCTACGAAAAGCACGGTTTGCTCACCGAAGATTTCATATAATTAATTCCGAATTACGCATTCCGAATTCCGAATTAAACAAAAGGGAGATGATTCAATGCTGAAAGGTAAAACCGTTCTGCTCGGTGTTACGGGCGGAATTGCGGCTTATAAAATTGCCAATCTTGCAAGTGCGCTTGTCAAGCTTCACGCAGACGTGAACGTGATTATGACGCAGAACGCAACTAATTTTATAAATCCGATAACCTTTGAAAGCCTTACGGGCAACAAGTGCATTGTCGATACCTTTGACCGCAATTTCAAATTCAAGGTTGAGCATATTGCCCTTGCCGAGCTTGCTGACGTGTTTATGGTTGCGCCTGCAAGTGCAAACGTAATCGGAAAAATCGCAAACGGAATTGCAGACGATATGCTGACAACGACCTTTATGGCTTGCAAAAAGAAGAAAATTCTTGCGCCTGCAATGAACACGAATATGTACGAAAACCCGATTGTGCAGGACAATATTAAAAAGCTGAAAGATTACGGAATGGAAATTATCGAGCCTGCAACAGGCTACCTTGCCTGCGGCGCAACAGGCTCGGGCAAGCTCCCCGACGAGAAAATCCTGCTTGAATATATCCTGCGTGAAGTTGCTTATGAAAAGGACTTGTCGGGCAAAACCGTTCTCGTTACGGCAGGGCCTACACGTGAAGCAATCGACCCCGTGCGCTTTATCAGCAATCACTCAACAGGCAAAATGGGCTACGCAATCGCAAGAGGTGCAAGCCTGCGTGGAGCAAGGGTGATTCTTGTTTCGGGGCCTGTCAGCCTTGAGCCGCCGCTGTTTGCCGAGCTTGTGCCTGTTGTCAGCGCAGAGGATATGTACAATGCGGTGATGAAATATAAGGACGAAGCCGACATAATAGTAAAATCTGCGGCAGTTGCCGACTACACGCCCGTTGCGGCAAGCAGTGAAAAAATCAAAAAGCAAAGCGGCGATATGCGCATAGAGCTGAAACGCACAGAGGATATTTTAAAAGAGCTCGGTCAGAGCAGGCGTGAAAATCAGTTTATTTGCGGATTTGCGATGGAAACGGAAAATCTGATTGAAAACGCAGTCAGAAAGCTTGAGTCGAAGAATGTGGATATGATTGTAGCAAACAGCCTTAAAACCGAGGGCGCAGGCTTCGGCACAGATACAAACGTTGTAACGCTGATTACAAAGAACGGCAAAACCGAACTCCCGCTTATGAGCAAGACTGATGTTGCAATGAAAATTCTCGATGTAGCGTCTGAGTAATTGACAATATGACTGTTCCGTTTATTGAGATGTAATAATGTGTCGAGTATATGACATAAACCATAATTTAGCGGTGAGTTGACTCGCAAAAAAAATTAAAAATTTCGGTCAAGCCTT
>DXYG01000003.1 GCA_019415925.1 Clostridiales bacterium
TTTTATCCAAACAAT
Source organism: Clostridiales bacterium (assembly GCA_019415925.1). Classification (GTDB taxonomy): domain Bacteria; phylum Bacillota; class Clostridia; order Oscillospirales; family Acutalibacteraceae; genus Ruminococcoides. The sequence goes on from DXYG01000003.1 coordinate 16, forward strand.
CCGATTTTTCCACTCGAATTGCCTGCGGCGGCTTCGCCGCTAAATTATAGTTTAGCGAAATAAAAGGGATAACCATAAATTGAAATATCAACATTTTTCAGGACTGCTTAGCGTTGTATAGCATAAAAATAGACATATTTTACTATGTTCTTTATTAGAATTAAATATCGAATATTTTTTTATTTAGCTAAAAGCAACAATTTATAAAACTGTTGTTAGACAGAATTAACATAGGCAAAATCAAAATAAACAAAATATCAGTCGAAATATGTCAATATTGCAAAAATATCTTTCAAAATTGCATATAAAACAAATTATCAATTATTATTTATTATTAAAAATGCTTGTAATATTTGCAGCAATATTGTATAATAAGTTATATCTTGTTATTTTTTGGAAATTATGAAAATCAGTATTGGAGGTTATATTAATGACAGAATCATCTCTTAACGCCTTCAAGGGCACAATCGCCCAGGAAAGGAAGCTGAAAGATGTAATCGCAAAGCACAAGGATATGCCGGGTGCGTTGCTTCCCGTTTTGCAGGAGGCACAGGGCATTTACGGCTATCTGCCGATTGAGGTGCAGCAGATGGTTGCAGACGGACTCGGAATTTCGCTCAGCGAGGTTTACGGCGTTGCAACTTTCTATTCGCAGTTCAGCCTTACGCCGAAGGGCGAGCACAGAATCAGCGTTTGCCTTGGTACGGCGTGCTATGTAAAGGGTGCAGACAAAATCCTTGCAGCCATTGAAGAAAAGCTCGGCATTAAAAGCGGCGAGTGTACCCCCGACGGACTGTTCTCAATTGATTCCTGCCGTTGCGTAGGTGCGTGCGGACTTGCTCCCGTTATGATGGTTGATGACGAGGTTTACGGAAAAATGACCGTTGACCAGGTTGACAAAATTCTTGACAAGTACATTAAGAAAGGGGGCAAATAAGCCGTGAAACTTGAAGAGCTCAACAAGATTAAAAAAGAACACGAACAGATTGTAAAGGTAAGAAAGCTTGTTGCCGCAGAGGGCGAAAAGCTTGCCAAAAAGACCGGCTACCGCAAGCAGGTGCTTGTGTGCGGAGGTACGGGCTGTACTTCCTCAGGCAGTAAAAAGGTAATCGACGCTCTTGAAAAAGCGTTAAAGGCAAACGGACTTGAAAAGGAAATCCTTGTTGTAAGAACAGGCTGCTTCGGTCTTTGCTCGCTCGGCCCGATTATGATTGTCTATCCCGAGGGTGCTTTCTATTCTCAGGCAACTCCCGAGGGCGTAGAGAGAATCGTTAAGGAACACCTCAAAGAAGGTAAGGTTGTTAAGGAGCTTTTATATAAAGAAACCGTTCACGAGGACGGCTCGATTATTTCGCTCTCCGAAACAGCATTCTACAAAAAACAGCTCAGAGTTGCACTTCGCAACTGCGGTGTAATTGACCCCGAAAATATTGATGAATACATAGCTGTTGACGGTTATCAGGCACTTGCAAAGGTGCTGACAAAGATGACTCCCGACGACGTTATCAATGAAATTACAGCTTCGGGACTGAGAGGCAGAGGAGGCGGCGGCTTCCCGACAGGCAGAAAGTGGTCGTTTGCAAAAGCAAGCGTTAACGACGTTAAGTACGTATGCTGTAACGCCGACGAGGGCGACCCCGGTGCATTTATGGACCGTTCAATCCTTGAGGGTGACCCGCAGTGTATTATCGAGGCTATGATTATCGCAGGCTACGCAATCGGCGCACATCACGGCTTTGTATATATCAGAGCAGAGTATCCTATTGCTGTTGAAAGACTGCAAAAGGCTATTGACCAGGCTAAGGAGTACGGCTTCTTAGGCAAGAACATCTTCGGCTCAGGCTTTGACTTTGATATGGAAATCAGACTCGGCGCAGGCGCATTCGTTTGCGGTGAGGAAACTGCTCTTATGACTTCAATCGAGGGCAACCGTGGCGAGCCTCGTCCACGTCCTCCGTTCCCTGCAGTAAAGGGACTTTTCGGCAAGCCTACAGTACTCAATAACGTAGAAACCTACGCTAACATTGCTCAGATTATCTTAAACGGCAGCAAGTGGTTTGCATCTATGGGAACTCCCAAGAGCCCCGGTACAAAGGTATTTGCACTCGGCGGCAAGATTACAAACGTAGGTCTTGTTGAAATTCCTATGGGTACTACTCTGCGTGAAATTGTTGAAGAAATCGGCGGCGGAATCCCCAACGGCAAGAAGTTCAAGGCTGCTCAGACAGGCGGACCTTCGGGCGGTTGTATTCCTGCACTTCACATTGACACTCCTATTGACTACGACAGCCTGCTTGCTCTGGGCTCAATGATGGGCTCGGGCGGTATGATTATCCTTGACGAGGATACCTGTATGGTTGATATCGCCAAGTTCTACCTTGAGTTTACTGTTGACGAAAGCTGCGGTAAGTGTACGCCCTGCCGTGTAGGTACACGCAGACTTCTGCAGTTCCTCGACAAAATAACATCCGGCAAGGGTGAAATGGAGGATTTGGAAAAGATTGACGAGCTTGCACGTCATATGCAGACTTCTTCGCTCTGCGCACTCGGTCAGACTGCTCCGAACCCTGTTCTTTCAACAATGAACTACTTTAAGGACGAGTATATCGCCCACATTAAGGATAAAACGTGTCCGGCAGGCGTCTGCAAGGCACTTATGAAATACGAGATTATCCCTGCAAAATGTAAGGGTTGTACGCTCTGTGCAAGAAACTGCCCTGTCGGCGCAATTTCGGGTACTGTTAAACAGCCTCACGTTATTGATCAGGATAAGTGTATCAAGTGCGGACTTTGTATGAGAAACTGCAAGTTCGGCGCAATCTACACACATTAAGGAGGGATAATTATGGATATGGTACATCTTAAAATAAACGGTATCCCTGTTGAGGTGCCGAGCAACTATACTATTTTACAGGCGGCTAAGGTCGCTAAAATCGAAATTCCGTCGCTTTGCTATCTTAAGGACATCAACTGCATCGGCGCCTGCCGTGTCTGCGTGGTTGAGGTAAAGGGCAGAAAAGGTCTTATCGCATCGTGCGTTTATCCCGTTGAGGAGGGAATGGAGGTATTCACAAATACCCCGAAGGTAAGAGCGTCAAGAAAAACAACTATTGAGCTTATCCTCTCAACTCACCACAAAAAGTGCCTTTCCTGCGTAAGAGGCAACAACTGTGAGCTTCAGAAGCTTGCTTTTGACTACGGCGTTGACGAGGACAGATTCAAGGCTGAAGAGCCTATCTATGAAATTGACGACGAATCACCCTATATAGTGCGTGATAACAACAAGTGTATTCAGTGTATGCGCTGCGTTGCAGCCTGCAAGAATGTTCAGTCTATTTCGGTTATCGGACCTATCAAGCGTGGCTTCAAGGTTCACGTTGGCTGTGCATTCGAAAAGGGACTCGGCGACTCTCCGTGTGTTGGCTGCGGTCAGTGTATTGTAAGCTGTCCTGTTGGTGCGCTCAATGAAAAGAGTCAGATTGACGAGGTTTGGGACGCTATCTCCGACCCCGAAAAGCAGGTTATTTTCTACACTGCTCCGTCAATCAAGGCGACTCTCGGCGAGAGCTTCGGTATGCCTATCGGCACAAACGTTGAGGGAAAAATGGTTTCTGCAATCCGCAGACTCGGCGTTGACAAGGTTTTCAATATGGATTTTACCGCCGACCTCACAATCCTTGAGGAGGCAAACGAGCTTGTTGAGAGAATCACACGCAAGGAAACTCTCCCGATGTTCACCTCCTGCTGTCCCGGTTGGGTTAAGTTTGTTGAGCATTACTATCCCGAAATGATTCCGCACCTTTCAACCTGCAAATCTCCGCAGGGTATGTTCGGCGCAGTTCTTAAGAGCTACTATGCTCAGAAATATAACCTTGACCCCGAAAAGATGTTTGTTGTCAGCGTAATTCCCTGTACGGCAAAGAAGTTTGAGGCTACACGTCCCGAGCTGCGCACATTCGACTTTGATGACGTTGACGTTGCACTCACTACAAGAGAGCTTGCAAAGATGATTAAGGGCGCAGGCATCAAGCTTGAGGATATGGACGACGAGGACTACGACGCTCCGTTCAACAAGGCAACGGGCGGCGGTGCTATCTTCGGTGCAACAGGCGGCGTGCTTGAGGCTGCTCTGCGTACTGCGGCAAGAATGCTTGACGGCTCATTCAAGAAGATTGAGTTTACCGAGGTAAGAGGTCCGCAGGAAATCAGAGAGGCTAAATACAGCGTTGCAGGCGTTGAAATAAAGGTTGCCGTTACTTCAGGTCTTGGTAATGCAAGAAAGCTTATCGAGAAGATTAAGAAGGGCGAAGCCGACTATCAGATGGTTGAAATTATGGCTTGCCCCGGCGGCTGTATCAACGGCGGCGGTCAGCCTGTTCAGAGCGACAGCGTAAGAAACTACGTTGACTTAAAGGCTATCCGTTCAAAGGCACTTTACGATTACGATAAGCAGTGCAAGTACAGATGCAGTGACGAAAGTCCGATTATCAAGACAATTTACGATGAATTCTTTGACGCTCCCGGCAAACCCAGAGCACACAAGCTTCTTCATACAAAGTATGTGAACAGAGGAAATCATTGATTTAATCTTAGGAGTAAAAATGACTGCTTTTGAAAAAAGTCTTGAAGTATTAAATGACTTGTTTGGCAGAGATTATACCTTTGTAATGGCAACCGTGAATAACAATGCTCCCGTTCAGCGTGTTGTAGATACATTTTACTATGACGGTGAATTCTGGATTGTAACTTATGCGTTGTCTAATAAGGTAAAGGAAATTGCAAGTAATCCCGACGTTTCCTTATGCAATACATTTCACACCTTTGCCGGAAAGGCTTATAACGCAGGACATCCGTTGAAAAGCGAAAATTCAGAAATTCGTTCAAAACTGATAAAAGCGTTTGAACTGTGGTATTTTGCACATAACAACGAAAATGATGAAAATATGTGTTATGTCAGAGTGAAGCCTGAAAGCGGATTTTTCCATAAGGACGGAATAGGCTATAAGGTGAATTTTTCTGAAAAGACTGCCGAAGAATTTCCGTTTACTCCTCAAATTGAAATGATACATTAAAATTTCACCCCACCGATTTGTTCGGTGGGGTGTTTTGTACGGTTTGCCCAGAATGGGCGGTAACTTGGTGGTGAAAGTCCACTACAGGCTTGGCAGTAGGAACTGTTAGCAGAGGGCAAGTGCGTCCATCGTGAGGTGGAGTATGAAGTAAGCCTAAAGCAAACTCTCGGTCTGACGAACAGAAATCACATATAAGGCATATGCAGAGCGGACGAGCTTGCTAAACAAAGCAAAGTCCAATACTGTCCGAACTCTGCGGTGTAAATGTGGCAGATATATGAGAGGAAGGTTACTGTTCTTAACTGGGGAGGTCTTGCAATGGGGCGAAGGACAGATAGATTGACACCCGCCCAAAATGTGCAGTGATGTACAGCTGAATTGCAAGAAGTCAGCAGAGGTCATAGTAGAGGTTATCGTTATCCCACGCAGCATAGAGTGCATAGTCGTCCATAGCAATTTCGTACATTGAGCCGGGGCGGTATACACGTGGGTCATCATTTGCAGTACCCTGTGCAATCAGCATTGAAGACTCCCAGTCTGACTTATCGCCGTCAACAGAGATTGTCTTTCTTACACCGTACTGATTGTTGGGGTTGGTAGAGTATTTGCCTGTTTATGCAGGTGTTGTAAAGCCGTCTGTTCCGACAGGAGCGTTCGGGTCTTTTTTGAGGTACTGATATGCAGCGGTTTCAGTGCCGTTAGCATTTGTAGCAGATACAGTAAGCGTTGTATAAGCGTTAATTGCAGTATCCTTGCCGACTGTTGCTGAAAGCTACCCATTCACCGTTGTCAACCTTGTACTGTGCACTGTCGGCATTAGTTACGGTTATTGCAACGTCAAGAGTGTCAGTCTTAAAGCTTGTCTTATCCTTCTTGTCAACGCTGATAACCGGCTTTGATACAGATACATCGTAAACAGACCATTTGCCCGTTGGGAAGTTGTAAATCTGGTTGTCGCCGGGATAAATCATATCTAATGTTTTTTTGCTGTCGCCGCCGTTGTTAAAGATAATGTTGACATAGTCATTGTCAAGGGTGTAGGAATAAATGTTGTCCTTGACCTTTGTCATCTTAACACCCGGTCAGGAGCCGTTGCTGGTTTTACCGACAATCCACATATAGCAGTACGGTTCAAATCCGTCTGTTTCGCAGTAGACAGTATCTCCTGTTGCTGCGCTTGTGGTAATGAGTCCGCTTGTAACGATACTCGTAACGACAAGCATAGCCGCAAGAATTACGCTGATAATTCTGTTTGATTTCTATTTTCATAGCTGTCCTCAGTTATTTTCTGAATAAGGTAAAAATATTACTTTTTATAATTATATTCTTTTTAACGCAATGTATCAATAAGAAAACTATAACTAAATTTGTAGATTTTATACAATCAGTATGACGAAATTTGTCGTAAATTGACTATGCTTTTTTGTACACAAGCAGTACAAATTCAATATCTGTTGTAAGTTTATAGAGCAAATCAAGCATGCTCATACCTTCGCTCGGCGTGTGGTAGTAATACGGAGTCATCTGAAACAGAGCTCTGATATCCTGCTTTGAGTCAAGCTCTATCTTGCTTTTTACTCTTATTTTGTCAATCAGTTCAAGACCGTCAGCAGAAGGTGCCTTTTCATCATTATAATACGGCTCGTCATAAAGCACCTTTTTAAGCCCGAAAAGGTGTTCCCTGCCCGGAATTGCAGTTACAATTATGCCTTCATCGCTTAGAATTCTTGAAAATTCACCGCTGTGAAACGGTGCAAAAAGATGAAAAGCAAGCTTAACCGAGCCGCTTTTAATGGGAATTGAGGCGATATTCGCAACGAAAAATTTTGCACCGCAGCGCCGCTTTGCGGCAAGCCTTATCATATTTTTAGACAGGTCAAAGCCGTAGAAATCACGTTTGTATTTTTGGGCAAGATATGAGGTGTAGTATCCCTCGCCGCAGCAGATGTCAAGCACGCTGTCACCGTTGACGGTGTATTTTTCGATGCATTCTCCTACGGCAGAAGCAAGGGGAGAGTAAAAGCCTTTCTCGAGAAAGTCACGTCTTGATTTTGCCATTTCCTTGTTGTCGCCGGTGCTGTCGCCCGATTTATGAGCCGACAGAAGGTTAACATAGCCCTCCTTTGCAAGGTCAAAGCAGTGGTTGTTTTCACATTTTGCAGTTTTGTTTTCAAAGAAAAGCTCGTTTTTGCAAACGGGACAGATAAGAATATTCATATGTAAATCCTTCTTTTATTTATTCAATAAATATTATATATAACTAATTTTTTAAAATCAATAAAATATATGAAAAAATAAAACCCGCCGAGTTAATCGGCGAGCCTTGAAACAAATGATTGCATTTCCTACTTTGAATTTATGTTGTGAATCTCAGAGAGTATTTTATTCTGTTAGTCCTCCGTCATATTTGAAAATTTCTTCATCGCATCGGGCTGCTGAGCCAGAGCCATACCAAATCCCAACGGCAAATCCTTGCTAATAAAATCACCTCATTGATAGTATGAAGAATAGAAATCGTTTTATTCAGGAAATAGAAAGTATGGTAATTTAGATCTTATGAAACCAAAGCCGAAAAATGCGTCAGAATTCCAAACTACAACCTTGACAGCGATAATAAAAGAGCATACGCAAAGCGTGCCGAGGTGTGGCAGGAAAAGGCGTAGAAAACAGTAGAAAGGCTCGATGAAACTGTTGCAAAATCGGCTGAAAGTGGTATAATAAGAACAACAAAAGTTGTAAATGCAGCCCCAGTTAATGATACTTGGAAACCTCGTCCTGATTTTGATAGTTTAATAGATGATATTATTGAATTCCAAGGATTTAATGGTAAGCCAACTATCATTTATGAACAGTCAGAATTTGATAAAGCAGTTCAAAAAGACCACTTTATTGCGGAACGAACCATAAGGGCGACTGATGAAGAAACTTTGTTAAAATATAATAATCAATTAAAAGCAGTAAACGGTGAGGATTATTTTTATGTAAACTGTGGAGTTGGCGGTGCACAGTACGGTCAGGGAATGTATTGTGTGGCTGATTACACGAAAGGCAAAGAACCATTTGAACACTTTTTACACGAAATAAAAGAATACGGTGATGGCGATAAAATAGAAAACGGATGTTATTCTACAACGTGGATGACATTAGACCCGACGTCTAAAATTTTGGAGTTGCCAAATGGAGCAAAAGCAGGCGAATATATACCTGAACTATATAAGCGAGAATATATGCTTAATCACGCAGGAGATAATATACAAGATGTATTGGATTATATCGACGCTTGTAAAGCTGTGGATAATCTAACTTTTTCTGAGCCTGAAGATGTTATTGATAGATTGTATGCAGAGAGAAATTCAGCTTTAAGTAAAGTGAAAGATTTATGCAAAGAAGCTATGAATAACACTATGTATTTACCAAAAGACAGTAAATTTCCGATTCCTAAAAATCCTGGAGTTTTAGCTGCTGAAATGGGTTACGACGCTATAAACGCCGTAGGACACGGTGCTACAAACTCATATACTGTAGTATTAAACAGAACTAAACTTATAATTTATGGTGGTGACGATTATGTCTACAACGCAACGAAAGTATTATGATAAAATCATTGACGGATATTTATGCACGTTTAATTCTGATAACCATTTGTGTGTCAGTGTTTTGCTGGCAACAGGTATGGATATTGAAAATTGGAAAAAGTTCAATAAAAAAATGATTGGAACTATTGACCCTGATTATGATAAAAATTAACCGCTCCCACGTTGTGAGGGCGGTATTTTTATACCCATTTTAAGGAGGTGACATAATGAAAATCAAAGTAATTAAAGAGTTTATCGACCGTGAAAACGATATGGCACATCGTAAAATCGGCGAAACCTTTGAAGCAGACGAGCCGAGAGCAGAACAGCTTGAACAGCTCGGCTTTGTTAAAAAGGCAGAAAAGAAACCGAGGAAAAAGGCTGATGATTCAGCCACAGAAACAACAGAAGAAACAAAGTAAGCACTTTTGTAGTTACACGCAAGGGTGCTTTTATTATGCTCCAGAACTTTGAACGAGGGTAAAAGCTAAGGAATAAGCCGACGGGCATTAAACGGAGGTAAAAAAATGAAAGATACATTTCTCAAACCGAACATTCAGCTTTTTGCTGAGGGTGACGCCAACCCCGACAATGGCGGAACTAACGCAAATCAGGACGGCGGCAACGGTTCTGAACCGAAAACATACACACAGGAAGAGCTTGACAGGATTGTAAACGAACAGGCAGAGCTACAAAATCTGCATTAACGTCTTTTTTTAAGCAGAAAGGCTTGACAGAGGACGAGGCTAACAACGCTATGTCTTTGAAATCTCACACGACACAATATCTCAAATCACCGACTGCGTACTTGACGAGCTGAATGACTGGCAGAACAGACAGCTAAAAAAGATGTACACATTCCTGTTTGTTGACTGTATGTATGTCACCATCAGAAAAGATTATGAGAGCAAGACTTACGCTGTATATACTATTTTAGGTTATGATACCAACGGAGAAAAGGATATACTTGGCTTGTGGCTTAACGAAAGCGAAAGTAAGCACACCTTGATGCAGATATTTGATGAGTTGAAAACTCGTGGTGTAGAGGATGTTCTGTTCATCAGTATGGACGGTGTTTCAGGTCTTGAGGAAGGCGCTAAAGCTATTTTTAAGGATGTAGTAGTCCAGAGATGCATAGTGCATTTAATCCGAAATTCCATAAAATATGTTCCAAGTAAGGACTACAAAAAGTTCACACAATCACTTAAAAAGGTATATGGTGCACCAAGTCTTAATGCTTGTAAAAAATCATTCGAACAGTTTTGTCAGGAATGGTCACAATATCCGGGAGCTGTCGATGTATGGAAACGCAATTGTAATCATGTTGAACAGCTTTTTGATTACGGCAGTGCTGTACGTAAGGTTATGTACACCACAAACGCTGTTGAAAGCATTAATTACAGCTTCCGAAAGGTTACCAAAAAGGGAGCATTCCCCAGCGAAAATGCCCTGCTTAAATTACTCTATCTGAGAATAACCGAGCTCTACAAAAAATGGAACGGCAGTAGGGTACAAAACTGGGCTATGGTCAGAAATCAGCTAATAACAGATGACAAAATTAAAGCCCGTATTGAGAAATACGGGCACTTAATCTGACCGCCGTTTTTGCTCGCCTTCTCCGTTCCGCTACGCTCCACTCCAAAGGCGGACAAAAACATCTGCTATCTAACTTTAAAAAACTTACACACTTTTCTTGACAAAGCCTCCCAGTGCCGTTTTTGTCATATATCCGTCTTATCAGGCTGTTAATAATTTTTACTGATAATGTTTATAAATATTACTCTGACGGCATAAGCAAGCTCTTCAACAAAAAAATCCTCCTCTTCAAATCGTAGATTTAATTCAGCATTTCTTACTGCGTTTTTTCCTCGGTAAACATCAGACGCTTTATATTCTTCGGCAGTCGGTGCATTATCCTGGCGGATTTTTAAATAATTCTTACAGCGTTTTCCTTCCTCACTGAATGCAAATGTGTAGTAATGCAGATTCTCGTTTGCTTCAAAGAAAAAGTCCTGCAAGCCGTCAGCTCCTGAAAATTTTCTTGTAAATGAATGAATTCCCTGTACTGTTTTGTAAATTTCCCTGTATTCATATTCCGAAAGGAATATGTTGCTGTTGATGGCTCGGTAAATATTGTTAAATTCGACTCTGTAGTATTCCCAGCCGGTTTCCTCACCGACGTCGGTGCCGGGAATATTGTTGAAATTATCGCTTTCTCTAAGCGAATATATTATCCTGAGCAGCGGATTCAGTATATCATTGATAATCATTTCATTACATCTGGTCTGCATAATTTTGTTGAATTGATTTGACGTGTCTGATGTTGTAATAGTTCTTCTTTCCATAGCAATTCTCCTTTTTATATCCATTTGTTCAGCTGACATTGATTATTATATCAATGCATTAGGCGGAAATTTCCGCTTAAACTTTAATTATGAAAAATTTTTTATTTAAAATTTTGTAAAAAGCAGGAAAAAACCGAGTAATTTTATGGTACAATAAATTCAGAAACGGAGGAAAAAATGTGAAAGAAGAAAAGGAAAGATATTCAAAGCTTGAAAGAGCGTTTAAGATACTGGAATATTTAAAAGTAAATTCCGACAGCGAGCATACCGTTACACAGGCGGCTCTGCGAAGGGAGCCTGAAATTGAGCCGTATCTGGGTGACAAAGAAACCTACAACGACACGATTGTAAAAATGGCTATGGCTTTGAACTCTGATGAATACGGCGTAAAGCCTGAGGACGACTGGAAGCTTGTTTTTAAAGATTTTATCAAAAAGTACGGCGATAGCACTCTTGATGAAAGCGACTCTGAAGATGTTGACGCTAATCAGACAATGAGAATCCGAGGACTGTATTATAATCACACTTTCTCGTATGACGAAATTAACAGTATGATAGAAAGTATTTTGTTTTCAAAAACAGTAGATACCGAGTCGGCGAACAGGATAATAGAAAAGATTGAAAAAAACCTGACAACTAAATTCTATAAGAAAGGTGCAAAGAATATTTGCAGGGTAAAAGAGCCTGTGCTTGCCGACAGAGAAACTCTGCGTAAAAATCTGCTGACGATTCAGCGTGCAATTGATGACAGTGTGCAAATCAGCTTTACTTTTAACGGCTATGACAAAGATAAAAAACTTGTGCCTAATCATAATAAGAAAGATACCGTCAGTCCTTATTATATTGTTGCAAGCGGTGGAAGGTACTATCTGCTTGCGTGTAAAGAGCTTGTGTTCAGTGAAAAAACTATCAGAAATATGTCAATCTGGCGTATTGATTTGATGACTGAAATAGAAATTCCCGAACGTGATGAAAAGCATAATATCAACGGAATTCCGTCAGTCAGCAAGTGGAGGGTTGATAATCTTCCTCAGTCGTGGAGCGAGGATTTTCAGCTATCTCACCTGAATATGTCATTTGATAATCCCGTAAAGATTAAATTAAGAGTTAAAAGTCCGAAAGAAAATAATAATCCGACAAAGCCTATGCGTGCTGATTACACCTTTATGTACGATTGGTTCGGCGATACATTCAAATACATAAGAACAGAAGAAACCGAGCCCTATTACGATATAGTTGAAGTAAAGTGCAGTCCGTACGCTATGGTAAACTGGTCGTTGCAGTACAGCGACAGGGTAGAGGTTATCGAGCCAGAGTCGGTCAGAAATATGGTTATTGAAAAGGTTATGAATCTTAACAAAAAATATTTGAATAAGTAAATTTTTAGTAATTTTACTTTTGAAAATACGAGCGTGTGTACGACAGAGTTATTTTTATTGCTTGAGTAATCATCAACTCAGCTCTGAATCTTAAAGAATCAGTAAAAGCGACCACCGAAAATGGTCGCTTTTACTGTTAATTCAGATTTCCTCTTATATCATTAAATAAATAATTTCAAAAATTATGCACCCAAATCAAGCAATTGATTGTTTATATTAATAGAAGTGCTTCGGAACACAAAAAAGTGTGAGAGTATTGAAGGATAAACTTTAGCTGAAACGAAAATATGTAAATATTTAAATATATAAATATGTGCTAACATATATTTTTAGAGGAGAGGTTAAAATGAAAAGAATCTTAGCGTCCATTCTTGTTGGTTTGCTTATGCTGAGTACGGCTGCTGTATCTGTCGGAGCGGCAGAAGACTATGCCGTTAATGTATCAGACGGAACAACAATATCGTTCAACACCACACCGGCTCTTTATGCTCACGGCGTTCTTAATTCCGCTGACACCGAGGCATGGCAGTCATGGCAGAGTGAGCATCTTACAAATTTAAAAGAGACCAATTCATCAGTAAAATACTTCTTTTTGCCGGTATCAGCCGATAACAGCAAGGCTGATATTTACAATGCCTATTCTGAGCCTGTAACTGTAAACGGCACAGAAATTGCGGCTGGCGAAACAGCTCAGATTAACTATGAAGTCGGCAAAAGCTACAGTGTTACTGCTGACAACAAAACCTACACCCTGAAGTTTATGAAATCAAATGCAGAGGCAGGAATATATATCAATAATTCAGATGCAGACGGCAACGGCACAAATCTTGCAACCTATCTTAACAAGGATAAGTCGAGAAGTGCTGCGGCAACAGGAGCAATCGTAGAGCCTGACGGAAGCGTTGACAATACTTCAATCAAAAAGATTAAAGGCAGAGGCAACACAACCTGGACAATGCCTAAAAAGTCGTACAATATTACATACAGTGATAATGTAAGCATTGCAGGAATGAGTAAGGGTAAAAAATATTCAATCCTTGCAAATTATCAGGATGATTCTCTTTCAAGGAACAGATTTCTCTATGACCTTTCAGACGCTGTAGGTATGCCATATGCTTCCGATTCACGTTATGTTGATTTTTATGTCAATGGATTTTACTGGGGTTCCTATCAAATGTGCGAGAAAATCGAGGTTGGCAAAAACAGCCTGATTAACGATATTGATGATGAGGCATATCTTAATCAAGACGGCACGGTGAATACCGATTTTCCATTTGTATGTGAAATTGACCCTAATGCAACAGCAGGTGAGGATTACTATGTAACCTGCAACTCAATAAAAGTTACAATTAAATCACCCGAACTTAATGAAGGTGATGCAGGCTATAATGAAGTTAAGGCATATGTAAGGAAAAAATTCAATAAGTTTTATACTTCTTTATATGATTATAAGGATATATCAAAGATTGCAGACATTGATTCTATTGCAAAGCTGTATCTTATAAATGAAATAGGTAAAAACTGGGATTCCGGCGTTTCAAGCTTATTCTTTACCTGGAAACAGGATGAAAACGGTACGTATAAATTCTTCGGCTCACCTGTATGGGATTATGACAATTCACTCGGCAATGCAAAAGGTGTCAGCGAGGAACTTATGTATATGGGTGTTGACGATTACGAAGAATATACCGGCTGGTGGTGTAAATACAAGTTTAGTTATGATGGTTCATACAATTTAATATCCTGTATTTCAAAGAATGATTATGTGCTTAATGCAATACCGCAGATATGGTTTGATGATTTTGTTCCTGCACTCAACGATTTCTTTGGCAAAACGGATAACGACATTATGAAGTCATACAAACAGTATTACAGCCTTATCGCAGATAGTGCAGAAATGAACTATCAGAGCGGCTGGAAGTTAAAAACAAGTAACAGCTGGATTGCTGACCATACAAAGCTGACAACAGCAGAATATGATTCAGATACTCACAAGATGATGACAACAGCTAAAAAGACATATAGTAATAACTTTAACGGAATGTATGACTATGCAGTTGAATGGATGCAGGGCAGAACTGCATGGCTGAGTGAGCAGTTCTATCCTGACAATGTTCAGGCAGAATATATTTTGGGTGACGCAGACCTCAACGGTGAAATAAGTATTACTGATGTAACCTTGATTCAGAAATATATTGCGGACATCACACAGTTTGAAAGCTCCCAGCTCAAGACTGCTGACATTACAGAAGATAAGAACATCAGTATTGACGATGCAACAGATATTCAGAAATACCTTGCAGGCTTATCTTCTAAGCTTGGGGAGTATTTTAAAAACCGACTTCCATCAAATATTTCAGCTGAAATTGCCAATAAAATCAAAGATGACGAACGCTTTGGAATTGACGACGGTTATTACTATGTCAGAATTTCACTTCTGAGTGACAACAATGACGCATTGGCTGACAGTATAATTGAGAAATATCTGTCTGAAGATAATTATTATACCTATGACGCTGAAAAAGGATATATTGATACATCATTGCCAAAGGAAACATTGCTGAATATTGCAAACGGTTACGGTGACAGCGTTTACATATCATATCCTGTATATGAGCCAAAATGGGGAATTGTAAGCGAGCAGCTGCTTGCTGATATGGAAAATGCCGCCGATACAGATAAATTTTTTGTTTTTATCTCTCTCAGTGATGATATTGATGTCAACAATTTTCTCTATACATATCTTGATAACACGGACAAGTATCTTTATGATAGTGAAGACAATAAACTGAAAGTGTATGCAACCAAGGCACAGCTTGTTGCACTTAACGAAAACCCGAACGGCTATTGTATTTACTATTCCACACCGTATAGTGAATATGGAATTGTTGACAGCTTTCTTGCTGAAAAAGTAAATAATGCAAACCCATATGAGAAGTTCAATGTAATAATCAGTCTATATGATATTGATGAAGAAAGCGTTTCTTATAATCCCCAGTATTACAGAATTATAAATAATTATTTTAGCAGCACAACGTATCATGAATATGATGATTTTTACGGCTATATCATTATTGAAGCTACAAAAGAACAGTTGCTAGCATTAAATGAGAGTGACGAGCGTATTCGTATTTCAGAATTTTTCGACGAATAAACCCACAGATATTTAGCAAACTATCCCCTTGCCTTCTCCTCGGTAAGAATATTGAAAAAAGTGTGTAAGCTAAAAAACAGCTTGCACACTTTTTGCATTTGCGGATAAATGTGCTACAATAAAAGAAAGGCTAGAAAAGAAATTAAAACTAAAACCTATTAAAAATCTAAAAATTTGCACCCAAATCAAACAATCAGTTGTTATTATTAATAGAAGCGCTTCAAAATACAAAAGAGAGGGTGGGAGTATTGAAGGACAAACTATTGCTGAAACTGAAAAAACACGATGAAAAAGCATTACAAGCTGTAATAGAGCAATATTCACGTCTTGCGGCAACGGTTGTAAACAATATCTCAAAAGGAAGTCTTACAAAGGAAGATATTGAGGAAACTGTTGCGGATGTATTTGTTACACTCTGGAATAATGCGGATAAAGTGCAGGAGGGCAAGCTGAAAGGATATATCTGCTGTATCGCCCGAACACGCACACTTAATAAGATAGCAGTCAACAGGAATAAAGCTGTTCTCAATATTGACGACTACGACACCGAGGATGATTTTTCTATTGCGGATGAAACCGAGAAAAAGGACATACATAGGGAGCTTCGTGAGATTATCAAGGAAATAGAGTTACCCGACAGGGAAATCCTGATACGGTACTACTATTATTATCAGACAGTTTCACAGATTTCCGAGGCGATGGAAATAAACATCGAAACGGTGAAATCCAAGCTCAGGCGAACCCGCAATAAAATCAAAACAAAACTTATTGAAAGGAGTTACACACTATGAAAACTACATTCAAGAAAGTTTTTGACGAATTCGACGACGAACTTATGAATATTGATGAATTCAACGCCTGTGAAAGTATTGATATTGACGTTGAAAAAATCAAGACAGAAGTGCTTAAGCGTATTGATGATAAAAACGGCAAAAAGAAATTCAGCAAAAAGTTAATTACCTTACTTGTTGCGGCTGTAATATTAATTACCGGCACAGTCGGAGCCTTTGCAACAGGAAGTGTTCAGAGTATTTTCAAAGAGCTTTTCAACAACAGCGGTATGAATTCCGCAGGACTCTACGACGGCGGAAATGTAGAAATTGTCAGCTGTGACGACAGCCTCAATGTTGAGCTTCTCGGATTAACGGGTGACAGAGAAAAGCTGTACTCGGCAATAGAGATTACCAAAAAAGACGGCAGTGCGGTTATTGATGAGGATTACGAAGAACCGTATTGCTGGCTGAAAGATATGCCGTCACCGATGCCTGAGGATAAAACCATTGACGACTACCTTTCCTGCAAAGCCGAATATGTAGATAAAAACGGTAATTCTTCAAGAGATAAAGACAGCGGTTTACTGGTATGGAATTCAATAAAATATTCACTCAGTGATGATAACAAAACCCTTAAAGTTTTTGTTTATTCTATAATAAGTGAAGATGATTTTCAAGACGGCAGAGTGACTGTTACAAGCGAAGGCGTTGGAGCCTATAATATTCATGAGGTTATTTATGAGGTAGATTATGCGGGGAAAACTTTTTCGGATTATGATGACACCGAGCCTTTTGATGATGAGCTGATTGATAGGCGTTTGCAGGAGCTTGGCATTACAGAGGACGACTGCCAGAATGTAAGAAGTGGCAAAAAGATGAAGTATTGTTGGTGCGATACAAAAATAATAGAGCTTCCCTTTGAAATCAGCTTTGATCTCAACTACAAAACAGACGGTATCATCAGCAATGAACTGACCATTGAAGACGCTCCGAATATTATTGAACCGGCAGCCGATAAGGTGAAAATGGAAGTAACTCCGTTTTCTGTTTATCTTTACGGTCAATGCGATAAAGAGGTAGTCGAAAAATCAGGTTGGTCAGGACAGGCAGAGGCTTATCATAACCATTGCTTTAAGGACATCGGCTGGGAGGAAAACTCCAAGATTGTATTAAACGATGGCACTGTTTACTATCTTTATCCCGATGTGGGTGATGGAGAAGGCTTTGGAGAGGACGGAAACGCAGATTATTACGAGGAGAAAGTTCCGCTTGGTTTTTCAACAGTTGTAGGTGCACCTTTAATTCCGGAAGTCAACGTAATAGACACAAGAGAAATCAAAACAATTATGATTTGCGGTGACACTGTTTACAGCAAATAATTTTTAAAACAGGTGTACAGGTTTGAAAAGAATCTGTACACCTGTTTATTTTTATATATTCCGCGATTTTTTATATGTTACCTATAGTGAATTTGATTGATTTTGTCGCTTTGTTATGATAATATAATGGTAGATTGTTTGGGGGTGAGAGTATGGAATTTGACTGCGGATTTGTCAAAGAAAACAGGTGGTTTCGCTACAGAGCAGGTGCGATAATTATTGAGGACGGATATGTGCTTTTTGTCGGCAACGAGCGTGACAATTATCTCTACTCTGTCGGCGGTGCAGTGCATATCGGCGAATCAGCTGAGGACGCCGTGAAAAGAGAGGTTTTTGAGGAAACCGGTGCTCATTACGAGATTGAGCGGATGGCTTTTATCCACGAAAATTTCTTTAAGGGCAGTGAAAGCCTTGACGGGCTTGACTTTCACGAAATTTCAATTTACTTTCTGATGAAGCCAAACGGAAACCGCAATTTGACCTGCAACAGCGTTACGCAGACGGGAGAAAGGGAAAACCTGCACTGGATTCCCGTTGACAGGCTAGGCGAGTACAAAGCATTCCCGACGTTTTTAAAGGACAAAATCAACTGTATCGGAAACACAATTGAGCATATTATTACTCGTGAATAGTAAAATAAGGCTTAAGAAATCAGTTTGATTTGTGATATAAACCATAATTTGTCGAGGCACTCGACTAAATTATCGTTTGGCCATGACTATAAATAATTAATTAATTTTCTTCAAAAAGGAGAGGATATACAATGAAAAAATACATAAATATATCTTTGATTTACGCAATCGGCGCAATGGCAGGAGGAGTTTTCTACCGTGAATTTACAAAATTTAACGGCTTTACGGGCAACACAAGCCTTGGCAAGGTGCACACGCATTTGTTTTTGCTTGGTATGATTGTGTTTCTGCTCGTTGCATTGTTTGCAAAGCACTGCGACTTAAAGAACCGCAAATCGTTCAAAGCGTTTATGTGCGTTTATAACATAGGCGTACCGCTGACGTCTGTAATGCTTTTGGTGAGAGGAATTGTTCAGGTGCTGAATATCTCGCTCACTTCCGCAATGAACTCGGCAATTTCGGGCATTGCAGGAGTAGGTCACATTCTGACGGGTGTCGGCATAATTCTGCTTTTGCTGTCGCTGAGAAAGGCTGTCAAAAAATAATTTTTGTGCAAACAGAAACGGGCAGCTCAATTGCGAACTGCCCATAATTTTCTATAAAGTAAAACAGGGACTATCAAACTGATAATCCCTGTAAATTTAAAATTAATTACATATTTCTGCTCATAAGGTTGTGAAGTTTAATTTCGCCTGTTTCGAGCGATTTCTGCACGTCGATTATTCTCTGATTTGACGAACCTCTGAAAGCAAGGCTTATGTCATATAAGTCCTGAACAAACTCACCGTCAACAAGTACGTCAATCAGCGAAAGCGTTTCGTCGGTAAATTCGCACCTTGCACGGCTTTCGCTCAAAAGCTCCTTGTCAAAGAGATAACCCGTGTAGCACCAGACAGTTTTGTTTGGCAGTTCTTTTCTTATTCTGCGCAGAAATGGGAGAAGTACCTCTTGATTCTGTGGCTCAAACGGCTCACCGCCGAGGAGTGAGAGTCCGTCAATGTAGTCGGGAGAAAGGCACTCAATTATATAGTCCTCGGTTTCCTTTGTAAATGGTTTGCCGTATTCAAAGCTCCACGTTTCGGGGTTAAAGCAGTTTTTGCAGTGGTGGGTACAGCCCGAAACGAACAGAGAAACTCTTACGCCCTCGCCGTTTGCGATGTCGTAATTCTTGATTTCACCGTAATTCATCAGAGGTGGAGCACCCTTTCTTTGATTTCCTGAGTTCTGCCCTGATTCCAGAACTGCGTGCCGATGTAGCCGCAGGTTCTTCTTGCTACGTTCATCTTGTCCTGGTCACGGTTATGACATTTCGGACACTCCCAAAGGAGCTTTCCGTCCTCTTCAACAATGCCGATTTCGCCGTCGTAGCCGCATACCTGACAGTAGTCGCTCTTTGTATTTAGCTCAGCGTACATAATGTTGTCGTAGATGAACTTGATAACCTGTAAAACAGCGGGAATGTTGTCCTGCATATTCGGAACCTCAACGTAGCTGATTGCACCGCCGGGAGAGAGAGCCTGAAATTCCGACTCAAGCTTGAGCTTGTCAAATGCGTTGATTTCCTCGGAAACGTGAACATGATAGCTGTTTGTGATGTAGTTTCTGTCGGTTACGCCCTTGATTACGCCGAAACGCTTTTGCAGGCACTTTGAAAACTTGTAGGTTGTGCTTTCAAGCGGAGTGCCGTAAATGCTGTAGTCGATGTTCTCTTCCTTTTTCCACTTTGCGCAGTAGTCGTTGAGCTTCTGCATAATCAGAAGACCAAGCTCCTTGCCTTCTTTTTCGGTGAGCTTTTTGCCGTTGAGGCTGTAAACACATTCCCAAAGACCTGCATAGCCGAGTGAAAGCGTTGAGTAACCGCCGTGGAGGAGCTTGTCGATTGTTTCGCCTTTTTTAAGTCTTGCAAGTGCGCCGTACTGCCAGAGAATCGGAGCGGCGTCGGAGAGTGTGCCTGTCAGCCTTTCGTGACGGCACTGCAAGGCACGGTGGCAAAGCTCCATACGCTCGTCAAAAATCTTCCAGAATTTGTTCATATCTCTGTTGGCACTCAATCCGATATCAACAAGGTTAACCGTTACAACGCCCTGATTGAAGCGTCCGTAATACTTAGGCTCGCCGTTTTCGTCAACATAGGGTGTTAGGAAGCTGCGGCAGCCCATACAGGTGTAGCAGTGACCTTCACCGTTTTTGTCAATTTTATTCTGCAACATAACCTTTTCGGAAATGTAGTCGGGCACCATTCTTTTTGCGGTGCATTTAGCCGCAAGCTCGGTTAAGTACCAGTACTTGCTGTCCTCGGTTACGTTGTCCTCTTCAAGAACGTAGATAAGCTTTGGAAATGCAGGTGTAATCCACACGCCGTCCTCGTTCTTAACGCCCTGATGACGCTGTCTGAGGGTTTCTTCAATGATAAGAGCAAGGTCCTGTTTTTCCTGCTCGTTTTTAGCCTCGTTAAGGTACATAAACACCGTTACAAACGGAGCCTGACCGTTGGTGGTGAGCAGTGTTACAACCTGATACTGAATAGTCTGAACGCCTCTGTTAACTTCCTTGCGCAGACGCTTTTCAACGATTTCGTTGAGTTTTTCTTCGCTTACTTCACAGCCGAGTTCTTCAATCTCGGCAATAGTTTCCTTGCGGATTTTCTCCCTTGAAATCTGAACAAAGGGTGCAAGGTGAGCAAGGCTTATGCTCTGACCGCCGTACTGGTTGCTTGCAACCTGTGCTATAATCTGAGTAGCAATGTTGCAGGCTGTTGAAAAGCTGTGCGGTTTTTCAATGAGGGTATCGCTGATAACTGTTCCGTTCTGGAGCATATCCTCAAGGTTTACGAGGTCGCAGTTGTGCATATGCTGTGCAAAGTAGTCGGCGTCGTGAAAGTGAATAAGTCCCTGCTTGTCAGCCTCGACAATGTCGGGAGGAAGCAACATTCTTCTTGTAAGGTCACGGCTTACCTCGCCTGCCATATAGTCACGCTGAACGCTGTTGACGGTAGGATTTTTGTTGGAATTTTCCTGCTTTACCTCTTCGTTGTTGCACTCAATGAGGGAGAGGATTCTGTTGTCGGTTGTGTTAGCCTTACGTACAAGAGAACGATTATAGCGGTATCTTACATAACGGCGTGCAAGCTCGAACGCACCCTTAGCCATAAGCTGGTCCTCGACCATATCCTGAATTTCCTCAACGGAAACTGCTCTTTTCATTTTGTTGCATTTATATTCAACGTATTCCGCAATGTCGATAATCTGTTCGTCAGTCAGGAAACGTGTTTCGGAGGAGTTGTTTGCCTTTTTAACGGCGTTGATAATCTTCTCAATATTGAAATCTTCTTCCGACCCGTTTCGCTTTATAATTTTCATAATTTCCCTTCCTTTTTAAAAAATTTTGATTGCAGGATTAATTATACAGCAAAAATTATCAATATACTGTTGCACAAACAACAAAAATGTTTTATAATAACAATATATAGTGTTAGAATAAAATTTAACACACATTATGGAGTGGTTGTAATGAATGATTTTTCTATTGATTCAAGGCTCACAAATGCAGACTTAATCGGGTTAAAGGAGTGTTTTGCACCTACCGAAAGGGAGTATGAAAGGGGCGAAATTATTACAATTTGTTCACCTGAAAATGACACAATTGGAATAATTAAAAGCGGAATAGCGTATCTTTCGACAATAAATTCCGAGGAGCAGAGAAGAATAATTGATTATTATATGCGAGGTAATGCGTTCGGTAAGCATTTTCTTCCCGACACCGAGGATAAATTATTTTATGTTTACGCAAAGACAAAATGCACCGTTGATTTTGTAAAATACAAAAAGCTGATTACCTGCTGTGAAAAAAACTGTGCAAAGCACGTTACTTTTATTGACCACATTATGATGACAACGGCAAGAAAGTCACTTGTTCACGTTGATATTCTCTGTCAGCGAACGCTTCGCAGTAAGCTGATGTCGTTCTTTGAATATATCGAGTCGGAGGAGAAAAGCAAGAGCTTTACGATTCCTCTGCCGTTTTCCGACCTTGCAGACTATCTCGGAGTTGACCGCAGTGCGATGATGAGGGAAATCAAAAAGCTCAACGAGGAGAATATTATTTCCACAGACAAGCGAAAAGTAACGATAATTTAGTCGAGTGCCTCGACGGGCAATTCGAGCGGAAAAGTCGGATTGTTTGGATAAAATTGTAACCCGACTTTTAAGTTGATATATAGGTAACGTTTAGTTTTTTAGTGTAGGGAACAACCCCTGTGTTGTTCCTACATAAGTTAGATGAACGTCAGTTAGGAACGACACAGGGGTTTCTGCCCCTTAATAAGGGGACTGAGGGGTTTTGGGCGACTGCCGTACCGTTCCCTACGGATAGAATACAAACGTTTCCTCTTTAGCCGTAGGGGACGGCATCCTTGACGTCCCGTTTCATAAATTGCAACGCAATTTATGAAATATGGCGAACACAGTTCGCCGCTACAATCATTAATTTTGCCCGTCGAGGCACTCGACAAATTATCGTTTATAACTGACATATCAAAAAAAACAGGGACGGAAAATCTCCGTCCCTGAAAAATTATCTGTTTATTCCGTCATTTCAGCCTTTGCTTTCTCAATAATTTTCTGCGCTACGTTTGCAGGTGCGTCCTCATAGCGTGCAAATGAAAGCTCAAACGAGCCTCTGCCCTGAGTAATCTGCCTGATGAACGTTGAGAAGTCGCTCATTTCAGCCATCGGCACTTCTGCCTCAACAACCTGCATTCCGTTTTCGGCAGGAGACATACCGAGCACTCTGCCTCTGCGCTTGTTAACCTCGCCCATTACGTCGCCCATATTTGCGTCGGGAACATAAGCCTTAAGACTTCCGATAGGCTCTAACAGCGTCGGAGAAGCGTTTGGAATACCGTTTTTGTATGCAAGGCTTGCCGCAGTCTTAAACGACATTTCGGAGGAGTCAACAGGATGATACGAGCCGTCGTAAAGCGTAGCCTTGATGCCTACTGTCGGATAGCCTGCAAGCACGCCCTTCTTGATTGAATCACGAAGTCCCTTTTCAACGGCAGGGAAGAAGTTTTTGGGAACGGCACCACCGACTACACGCTCAGCAAATACGAGGTCGTCGGTATCAAACGGCTCAAATTCAATCCATACATCGCCGAACTGTCCGTGGCCGCCCGACTGCTTCTTGTATCTGCCCTGTGCACTAACCTTTTTACGGATTGTTTCTCTGTATGCAATCTTCGGCTTCTGAAGCGAAGCGTCAACATTGTACTTTGCTTTAAGTCTTGAAATTACAACGTCAAGGTGCTGTTCGCCGAGTCCTGAAATTACCATTTCGTGGGTTTCGTGGTTTGTAACAAACTTGATTGTCGGGTCTTCGTCGCAAAGCTTTGTAAGAGCCTGAGCCACCTTATCCTCGTCACCCTTTTTAGCAGGATAAATAGCCATTGTGTAGGACGA
This sequence comes from Clostridiales bacterium, assembly GCA_019415925.1. GTDB lineage: Bacteria > Bacillota > Clostridia > Oscillospirales > Acutalibacteraceae > Ruminococcoides. Next base: position 23,781 of record DXYG01000003.1, read on the forward strand.
AACAGGGTAGTCGATTCCGTCAAGCACAACCTTGCGAAGCGGTGAGCAAAGCGTGTCGCCCGTCTTCGTTGAGGAAAGCTTCGGAATTGCACCGATGTCGCCTGCGCCGATGTAATCAACGTCAATCTGTTTTTTGCCGCACATTGCAAGTACCTTTGTAACTCGCTCCTGCGAGCCTGTGCGCATATTAATAAGGGGTGTGTCGGGAGCTACCTTGCCCGAAACGACCTTGATGTATGAAAGTCTGCCGATAAACGGGTCGGCAACAGTCTTGAAAACAACAGCCGCAGTGGCGCCGTTTTCATTTACGGAAACCTCAACAGGCTCACCGTTTACGTCAACGCCGATTTCGTCGCCCTTGTCAGCGGCTGACGGTGCAAGCCACGTAAGGCTGTTGAGAAGCTGGTCAATAGCAAAGGTGTTGTGAGCGTCACCGCAGAATACGGGGCAGATTGTGCCGTCCTTAACGCCCTGACTTACACCGAGGATAATTTCTTCGGGGGTGAATTCCTCACCCATAATGAACTTGTCAAGCAATTCCTCGCTTGTTTCTGCAACGGCTTCCTTGATAGCCTCCCTAAGTCCCTCGAGTCTGCTTCCCATATCGGGGAGCGCAGTAGGCTTTACAGAGCCGTCGGTTGCATATTCATAAGCCTTGTAGTCAAAGAGATTAACGTATGTATTAGCCTGACCGTCAACGATATAGGGCACTACAACGGGGCAGACGGACGGACCGAACGTAGCCTTGAGATTTTCAAATACACGGTAGAAACGAGCGTCCTCGTCGCAAAGACCGTTTACAAAGAACACCTTGGTAAGACCTGCTTTTGTAGCGGATTCAACAGCCTTTTCCGTTCCTACGTTAACGCCGTCCTTGCCTGATACTACAATCAGAGCAGTGTCAGCGGCACGCATACCCTCTGCAACGCCGCCTGCAAAGTCAAAAAGACCGGGAGTGTCGATAAGATTAATCTTTGTGTTCTTCCACTCTATGGGAGCAACAGCCGTCATAATTGATGCCTGACGTTTGATTTCTTCAGCGTCAAAGTCGAGCATTGTGTTGCCGTCGGCAATTTTTCCCAGACGGTCGCTGACCTTTGAAAGATAGAGAATTGACTCGGCAACCGAGGTTTTGCCGCAGCCGCTGTGTCCGGCGAGAGCAATATTTAATATTTTTTTAGCGTCATATTGTTTCAAAAATGAAAACTCCTTTCGTTGTTACAATATTTAAAAATCGACGTTATTTTATCAATTTAAACAATTGTATGAACTAAGTCTAAATTATTATATCATATTTGTATAAAATAAACAACCGAAATTGAGCAAAATAAAAAAATTCACCCTTTGCCCAATAGAGCAGAGGGTGAATTGTGCATATTGCTTTTTTTGAAGATTTATTGCTGTAAATAGCATAAATTTATGTATTTTGTTTTGTGCAAATTTACGGTTTATTCAAGAACAGCGCCCTGTGCACCCGAAGAAACAAGCTTAGCATAACGTGAGAGGTAACCCGAGGTAATTCTCGGCTGTCTGGGGGTCCAAGCCGCCTTGCGCTTTGCAAGCTCTTCGTCGGAAACAAGCACGTTGATTGTGTTAGCAGGAATGTCGATTTCGATTGTGTCGCCTTCCTCGATAAGAGCGATAGGACCGCCAACTGCGGCTTCGGGTGAAACGTGACCGATTGCGGCACCTCTTGTAGCACCCGAGAAACGTCCGTCTGTGATAAGTGCAACGCAGTTACCAAGACCGCTTCCCATAATTGCAGAGGTCGGGTTGAGCATTTCTCTCATTCCGGGACCGCCCTTAGGTCCTTCGTAGCGGATAACAACAACGTCGCCTTCGTTGATTTTGCCGTCGTAAATTGCGTTGAGTGCGTCCTCTTCGCAGTCAAATACTCTTGCAAAGCCCTTGTGGTGCATCATTTCTTCTGCAACAGCGCTTCTCTTTACAACACAGCCGTCGGGAGCAAGGTTGCCCTTTAATACTGCAATACCGCCTGTTTTGCTGTAGGGGTTTTCAACTGTTCTGATGATTTCGGTGTTTCTGATTTCACAGCCCTCAATGTTTTCACCGACAGTCTTGCCTGTGCAGGTGAGGAGTGAGGTGTTGATAAGGTTAAGCTTTGTAAGCTCGTGCATTACTGCGTAAATTCCGCCTGCTTCGTTTAGCTCCTCAATAAAGTGCTCGCCTGCGGGTGCAAGGTGACAGAGGTTTGGAGTCTTTGTGGAGATTTCATTTGCAATGTCGAGATGCAAGTCAATTCCGCACTCGTGAGCGATAGCAGGGAGGTGGAGCATTGTGTTTGTTGAGCATCCGAGAGCCATATCAACGGTAAGAGCATTCCTGAATGCTTCCTCAGTCATAATGTCACGTGGACGGATGTTGTTCTTTACAAGCTCCATAATCTGCATACCTGCGTGTTTTGCAAGCTGTAAACGCTGTGAGTAAACAGCGGGAACCGTGCCGTTGCCCTTAAGTCCCATACCGATAACCTCTGTAAGGCAGTTCATTGAATTTGCAGTGAACATACCCGAGCAGGAACCGCAGGTCGGACAAGCGTTGTTTTCATATTCGCTTAGCTTTTCCTCGTCAATTTCGCCAACCTTAAAGCGTGAAACAGCTTCGGAAACAGTAGAGTAGCTGATTTTCTTACCGTCTACTCTGCCTGCAAGCATAGGACCGCCGCTGACAAAGATTGAGGGAATGTTGAGTCTTGCCGCCGCCATAAGAAGTCCGGGAACGTTCTTGTCACAGTTGGGGACCATAACAAGACCGTCAAAAGCGTGTGCCTTGGCCATAGCCTCGGTTGAGTCGGCAATAAGCTCACGTGTAACGAGAGAGTATTTCATACCCTCGTGACCCATTGCAATACCGTCGCAGACTGCAATTGCAGGGAATACTATCGGAACGCCGCCTGCAAGGGCAACGCCCATTTTTACAGCCTCAACGACCTTGTCAATATTCATATGACCGGGCACGATATCGTTCTTGGAGCTTACGATACCGATTAAAGGCTTTTTGATTTCTTCATCTGTAAGACCTAAAGCGTGAAGAAGCGTACGCTGGGGAGCGGCATTAACGCCGTCCTTTAAAACTGAACTTTTCATTATAATCAATCCTTTCGGTTTATTTGTAATCGTAGGGGACGGCTTCCCAGACGTCCCTTATATACTATACCATTCTATTTTACCATAACTGTATTATAAAATCAAGAATTGCTTTTGTTTTTGCTTACATATTCTAAAAATTCGGGCGTTTTGCTCCAGTATTTTACGCCCCAGTTTTCAAAATTCCATTCCTCCATATAGTCGTTGCACTCGTAGTCTATGTAATACATTTTGCCGTTCTGCACGATAAAGTTAGTGGGGAAGTAGTCAATGTTTGTGTTCTGAGGGTAGAGCAAAGCGCACATAGCTTTGACCTGCTCAATATATTCGTCTTTCATTTTCTCCTGCAAAACGAGGTCAAATATTGTTTCACCATCAATGTATTCCTTTAAAATGCGTTCGTTTTCAACGTCAACGTCAAGCATTTTGGGCATAGCAATTCCGATATTTTTCAGCCTTTTGTAGTCGTTTATTTCCGATTGAATTTTATCCCCGAACTGATAATACGAGCAAGGCTCGTGGTGAATCTGCTTTAAAGTATATTTGTTTTTTCCGTCGGTTGCAAGGTAGGAATATCCGCCCTTGCCCTTGCCGAGCAGTTTTATAATTTTATATTCCTTGCCGTTTACACTGATTGTTTTAACTTCCATACGAACCTCCTTGACAGGTTTCTGAAAATATTATAAGCATTTTTAATTTATTTTTCAAGTAAATCAGGAAAAATATGGACAATCTGACTTTTTTAAATTATAATACAGGCAAAGGCATAACAATAAATATGTTGGGAGGAATACTATGAAAAAGAAAATAGTATCGTTGCTTTTGTGTACTCTTATTGCAGGCGGAAGTGTGTCTGTGTTTTCGGTCAGTGCGGCTGAAAATGAGCAGAAATTGCAATACATACGTGCTGTTAATAACAACAATCTCTTATCATATTATAATGAAAACGGTGAAGAGGTTGACGTTGAGTCACTTAACAATGATGTTGAAGTAAACGAAAGCACTTTGCCATCAGAATATGATTTGCGTGATTACAACAGAGTTACGTCTGTCAGAAATCAGGGCAGTGAGGGCTTGTGTTGGGATTTTGCTTCTACTGCGTCAATGGAGTCAAATATTCTTTCTCAGAGTGAGCTGTCGGCAAAAGAGGGCGACAATCCATATAAAACGCTCGACCTTTCCGAGAGAGGTCATACGTGGTATATCCACACAAACTTTGACGATGAAAGCTCACCGCTTTACGGCGACTATATGCAGGACCCTACAAAGGGAAGCGGCGGCGGTACGGCTGACATTGTTGCGCAGGGACTAAGTGCCGGCTTTGGTGTATATCCCGAAAGCCTTTTGCCATATGAACAGATATATTCAGGCTGTCCCGAGGGACTTCGGTTTTATTCGGACTATCGTCTGAAAGATTACAGTGAGCTTAATAATGACAACGCGCTCATCAAGAAAACTGTTATGGAAAATGGCGCTGTAGCGATTAATTACAGTTGCTTTGCTGCAAACACATATATGGTTGACGGAATGCAGGCTTATTACGACAACGGTAACCCGATTGACGGTGTGTACGGTCAGGGACATCTTGTTGCTGTTGTAGGCTGGGACGACAGCTACAGCAGTGAGAATTTCAATCCCGAGATGCAGCCTGAAAATGACGGTGCGTGGCTTTGCAAAAACAGTTGGGGCGAAGAAAATTGCAGCACCGCTGACGGCTATAAGGGCTATTTCTGGATGTCATATGAAACGCCTTTAAGCTGTGTTGCAAGCTATGAAATGCAGAGCGTTGAAGAATTTGACAATATCTATCAGCATCAGGTTACGTCATTTGCAGGCATTGATGTTGAGTCAGCCGCAAATGTTTTTACAGCCGAGTCCGACGAGGTGTTAAAGCAGGTTTGCCTGCAAACGGTAGGTGCATCTGACGTAAAAATTGAGATTTACAAGCTTAACAGCGGATTTACCTCGCCTCAGGACGGAAAGCTTTTATCAAGCTTTGACGCTTCGTTTGACTTTACGGGAATTCACACTGTAGAATGTCCCGAAAATATCAGACTCAACGCAGGAGATACGTTTTCAATTGTGGTTATAAGCAAGTCAAACCTTTTATTAAATTTCAAATCTGACAGCAATAACGAGGTTTCGGGCAGAAGCTATTGTATTACAAACGGTGAAAGCTGGACTGACGTTGCCGACAAATGGCAATGCGGTTATGCTGCAATAAAGGTTTACACCTCAAATGACGGAAAAGTTAACAAAACAGAGCTTGAAGAGCTTGTAAATACGGGCGAGGAGATTACTCCCGACAAAGATGTCAGCGCAGAAATTATTGAAGAGCTTAACGCAAGTCTTAATTCTGCAAAAGAACTTCTTAATGATGAAAATGCTACGCAAAACAGCATTGACAACGAATATTGCCTGCTGAAATGCAGTGTTGACAAGGTGAAGAATTTTACATTTACTATTAACAGCGTTGATGACTACTTCAGGCTCATAGATAAAGTAGAAAACAATGGTGACAGCAGCATAAGTAAAATTGTCCTTAATGCTGATTTGGACTTCGGCGGAAAAGAAATTCAGACGATTTTTACCAAAAATCAGTTCAGCGGAATATTTGACGGAAACGGACACAAAATGAGCAATTTTGTGATTGATTCAAAGGAAGAATATAACTCAGGCTTGTTTGGCGGACTTTACAAAGCAACGGTTAAGAATATTGTTTTTGAAAACTGTTCTGTAACTGCCGGCGACTGCGCAACGCTTATTTCGAATTACTGCACTGACTCTGTAATTGAAAACTGCGAGGTGTCAAACTGTAAGGTAAATGCAAAATCAGCCGCAATTATAGGCGCATATCTCTCGGAATGCCATTTAACAAATCTATGTATTACGGATTCAAAGGTTTACGCAGTTAATTCAGCAGGACTGTACTTTTTAAACGGCTTTGAAACAACGGCTGAAAACTGCACTGCAAACGGTGTTGAGCTTTATTCCGAAAATATGGTTTATGACGGAAATTTGACAGTTACTCTGTTGTCGTCAAGCGAGGGTTCGGTTCCGAGAATTAAACTGGCAGACGGCAAATGTACGGTTGAAAGCTTTATCGGTATAATTACCTCTGTAAAAGCTAACGGAAAGCAGTTGTCAAATGACGGCAATGTTTATGTTGTTGATGACACAAGCGGAGATGTTTATCTTGATATAGTCTGTGATATGTCCGACAGCGGAGATTACGGCGTTACGGGCAATTTGGAAACAGGGGAGTTATATCTGCTTTCCTACAACGGAGATTCACCCGAAATGGTAATACCTTCCACGATGTTCGGCAAGGAAATTGCGGGCATTTCCGAGTACTTCAGCTCAAATATAACGTATTCCGACAAAATAACCTCAATAACAATTCCGGGAAAAATTAAGAGCATTTCAGAGAGTACATTTATGGGAATGCCTGCGCTTAAAAAAGTTGTTGTTGAAGAAGGTGTTGAAAAGCTTGAGGGCGGAGCATTCAGCGATTGCTTTGAACTTACGGACGTAAAGCTCCCCGACAGTCTTAAATCAATCGGAATCTTCGCTTTTGGAAACTGCACAAAGCTTAAAAATATTGAATTCGGAAATTCACTTTGCAAAATAGGAGAAAGGGCGTTTTACAACTGCATAAGCCTTTGCGACCTTATCCTGCCCGACAGCGTTAAGAAAATCGGTATCGGAGCGTTTTCACACTGCGGTTTTATGAGCGTGACGCTGGGCAGAAATGTCGAAGAAATCGGAGAAAATGCCTTCGCTTATACGGGAATGAGCGAGCTTGACTACAAATCGGTTATGATACCTGACTTTGTGATTAACGGCTACCCTGGTACTCCGGCAGAAAACTATGCCGACAAATACGGACTAAAATTTGTAAATTTGGAAACAGAGGAAAGAGTTGCAACAGGCGAGCTTTTTAACTACAGCGTGTTTATTAAAGGCGACGTAAATCTTGACGGAACGGTAAGCATTTTGGACGTTACACTTATTGAAAAATGGCTTGTCGGTGATGAGGAGCTTTCGTCGGTACAGAAAAGCAACGCAATTGTCGGTGAAGCGTACAGCAAAATAGACATTAACAATGCAACCGATATTCAGAAATACATCGCAGGACTCATAGTTTCGCTTGACGGTACTGCGGCAGGATAAGTTAATTCGGAATTGTAATGCGTAATTCGGAATTGAATGATTACAATTAAATAATTGAACAAAATAATTGAACAAAATAATTGAACAAAATAAATACCACCCATCAAAAACGGGTGGTATTTATTAATTTATGCTGAATTATTAATACTGTTTTTGTGCAACGGCGGCTATAACTGTTCTGCCGTGCATTGTGATTCTGCGGTTATAAAGAAGAATGTTTTTATCTTCTGCAATAACATCGTTTCTGCTTCTGCCTGTATCAACATATAGTTTCCAAACATAACCTGTCGGAAGTGCAGGGAGCTCAACGTTTACGTCGTTCCAGTATGCATTTATTCCGAAATATACAATCTCGTCAAGTGCAGGATTTTTGCTGTCTGCACCTGCGTACATAACACCAATCATTCTGGTGTTTGAGTCAAACTCGGTGTTCCAGGGAATGCAGGAATGTATGCTTTCGGGAGGCAGACTGCAGGTTGCTTCACGTCTGTTAGCCGTAATAACTTTAAAACGCTTGCGGAATGAAATCATATATTTGAAAAATTCATAAACATCTTCGTACTTTTCTTTTCTGCTCCAGTCAAGCCACGAAGTAATGTTGTCCTGACAGTAGGCGTTGTTGTTGCCGAACTGCGTGTTGCAGAATTCATCACCTGCAAGGAACAGTGCCGCACCTCTGCTGCACATAAGTGTTGCAAAAGCGTTTTTGCACATCTTACGGCGAAGCTCGTTTATGTTATTGTCGTTTGTTTCTCCCTCGGCACCGCAGTTCCAACTGTTGTTGTCGTTTGCACCGTCTGTGTTGTTCCAGCCGTTTTTGTAATTGTGCTTTTCGTTGTAGGAATACATATCATAAAGGGTAAAACCGTCGTGACAGGTGATGAAGTTTACAGACGCATTGTTGCCCCTGTAGGCAGGGTCATACAGGTCCTTTGAGCCTGTCAGCCTGTGAGCTGCCGCCCACGCAAGATTGTCGTCACCCTTTAAAAATCTGCGCATATCGTCACGGTATTTGCCGTTCCATTCTGCCCACCTGTTCCACGAGGGGAAGCTTCCGACCTGATAAAGTCCGCCTGCGTCCCAAGCCTCGGCAATCAGCTTTACATTGTTTAAAATCGGGTCAAACGCAAGACTTTTGAGCAGAGGAGGCTTGTCCATAGGCGAGCCGTCCTCGTTGCGTCCGAGGATTGAAGCAAGGTCAAAACGGAAGCCGTCAACCCTGTACTGTGCAACCCAGTAACGCAGACAATTCAGAATAAACTGCTGAACCATCGGGTGATTGCAGTTGAGTACATTTCCGCAGCCGCTGAAATTGTAATATTTTCCGTCGGGAGTGAGCATATAATAAATGTTGTTGTCAAGTCCCTTGAATGAAAAGTGAGGACCTAATTCGTTGCCCTCAGCCGTGTGATTGAAAACAACGTCCAGAATAACTTCGATTCCGTTTTCCTGCAATTCACGGATAAGGCTTTTAAGCTCTCTGCCCTCACGGTGGTGCTCGTGGTCGGATTCATAGCTTGTGTTCGGAGCAAAGAAACAAACAGTGTTGTAGCCCCAGTAATCAAACAGCTTTTCACCGTTAAATGTACGTGATGAGCCCATTTCGTCAAATTCAAAAATCGGCATAAGCTCAACAGCGTTAATGCCAAGCTCCTTAAGATAAGGAATTTTTTCCTTTATTCCGGCAAAGGTACCGTTATGCTTTACGCCTGATGACTTATCCTGAGTAAAGCCTCTGACGTGCATTTCATATATAATAAGCTCTTCAAGAGGAAGATTTTTCTTTTTAAAATTGCCCCAGTCGTAGTCGTTTGAAACAACACGAGCCTTGTATGTGCATTCGCTCTCCTGCTTGTTGCCCCAGCCGCTCTGACCTGTTACAGCCTTTGCATAAGGGTCAAGAACATATCTTTTCTTGTCAAACAGCAAACCCTTGCTCTCATCATACGGACCGTCAAGCGAATAAGCGTATTCAAACTCATTGATTTCAAGACCGAAAACAATCATTGAGTAAGTCTTGCCGATTTTGTATGATTCTGGAAACGGAATCTTTGCATAAGGCTCTTTTTCAAGTGGTTTAAAAAGCAGCAGAGTACACGAGGTCGCTGAAAAAGAGGTTATCGTAAAATTAACTCCTCCTCGAACAGGTGTCGCACCGTTTACAAGATAATGACCCGGTCGTACATCAAAACCGCAAACCCTGTCCGTAGGTTTTAAATCCCTTAACATTCCATATTCCTCCCCAATATTGTTGCCAAGAAGGCGAACACTGAGAAAATAATACCATTTTTTGCTCTATAGTTCAACAAAAAAATTGCTTTGTTATTGTCTGTATTTGTCGTTTTATCCAAATTAAAGTGCAATCATAACTGCACTTTCGCACAGCATAATAATTTTATGGTTATTACTTTTAATCCGCTAAACAATAATTTGTCGTTGGAATTATAGTAACGTTGACGTAGGGACACGGCGTGCCGTGTCCACACAAAAATTGCATTGCAATTTTTGTGAAAGGGACGTGTAGGAACCCGTCCCCTACGGAAAGGTTTGTTTGTTACTATAATAATGATATATTCGGTTGCGTTTGATAGTCAACACGGACACGGCACGCCGTGTCCCTACGACTGTAAATGAAACGTTTGTGCAAAATCGTAGCGAGCGACGCCCTCGTCGCTCACAAAAACGTTACCGATATATCAATCTATAATTCGGGCAACCGTTTTATCCAAACAATCCGATTTTTCCACTCGATTTGCCCGTCGAGGCACTCGACAAATTATGGTTTATCTCACAAAATAAGCTAATCATTTCAGCTAATTTCAAGGGATAATCAAATTTTTAATTCATAAAATACCCCTTTATAATAATGTTGGGAACAACGTGTGCTGTTCCCGTATTTTTTATCAGTCTGCAATTTTAAGAGAAATATCAAACGCATTTACAGAGTGAGTGAGTGCGCCCATTGATATAATGTCAACGCCTGTTTCGGCAATTTCACGCAGCCTTTCGTCTGTGATTCCGCCGCTTGCTTCAAGCAATGCTCTGCCGTCGGTAATTTCAACAGCCTTTTTCATCATCTCTGTGCTCATATTATCAAGCATAATTACATCAACCTTAGCGTCAAGAGCCTGCTGTAACTCGTCAAGATTTCTTACCTCAAGCTCAATCTTAGTCATATGACCGAGCTTTGTCTTGAGCTTTGCAACAGCGTTTGCAATTCCACCGCCTGCGTCAATGTGATTGTCCTTTAGCATAGCGGCGTCGGAAAGATTGTAGCGGTGATTTCTGCCGCCGCCGACTGTTACTGCGTACTTTTGCAAAGGTCTTAATCCGGGGAGAGTTTTTCTTGTGTCGGCAATTGATGCGTTAGTGCCCTTTACCAGCTCAACAGCCTTGTTTGTTGCCGTTGCAACACCGCTCATATGCTGAATGAGGTTAAGAGCTGTGCGCTCGCCCTTTAAAATCGTTCTTGTCTTGCCGTGGATTTCTGCGATGATGTCGCCTTTTGTAAGCTTGTCACCGTCTTTTTTATAGGTCTTTACCTCAAAACCTGTCGGCTGTAAAATATCAAAAACTCTTAAAGCAACTTCAAGACCGCAGAGCACACCGTCGCTTTTTGCAAGAAATTTTGCTGTGTTTTCCTGCTCCTCGTCAATCAGATAATCTGTTGTTGTGTCAAGGTAGTTAATGTCCTCAAGTAAAGCTGTTTTGATAAGGTTGTCAACGTAAATGCTGTTTAATATCATAGGTTAATGCCCTCCCGTACTTCTTCAAGAATTATGCTTGCAACAATTGCAATGCTTCTGGCTTCAACAAGGTCAGATGTGATTTCGTAATTCTCGCTGAAAAGTGCGTCAACAATTTTTTCAACTTTTTCATAGCTTTCGTCGTATTTATCAGGCTTCGGAATTACAAAATAAGTGTCCTGCAGAATTTCTCTTATCTGTGAACGATAACCGTGAGGAATAGGATTACCCTCAATTGGTTTGTAAGCAGGCTCGTTTCCGAGCGGCTTTCTGCCGTATTTTTCAATTCTGCGTGTAATGTCCTGTGCCGCCGAGCGTGAAAATACAAGAGCTTCAAGAAGTGAGTTGCTTGCAAGGCGGTTTGCGCCGTGAACACCTGTGTGAGCACATTCTCCTGCGGCATAGAGTCCATCAATCGAGGTTTTGGCGTCAAGGTCAACGTTAATTCCGCCCATAAGATAGTGCTGGCAGGGAAAAACAGGAATCCTGTCTTTGGTAATGTCAACGCCTTCTTCAAGACATCTCGAATAAATCATCGGGAATCTCTCTTTGAGAAACTCGGCAGGCTTGTCCGTAATATCAAGGTAGAAATTCTCGCTCTTTGTCTTAATTGATTCTCGTATAATTGCGTTTGAAACAACGTCCCTCGGAGCAAGCTCGCCTCTGCTGTCGTAGTCAAAGGCAAAGCGTTCTCCGTTACAGTTGAGAAGAACAGCGCCTTCTCCACGAACAGCCTCGCTTATCAGGAAACGCTCTCTGTCCTTGTCGGCGGCAAAAGCGGTGGGGTGGAACTGCACACGTGAAAGGTGGCTTATCTTTGCGCCGAGCAAATAGGCAAACGCAATTCCGTCACCCGTTGCAATTGCGGAATTTGTCGTGTATTTATAAACTCTGCCTATTCCGCCCGTTGCAAGCAGACAGTAGCTGCAACCGTAATGAAAGCTTTTGCTGTCCTTTAAAATGCTTATGTAAAAGCCGTTCAGAGCTTTGTCGATTGAATATACAAGCGCATTGTCGCAAATAGTAACATTGGGAAGAGTGCGCACAACTTCAATAAGTCCGTCAACAATAGCCTTGCCTGTTGAGTCCTTGTGATGAACAATTCTGTGGCGGCTGTGACCTGCCTCAAGGGTTTTGCACATAGTACCGTCGGGGTTGAGGTCAAAATCAACGCCCAGCTCCTTGATTCTCATTACATCGGCAGGACCTTCCGAAACAAGCTTTTCAACAGCTGAGAGGTTGTTTTTGTACTTTCCTGCAATCAGTGTGTCATTGATATGAAGCTTGTAGTTGTCGTGAACGGTGTCGAGCACGCAGGCAACACCGCCCTGTGCGAGCGAACTGTTAGAAAGCGGCAAATCACGCTTCGAAACGAGAAGAACGCTTATGTCCTTTGGAAAATTCAGCGCCGCATATAAGCCTGCCGCACCTGTGCCGACGATAATGACGTCATATTTTTTATCCATATATAAGACCTCGGAAAAATATTTGAAAAATTGTAAAGTCTGTCATTTACAAATTAATACTGATATATTATACTACTAATTGGAAAAATAGTAAAGCATTAGAAATAAAGATTTATGCCATTAATCATTTAAAATTGCATTTATGGGGGTGCTGAAAATGCGTAAATTATGGAAAATACATATCGGAATGATAGTCGGAATGTTTATTTCTTTTATTTCGATAGTTATAGTTTCGCTTGCATCAGAAAAAGAAATTAATGTATATTTTCCTATTGCAATATTTTTGACGTATGAATTTTTGATTATCAATTTTCTTAAAGATGATTTTTTAACCAAAGAGTATAAAGAAAAAGCAAAGTTAGAATTTAGCGAAAAACAATATCTCAGTTTTTCAATATACAGAATAATTATCAAAATATTTTTAGCTATTTGTATATTACTCGCTCCGATTATGTGGGCAATGGCTATTTTGAATTAATGTAACAGTATTTTAAGGAGTAAAAATGGAACTTAAAAGTAATGAAGAAAAAATCACCCGTGCACTGCTTGTCAGCGTTGATACGGGAGAATATGACGCTCAGGCTTCTCTTGAGGAGCTGTTTGAGCTTGTAAAAAGCGCAGGAGCAGACCCCGTTTTTTCGGTTACGCAGAACTTGAATAAGGTTGAAACTGCAACATACGTCGGAACAGGAAAACTTGCCGAAATCACAGAAATCTGCAAAGCACAGGAGATTGATTTAATCGTAGCTGACAGCGAGCTTTCGCCTACTCAGATTAAAAATATGGAAGCTGAAACCGACGTAAGAGTAATTGACCGCACAACGCTTATACTCGATATTTTTGCACAGAGGGCACGCTCAAAAGAGGGTAAATTACAGGTAGAGCTTGCTCAGCTCAAGTATATGCTCCCACGACTTACGGGAAAGGGAATTGCTATGTCAAGGCTCGGTGCCGGTATCGGTACAAGAGGTCCGGGTGAAACAAAGCTTGAAACCGACCGACGTCACATCAGGCGCAGAATGGAAACGCTGAAAGAGGAGCTCTCAGACCTTGAAAAGCACCGCAGTATGCTACGTAAAAGGCGAGAAAAGGACGGCGTAATCACCGTTGCGATTGTCGGCTACACAAACGCAGGAAAGTCAACGCTTATGAATTATTTAACCGACGCAGGTGTGCTTGCACAGGACAAGCTTTTTGCAACGCTTGACCCGACTTCACGTGCGCTCAGACTGCCGAGCGGAGTTACTGTGATGCTGATAGACACAGTAGGTCTTGTGCGCAGACTTCCGCACCACCTTGTTGAAGCTTTCCGCTCAACGCTTGAAGAGGCGGCGCAGTCGGACATAATCTTAAATGTATGCGACGCATCAAGTGAAGAGGCGAGAACGCATATGCAGGTTACAACCGTTTTGCTTGAATCCCTCGGTTGCGGCGACAGACCGATTATAACCGTTCTGAACAAGTGCGATTTGGTAAAGGACGAAGTATTGGCACAGGACTTTTGCTCGTATATCCGCATAAGCGCAAAGAACGGTGCCGGCATAGACAGGCTTTTGCAGGCGATTGACGATAATCTTCCCGTCAGAATGAAGCGTGTAAAACTGCTCATTCCCTTTGCAAGCGCAGGACTTGCAAACGATATCCGTACAAAAGGTACGCTAATCTGCGAGGAATACGTTTCCGAGGGCTTGGAAATTGAAGCGGTTGTCGATGAAATGCTTTATTCAAAACTGAAACAATTTGAAATTAATCAATAAAAAAATCACATCAATGTTAATAATTGTGTTGAAAATGTTTAAATTGTTTGGTATAATTATTAAGAGGTGTTCTATTTGAATTTTTTTCAAATTATTCAGTCAATAGATTTTTCGATTCTTGATTTTATTCAGAATACTTTTAAATGTGTTTTCCTTGATTATGTGCTGGCTTTTTTCAGTTATATCGGCGAAGCAGGCGGCATATGGATTATTGCGTCGGTGATTATGATGTGCTTTCGCAAAACAAGGGCAACGGGCGTTATGGTGTTGTGTGCAGTCTTAGTAGGATTTTTAATCGGCGAAATAGGACTGAAGCACCTTATCGCACGTGAAAGACCGTTTGTTGTAAATCCGTCGGTAGTGCCTTTTATTAAGGCTCCGAGCGGCTACAGCTTTCCGTCGGGGCACAGTTGTTCGTCATTTGCGGCGGCAACGGTGCTTCTGATGCGTGACAAAAGGTTTGGAATTCCTGCCCTTGCAGTTGCCGTACTGATTGCATTTTCAAGGCTTTATAATTATGTTCACTTTCCGTCCGACGTGCTTTGCGGAATTTTACTCGGTGTAATCTGTGCAATAGTTACCGTTGTGATTTTCAGAAAAGCAGGGTTTGATAAAAAGCTGTCGGGCGACTTAAAATACAAGAAGGTTGATGATAATGCAGAAGAATTATAGGTTTGTCGGCAAAACCTCAAAGGACAGCTTTCTGATTAAGGGCTTTAACGTGTTTTCCGAAAAGTGGAAACACGCAGGCGGCTGTGCGTCTGTTATTAATCCGCAAAACGGCAAAACATACGTGTTTTCAAAATACGAAAGCTGCGGAGTGGAGTTTGTTGCAGGCAAGGACGCAAACGGCTACTGGCTGTTCTTTGTCGAGGTTTAAAACATAATTTTAAAATATTTTATGGGAGAAGTATACTAAAATGTGCAATGAAAATCTGCTTGCAAATAAACTTTTTGATTACAGCAAAACAATAGCAAAGCCACTGCTTGAAAGCGTTGAATATCCTTGGGAGGCTCTGCCGAAAATCAAGGATTTCATTATTGAAATCGGCAAAACGCTTGACCCCGAAATCTACGAGCAGAGGGGAGAAAACATCTGGGTTGCAAAGAGCGCAACTGTTTTTCCGTCGGCATATCTCGGCGGTCCGCTCATCATCTGCGAGGACGCAGAGGTGCGCCACTGCGCTTTTATCAGAGGAAGCGCAATCGTAGGCAGAGGTGCAGTTGTGGGCAACTCAACAGAGCTTAAAAATTCAATTCTCTTTGACGGAGTACAGGTGCCGCACTATAACTACATCGGCGACAGTATTCTCGGATATAAGGCTCATACCGGTGCAGGCACAATTACCTCAAACCTCAAGAGCGACAAGAGCCTTGTAACGGTGCTCTGTGAGGAAGAAAAGGTTGAAACAGGCGTTAAAAAGTTTGGAGCAATGCTTGGCGACCACGTTGAGGTTGGCTGTAACAGCGTGTTGAATCCCGGTTCGGTTGTCGGCAGAAACACAAACGTTTATCCGCTTTCGTTCGTAAGAGGATACGTCCCCGAAAACAGCATCTATAAACGTTTGGGCGAAGTTGCAGACAAGATTTAATTTAAAATTATTATTATGAATTTAAGGCAATACCTCACATTATTATTGTGCGGTGTTGCCTTGATTTTTTGCATAAAACAATCATCATATCACATAATAATTGCGAGGTGATGAAAATGGCAAAACAGGGAATGAAACGTATGGAAAGAACCCATACTCAGCCACGAAACGAAGCGGCGGCTGTACCTGAAATTCAGGGAAAGGCAAAGCACGGCAATGAAAAAGCAAATCCTGTTATTTCGGGAACAAAAGCTCCGTCGCTCAAGGTTTATCATACAACTCCGTTTACACAGGAAAAGCCGATTTCGCCGATTTATTCCACAATTGACAACGACCTTGCAAGGGATAATCTTGAAAACGACGTTACGGCGGCAGACCTTGAAGAACTGTAATTTTCGCTATGGCAGATAAAATCAAAAGTGAAACCACCAAAAAATCAGTCTGGGAGCAGACTGCAACTCTGACTCAGTTTCCAAAGCTTGACGGTGATATTCATACCGATGTTTTAATCATCGGCGGAGGTATTGCAGGAATCCTGACTGCATATTTTCTGCACCAAAGCGGAGTGAAATACATCCTTGTTGACAAGGGAAGGATATGCTCGGGAATTACGCACAACACTACCGCAAAGATAACAGCTCAGCACGGCCTTGTCTATCACAAAATCCTTGCCGACAGGGGCACATATTCAGCGCAGATGTACCTTAAAGCAAACGAGCTTGCTTTAGAAAAGTATTGTGAGCTTTGCAAAAGTATTGCCTGTGAATTTGAGCGCAAACGGAACATTTAAATAGCTACAGAAATAACCGCTCACTATAAATTTCAGTGAGCGGTTGATTTTGTTGTTTCAAAATTGTTGAACACGGAAATCAACTGTGGTATAATTTTGGTATATGGTTATTTTTTAGCTTGCAAATAAATTATTCGGAGTTGTTAATAGATGAAAAAAGCTTTATCTGTAGTTTTAATATGTCTTACTGTGCTGTTTTCCTGCACTGCGGCAACGGTATTTGCGTCAAGCGTTGACGAAGCGGTAATATCTTCGCAGGATGACAAATACACCCCGCTCTACACCGTATCACCCGACAGCTCGCTTAAAGACCACGATTCACCCGATTTCAGCAGTAAGGACTATGCACTTTTCTACACCCAGACAACCTTCCTTGCACTTATCGCAGGCTATTTGATTCTGTTCAAGGTAAAGGGAATAAACCATGATGAAAAAATGCACGGAAGAAAGGGAAGAAAAAATAGTAAATAACTTCAATCAATTTAATTTAAACATTTTTATGTAAAAAACGGGCATCAATGTGATGTCCGTTTTTGCATTAAAATATAGTTAACTAAGTCCTGTTTATCTTATTCTTCTCTAACAATTCTGCAAAATCTATAATCAGCTTTCTTTCGTCAGCCGTGAGATTATCCATAATACTTGTAAGCTGTTTTGCGGCTGAAATTGAATTGAGCTTGTATTCACCCAAAAGCAAATCATCGGGAGTAATATTAAGACTGTCGCAGATTTTTATCAGACATTCAAGCGACATAGAAACCGAGCCTGTTTCCATATGCGACATATGAATAGTTGAAATATCTATCATTTCTGCAAGCTGAGCCTGTGTAAAGCCTTTGCTCTTTCTGTGTTTTTTTATGTTACTTCCTATAGCCTTTGAATTCAACATCATACATCACCAAGATTATATTATCCTTAAAAAGGATAAAAATAAATAAATTATTAAGGATAACATTGCTTTTAAAAAGATAGTATGATATAATTTTGTAAACACGAATAGTTTTTTGTCATAGAACACAAGATTATTTTTTACGTAAATAGGGAGGTTTAAAACTTGAAAAAGGGTATGATTAAAAAATTGACAGCTTCAATTGTATTATGTGTTTTAGCTTTGAGTATTACCGCTTGCCAGTCTGATAAAACTGTATCAAGCTCAAAAACACAGGATACAACTCAGGTGGAAACAACAGTAAATACATCGGGCTCAGATGTTACCCTTGATGATATTGAATTGTCAGTAGATATGGTTGGTTCAGAGGCTGTATTCTGGTACACGAATAATTCAGATTGTAAAATTATTAGTCCGATTATTTGGGTGAAACTTGATAAGGAAACAAATGAAAAAGTAATTTTCAGGTCAAATTATGACACAGAACCCGGAGAAACTTCTGATAGAGGAACAGTCAGACGTGAAATAATTGAGCCTTATGATTTAGTTAAAGTAGAAGATGAGAAGGAACTTCAAAATCTTGAGGACTCATATATTAGTTACCACTATGAAAAGGACGGAAAGCAATATTCAGTCAAATATGATTATGTTTTGAAAAAGTACAGCGTAGATGATTAATACTTTTTATTGTTAAACATTTTGGACAAAAAACTGCGTGTATAAAAAACGGGCATCATTGTGATGTCCGTTTTGTTGTGCATATAGAATTTTAAGCCGTTTGTTCCTGATTTTCTTCCTTTGCCTTTTTGAAAGCGGCGTCTTTCTGCTTTTTCTTCTTGATTACTTTAAGACGGCTGAATTCCTCTCTGTCTTTTTCGTCAAGTGCGTCTGAAATAAACTTTACAGTTTCTTCAAATTTCGGAATCATAATATTTTTAAGAGCGTTTGCACGTTTCTGCGTTTTCTTGATTGAATCGGCAAGTCTGTAAACGCTGTTCTCAATCTCGGCAAGCTCTACGGTGAGGTACTTAACCTCCGAAAACTTGTTGTAAACCTTGTCAATTGCAGAGTTTGTAGTCCTTAAACCGTAGTGAAGAAAGTCGTGCTGTTGACGCTCTTCGATTGTGAGAATCGGAATTTCAACGCCCATTACGCTCCTTGAGTCGAGCTTTAAGCTGTCCTCATAGGGAATGGAGTTTGAAATGTCCTCGCAAAATCCGTTTGTTACATTGGCTGTCTGCAAGGCAATGTATGCTTCCTCATATGCGCTGTCAATCTTCTGCTGAATAGCGTTTGCGTGGTCAATCAGCGTCATCATCTCACGAATCAGAATGTTACGCTTTCTGTCGAGAAGTTCATATCCGACCTTTGCAAGAGCAAGCGACTTTTTGGTGTTCATCAGATTACCCTTGGTGGGTACTGCCTGTACTGCCATACACCTGTACTCCTTTCCTTACGGCTCAGCCTTTGTAGTACTTGTCAAGTATAGCGTCGTCAACACGGTCAAGCTCTGCTCTCGGAAGCGTTGAAAGCAATTCCCAGCCGAGGTCAAGGCTCTGTTCAATGCTTCTGTTTTCGTTAAAGCCCTGATTTACAAACTTAGATTCAAACAGCTTACCAAACTCAATGTACTTCTTGTCGGTGGGGGAAAGCTCCTCTTCACCGATAACTGATGCAAGCGACCTTGCGTCAATAACCTTTGCATAGGACGCAAAAAGCTGGTTTGCAAGCGACTGATGGTCACCTCTTGTGTAGCCTTCGCCGATACCGTCCTTCATAAGACGAGAAAGCGACGGAAGAACGCTTACGGGCGGATAAAGTCCCTGTCCCTGAAGCGAACGGTCAAGAACTATCTGACCTTCGGTGATATATCCCGTAAGGTCGGGGATAGGATGAGTGATATCGTCGTTGGGCATTGTAAGAATCGGAATCTGCGTAACCGAACCCGAATGACCCTTAATCATACCTGCACGCTCGTAAAGAGAAGCAAGGTCGGAATAAAGATAGCCGGGATAGCCCTTACGTCCGGGAATTTCACCCTTTGACGATGAGAACTCACGCAGAGCCTCGGCATAGGAGGTCATATCAGTCATAATTACAAGAATGTGCATATCAAGCTCAAAAGCAAGGTATTCTGCAATTGTGAGCGCACATCTCGGAGTAAGTGTTCTTTCAATAATCGGGTCGTTTGAAAGATTCAGGAGCATAACAACTCTCGAAAGAACGCCGCTTTCCTCAAAGCTTCTTCTGAAGTATTCGGCAACGTCCTTCTGAACGCCCATTGCGGCAAATACTACGCCGAAGTTTGTGCTGTCGGCACCGCTGATTTTAGCCTGACGTACAATCTGAACGGCTAAATCGTTATGAGTCATACCTGTTCCCGAGAAAATCGGAAGCTTCTGACCTCTGATAAGTGTCATAAGCGTGTCGATTGTCGAGATACCCGTGTTGATGTAGTTTTTCGGATACACACGTGAAACAGGGTTAATCGGAGTTCCGTTGATGTTTTCACGCTTTACGGGAAAAATATCGCCCAGTCCGTCAATCGGTCTGCCTGCGCCGTCAAGCACACGTCCGATAATTTCGGGCGAAAGCGGCATTTCCATAGGACGTCCCGTAAGAGTAGTTCTTGTGTTCTTAAGGCTGATTCTTCTTGTGCCCTCAAAAACCTGAACAACAATTCTTTCGCCCTCAATCTGAACGACACGTCCCTGTCTGGTTGTGCCGTTTTCAAGGCGGATATCTACGATTTCTTCGTTGGAAACGCCCTTAACGCCGTCCATTACGATAAGCGAGCCGTTGATTTCCTTTACGCCTACATAATTTATTATCATTGTGCGTTTCCTCCTTATTTGAGTAATGAAGCAAGCTTTTCGTCGATTTCCTTGATGTAATCGTCGAACATTTCAGGCTTGCTGTTGGGAATGTCGTACTTCATCTTTGTCAGCTTGTCAAACAGTCCGAGATTCAGAACCTTTGAAAGCGGAATTTCCTTTGCAACGATTTCCTTTGCTTTTTTGTAAAGGTGAAGTATTGTTTTCATCATAAGCTTCTGCTTTTCAAGCGGAACGAATGTGTCGTCAGCGTGGAAAGCGTTCTGCTGTAAAAATCCTACTCTGATAACTCTTGCAGTTTCAATTACAAGCTTCTGGTCGTCGGGAAGAACGTCCGAGCCGATGAGCTTTACGATTTCCATAAGCGAGCTTTCTTCCTGCAAAAGTGCGCTAATTCTGTTGCGGTATTCAACAAAATCCTCACCGAGATTCTCTTTGAACCAAGGGTCAAGGTCGTTGAAATATTCGCTGTAGCTCTGCATCCAGTTGATAGCAGGGTAGTGTCTTGAATAAGCAAGTGACTTGTCGAGTGCCCAGAAACAGCGTGTGAAACGCTTTGTGTTCTGCGTAACAGGCTCGGAGAAGTCAGAGCCCTGCGGAGAAACAGCACCGATAAGCGTTACCGAGCCTTCGCCGCCGCTTAATACGTCTGCACGTCCGCCTCTTTCGTAGAATTCTGCAAGACGAGAGGGAAGATAAGCAGGGAAGCCTTCCTCGGCAGGCATTTCTTCAAGTCTGCCCGAAATTTCACGCAGAGCCTCTGCCCAACGTGAGGTTGAGTCAGCCATCATAGCAACGTGGTAGCCCATATCTCTGTAATATTCGCCGAGAGTGATACCTGTGTAAATTGAAGCCTCACGAGCCGCAACAGGCATATTTGAGGTGTTTGCGATAAGTACCGTTCTGTCGGTCATAGGGCGCTGTGATTTCGGGTCGATAAGCTCCGAGAATTCCTCAAGCACCTGACTCATTTCGTTGCCACGCTCACCGCAGCCGACGTAAATAATAATATCAGCGTCGCACCACTTTGCAAGCTGGTGCTGTGTCATTGTTTTGCCTGTTCCGAATCCGCCTGGGATTGCGGCTGTACCGCCCTTTGCAATCGGGAAGAGCGTGTCGATTACACGT
This sequence comes from Clostridiales bacterium, assembly GCA_019415925.1. Taxonomy (GTDB): domain Bacteria; phylum Bacillota; class Clostridia; order Oscillospirales; family Acutalibacteraceae; genus Ruminococcoides. The sequence goes on from DXYG01000003.1 coordinate 45,263, forward strand.
TGACCAGTGATAAGCGGAACAGAAGAAGTAAGGCGGTTTTTAACGGGACGTGAAGTTCTGATAGGCCACTTCTGGCAGAGGGTGAGGTTGTGCTCTGCGCCCTCGTCGTCCTTGATTACAACTACCGTATCAAAAAGCCTGTAGTCGCCGTCGGGCATAACCTTTGTTACAACGCCCGAAAGTTCGGGATGTACCATAAGTCTATGCTCGATAATCGGAGTTTCGGGGAGCGTTGCGTAAATCTGACCGCCCTCGAGTCTGTCACCGACCTTTACCTTCATTGTGACGTTCCACAGCTTGTTTTCGTCAAGCGAAGATACGGTAGCACCACGATTGATAAATGCGCCCGACTGCTCCTCAATAGCCTTTAAGGGACGTTCAATTCCGTCAAAAATATTGTCAATAATACCCGGTCCCAGAAGCACGTTCATCGGTGCTCCCGTACCCCTTACGGGGTCGCCGGGCTTAAGACCTGTTGTTTCTTCGTAAACCTGAATGGTAGTAAAATCATCGGTGATACCGATAACCTCGCCGACAAGATTCTGCTCTCCGACGTGAACCATTTCCATCATCTCAAAGCAGTCGGCTTGCTTTACGGTAACAACAGGACCGTTAATTCCGTATATAACATTGTTGTTTTCCATTTATATTACCATCTCTTTCGGTTGAAATTAACAGTTAAAATAGTGTGAAAATCAAAGCACGCTGAGTCCTGAATTTTCGATAAACCATTCTCTCTGTGCATAGAGCTTGCTGTCAAGCGTTTCGTCAGCCACAATGCTGAGAGCCTTGCAGTAACCCTTTAAGCCGCCGATTTTAATTGTTTTATCGGTGAAAACCTCTGTTTCGCCGCCAAAAAGTGCTTTGAGCCTGTCAGCAAAACCCATATCCTTTTCATTTAAGTAAAGAGTACAGCTTTCGCCGCCGAAAAGAGCGGCAACATTTTTTGCACTTTCCAGAAGCTTTTCGGAATACTCAGCTGTTTTTGTGTATAGGGCAAGCTTTTCTTCCGCTTTCTTAAACACGTTGTCGGTCATTTCGGCTCTTTCAAGAAAGAGTTTTTTCTGACCCTCCTGTGTAAGCTTAGCAAGTCTTGAGGTTTCTTCGTTGCGCTTGGCTTCAAGCTTATCCTTGATAAGCTTTTCACTGTCGTACTTTGCCTTTTTCTCGGCTTCCTTGATTTTTTTCTCTTTTAACTGCTCAACCTCGGTACGCATGGCGTTTCTCTGCTCGTCAGCGTACTTTTTTATGGCTTTAAGAAAGTTATCCGTTTTTGCGGTTTTATTCATATATATAACCTCTTTAGCAAATCAATTTGCGATAATCAGAGCTTAACTCCGATAGCGTCCTGAACGTATTTTGTAATACTGTCCTTTGTTCTTCCGTTGCCGTGACGGTCGGGAATTTCAACAATAAGCGGCTGCTTTCGGTTCAGTTTAAGCTCATATACAAGGTCGGGGCAGAGAGCAACAAGGTGCTCCGTCATTAAAATAACGGCAATGTCCTCTCTGTTCATTGCGTTTGTAAGCTCACGGCGAACGTCCTCCTCTTCGTGGACGACAACGCCCTCAATGCCTGCAAAGCGCATACCCATTTTTGTATCAACATTATCACTTATAAGAAAAAATTTCATAGTATCAAATCCTTTTTATGTCGGATTCATCAGCCGACTGAGGAGATAATCATAATTGAAATAAGCATACCGTAAAGTGCGATACCTTCACCGAGAGCAACGAAGATGATAGCCTTACCGAATGCCTTGGGGTCCTCGCTTGTTGCGCCGATTGCGGCAGGAGCTGCGTTACCTACGGCAATACCGCCGCCGATGCAGGAAAGACCTGTTGCAACTGCTGCACCGATATAAGCCATGCCGCTTGCAGCAGCCGAAGCTGAAGCAGCGTCCTCAGTAGCTGCGCCTGCAACTAACGGACAAACAAAGCAGATTGCAAATACTGCTGCGAAAGAAGCAAGCTGCATTAAAACAGTTTTCTTTCTGCTTTTACCTTTTTCAAAAGCCTTAACGGCGATGATTACCGAAGCGATAAGAAATACAATGGGAAGTGCGAGCATTAATGAATTGAAAAGTAACATAGTAAATTCCTCCAAAAAATTATTCTGTTATTAATTTAACAGGCTCATAAGGTCTGCCTTCGCCCGAGTAGAAACGGCTGAACATTTCATAATATTCAAGACGAAGCACCTGAATTGCAACAAGCAAAGCCTCAAGAACCATAACGAGTGCGTTTCCGAAAACGACAATCGGCCAGTAGCCGACTCCGCCGACGGTTTCTGCAAGCACAAACACTACCATCATCATACCTGCGTGAACAAGAACGAATGCGCCTACACGAAGAAAGCTCATTGTGTTTGTGACATAGCTTAAAATAACCTCAATGGATTCAAAAAGATTTTCAACGATATATCCGCCCCAGCTTTCGGGCTTCCAGTCCTGCTCTCCGTTTACGAGTTTTGTAAGCGGTTCACCGAAGAAGATAAGGATAAACGGTATAACAATCAGACAAAGCACATAGGGGAGAGTGAGAATATTAAGCCCGAGGAACATTTGTCCCACAAGTCCGAATACAACCGAGCCGTAGAAAACGATTCCTGCAACTCCGCTTGTACTGAACAGCGCTCGTCCGTAATTTTTCTGTCTGACTGAGGTGTAAACATTAAGAATCATTGCAATTACCAGGAGCAGAACGCCTATGCCGATAGCCGACATAATGATTGTGTTGGTGTTCTGCGACGCCATAACCTCAAACGGCTTTTCTTCAAGTCCGAAAAGCGCCTTGTACATCGGGTCAAGCAGATGCTCAAATCCGAAAACGCTTCCGAAGAAAGTACCGAACACAGCCGATGAAATTCCGCACGGGAACAGGATTTTGCCGATTTTCATTTTCTTAAGCTTCCACATCAGAAGTCCTGCGATTGAAAGGCAGATTCCCTGCCCTAAATCGGCAAACATAATTCCGAAAATGATGATATAGGTTATTGCAATAAACAGCGACGGGTCAATTTCGTTGTATTTCGGAACGCCGTACATTTCTGTGTAGAATTCAAACGGCTTTGCAAGGAAGCAGTTTTTGAGTTTTACGGGCGGAGATTTTTCAATTTCCTTCTTTGCGTCCGAAAGCTCAACGCTTACACTGCTGATTTTTTTCAGCCTGCGCTTAAGCGGCTTTGCAAATTCCGTAGGAACCCAGCCGACTATGATAAAGCTTCTGTTGTATTGCAGTGCTTTTGTGCGTATTTTTGCGTAAAGATAAAGCTCCTCAAGCTTTGAAAGATACCTTGTTATACGTTCGGTATGCATATCAAGATAGCTGTCAAGCCTTTTCTGCGACTCGGCTAATTTTGCTTCAAGCTTCGGAACAAGCTCCTGAAGCTTTTGAAGATGAACTCTCGGAGTGTCGTTAACGCCTAAAACATCGCATTTTTCAAAGTACAGTCCCGAAAAAATCCTGTCGATTTCAGCACAGTTATCAATCGGAGCAAAATAAACGCCCCAGTAATGCGATTTATCCTCTGTACAGATTGTGAAGTCAACATAGGGATTGTCCTTGTAAGCAGAAAGCTTTTCGTAGCTTTCCTTAGGAAGTCTGCCGAAACGAGTTTTAAGATACTTAAGCGTTAAAAGCTTTTCGGTTTCAACGCCGAGTCCGACAAAATGCTTTGTGTCGTTAAGGCTTTCCTTTGCTTGAATCAGCTGTTCGTTAATAAACTCCCTGTCATCTACTAGAGCGTCAATTTCTTTTGCAGTGTTGGTTGCAAAAATTTCCATTTCCTTAAAGCTCGGATTAAAGTCGCTTACGTCAATCAGCGGAAACTTACGCTTTGTAAGTCCTATCGACGCTTTAAGGTTGGTGAGAGGTTCAGCGTAGATGTTTTTTGTCTGCAGGTGTGTAAAATTCTTTGTGTCACTGTAAAAAGCAGGAACATCGTCGGGATGAAACACACCTGATTCACCAAGAACCGAAATAACGTCGTCAATGTCATCAACAACGCCGATGACGTTTACGGCCTGCATGGTTGATACAGCCAAGTTAAAATCACCTCTTTATGAGAGTCAAGCTTAATCAGTAGATAAGCAATGACTGTATTAATTTAGTATCAAGCTTATATCTTACTCCCTCAATCAGGCTGACAACGTTCATTAGCTCAATTTCGGAAATAAACATATAAGACAGCATAACTACAGACGGGTTGTTGGAAAAATGCATATTTTTTCTTGCCAGCCTGTATTTAACTCTCGGGCTGATGTCGCTTGCATAAACGTAGCCGATTTTGTCAATCAGCTTGCCGTTGTGCGTTGACTGCATAATTGAAAAGACCTCAGCCGAGGATTCCGCCCTGCACATCATATCAATCGCCTTCGGACTAATGTCGCAGTAATTGAGAAGAAGATTTGATTTGATAGCGTCGGGGGAGAGATTGTAATACTTTTTAAGGCGTAAAATCCTTGAAAAAATATTATAATCGTTTATGGTAAGGAAAAACGAGGTAAGCTCCTGTCTTTCTCTGCCTTTTGTGTTTTTCTTGATTGTGTTCAGCAGATTTGCAAAAACAAAATCATAAAGCTTGTTTTCAATCTCGGAAATATGAAGCCGTTCTTTTTCGTCGGGTGCACAGCTCTTTAGTATTTCATAATACGGAGAGTCTGAAAGTACCTTTAAAAATTCTTCATAATTCTTTGCGTTTGCAAGCTTGTCAATATCAATTTCCGTGTGCTTAGAAAAGTATGCGGGGAACTGATAGATAAATTTTTCGGTTGAATTGGAATTAAGCAGAATTAAAAATCTGACAATCTGCTCAACCTCAATCGTTTCGATGACATATTGAGAAAATCCCGAGCTTACGCTTGAATCGTACCTGCAAAGCGAATCGAATTCGTAGAAAAGATTCTGCCTGAGCATTGCTTCAAGCCGTCCTCTGTGGACATCTCTTTCGTTAATGTCACGAAGTGCCGCCGAATAGTGTGTATATGATTTTAAATATGACATAACCTCTGCAACGCTCTGGCAGGCAAGCAGGCTGGTGTAGTCCTTTTCAGTAAGTCGCTTACCGAATTTTGCCCTTGCTTTTGTCAGAACGGCGAAAGAAGTGTTTGACATAATCTGCACACACCTCCCGATAAAAATTGTTTTGATTATTCAAGCGTGCGGCTTACTATTGCGTCAACCCACCTGTCGCAGTTTTGCTCGTAGTCTGACTGCAGCTTGATATGAGCCGATTTCTGTTTGTTCTGAATTTCCTCCCAGAGTTTTTCGGCTTTCTTTTCCTCCAAAGAATCGTTGCGCTTAACGGTTTCAAGTGCGTCCTTCATATAGCTGTCGTAGATTTTCTGAGTTTCCTCGTCAATCTTTTTTGCAAGCTCTTCCTTTTCTTTCAGGGCGTTTTCCTCCATTGCCTTAGCTTCGTTGTCAGCGTCAACAATCTTCTTAATCATATTTTCCAAACAGTAACACCTCCGGAAAAAGTTGTTAGTTTTTAAGTGCCTGCAACGGTGCGGGAATTCTTCCTCCTCGCTTGATAAATGTTTCGGGCGAGCCCTGCCTTACAGGCATTACGGGACCTCTGCCGAGAAGTCCGCCAAAATTGAGTTCATCACCGGCTTTCTTTCCGATAGCAGGGATAAGTCTTACGGCTGTTGTCTTTGTGTTAACCATTCCGATAGCAGCCTCGTCGGCAATAATTGCCGAGATAACCTCGGGAGTAATATCTCCCGGCACAACAATCATATCAAGACCTACAGAGCAAACGGCTGTCATTGATTCAAGCTTTGTGATGTCAAGATAACCGTTCTGCGCAGCGTCAATCATACCTGCGTCCTCTGTAACGGGAATGAAAGCACCGCTGAGTCCTCCGACGTGAGAGGAAGCCATAACGCCGCCCTTCTTGACAGCGTCATTGAGCAGTGCGAGAGCAGCGGTTGTGCCGTGACAGCCGCAGACCTCAAGTCCCATTTCTTCAAGAATATGTGCAACACTGTCGCCGACTGCGGGAGTCGGTGCAAGTGAAAGGTCAACAATACCAAAGGGTACGCAGAGTCTTTTGCTTGCTTCCTGAGCAACAAGCTGACCCATACGTGTGATTTTAAAGGCGGTTTTCTTTACCATATCGGCAATTTCCGTAATGTCCTTGCCTGCGCCGCCCTTTGCAAGTGCGGCTCTTACAACGCCCGGACCTGATACGCCTACGTTAATTACGGTGTCTGCTTCGCCTACGCCGTGAAAAGCGCCTGCCATAAACGGATTGTCCTCGGGAGCGTTGCAGAATACAACAAGCTTAGCCGCACCGATGCAGTTCCTGTCGGCTGTAACCTCAGCCGTCTGTTTTACGATTTTACCCATCATCTTGACTGCGTCCATATTGATACCTGCTTTTGTAGAGCCGATATTTACGGATGAGCAGACAAAGTCGGTTTCGCTCAATGCCTGAGGAATGCTCTCAATAAGCGCATAGTCGCCGCTAGCAAAGCCCTTCTGAACGAGTGCCGAATAACCGCCGACGAAATTAACGCCGAGTTCCTTAGCCGCCTTGTCAAGTGCGTATGCAAACTTTACTACCTTTTTGCTCTGGCACGGAGCGGCTACCATTCCGATAGGAGTAACAGAGATTCTCTTGTGAATAATCGGGATACCGTATTCCTTCTGAATATCCTCGCCTGTTTTTACAAGCTCCTTTGCCGAACGGCAGATTTTGTCGTAAACCTTTGTGCAGGCTTTGTCGATATCCTCGTCAATACAGTCAAGAAGCGAAATACCCATAGTAATTGTTCTTACGTCAAGGTTTTCGTTGTCTATCATATTTATCGTTTCAAGTATGTCTTTTGTTTCTAACATTTTATTAAACTATCCTTTCAATCCATCAATTCATATTTTATGCATACTGTTGAAGATATCTTCGTGCATAATGTGGATTTTAGTGCCGGTAGCTTCTCCTACCTTGTCAAGGTTTTCTCTTAACTGCTCAAAACCGATGTTTGACTTGTCGATTTCAACAAGCATAACCATTGCAAACATATCCTGAAGAACGCTCTGTGTAACTTCAACAATGTTCACGTCTGCCTGTGCGCAGGCGTCTGAAACCTTTGCCAGAATGCCAACTGTGTCTTTGCCGATAACTGTAATGATTGCTTTCATAAGATAACCTCCCGATTATGCAGGATTAAAGAATTGAACTTGCATAATTCCGCAATAATCTTTTAATAAGTATATAATAATTCATTGTTGTTTATTATATACTTATTTTTGACTAATGTAAAGGCAAAACTTGCATAAATTTGATTGTTATGATATTATTTTTTTGGGAGGTATCGGATTTATGAAACTATGTGACCTGCATATGCACTCGAATAATTCTTTTGATGCAAAAAACTCTGTTGACGAAATGTGTGAGAGTGCGATAAAAAGCGGTTTATACGCTGTTGCAATCACCGACCACTGCGAGGCTCCTTGGATAAAAGACGGCGAAAACTGCGAATACGGAAGCTTTGACAGACTTATTCCGAAATCAATTGCAGAAACCCTGTCAGCAAAGGAAAAATACGTCGGAAAACTAAAGGTGTTGTGCGGAATAGAGCTTGGTGAGCCTATGCACGATAAGGAATGTACCGAAAGGGCTTTAGCTTACGGCGCAAGCGACTTTACACTCGCCTCTGTGCATAATCTCAGAGGTATGGAGGACTTCTATTTTATCGACTGGACAAAAGTCAGCGTTGATGAAATTTTGAAGCTGTACTTTGCCGAACTTGCAGAAACAGCAGAATTTGAATACTTTGACAGCCTTGCTCACCTTACATATCCGCTCAGGTATATCAAGGTAAAAACGGGAAAAATTCCCGACCTTTCAGTATTTTATGGTGATATTGACAATATATTTAAAATTCTTATAAAGAACAATAAAGCGCTTGAAATAAACGTTTCGGGCTTGTTCAAGGAATTGAAAACAACACTCCCTGACGAAACGCTTGTAAGACGTTTCAGAGAACTGGGCGGAAAATATATCACGCTGGGAACAGATTCACACAGCGCAGATTCTGTCGGAAAAGGCATAAAAGAGGGAACAAAGGTTGCCAAAAATGCAGGCTTTACTCACTATACTATTTACGAAAATCATCATCCGATACAGATTCCGATTGAGTAATTCTAACGCTAAATAAAGAATATGACGTTAATATGTTGCAATTGTGGTATAATTATGGTATAATACTACTCCAATGTAGTACTATCAATTTGAAAGGAGCAAAATTATGCCGCAAATAATTCCAATAAAAGATTTGAAAAATACAAGCGAAATATCTTCACTTTGCCATAACACAGATGAACCCGTTTTTGTGACAAAAAACGGATATGGTGATATGGTTATAATGAGTATGGACGTATATGAAAAGACTATGTTTATGCAAGAACTCTATAATAAGCTTCAGCTTGCCGAAAGACAGATTGAAGATGGAGAAGTCAAAGAAGCAAAAACTGCCTTATCGGACTTGAGGAAAAAATATGGATTATAATATTATTGTAACTCGAACAGCTGAAATTGAACTTGATGATATTGTAATTTATATTTCCAATCATCTTGAAAATCGACAAGCTGCAACTGATTTTTTAAATAAGATTGAAGTTTGTTATGCTCGTCTAACAGATAATCCGTTTATGTATAAAGAATGCGAGGACATAAATCTAAAAAATAATGGTTACAGAAAAGCTGTAATTAATAATTATATTATGATTTACAGAGTCGATGAAATATATAAAAAAGTGTATATAATGCATTTTTTCTATGGCAGACGAGATTACTTCAATTTGATTTAAAAAAACGAGGCTTCCGCATTATTGGAAGCCTCGTTGCTTTTATTTTATAAACTATAAATTTGTAATTATAATGTCTTTGCGATTTCTTTTATGTATTCCTTCAGCTGGTCCTTGGTTTCGGGGTGTTCAAGACCTACTTCAATCTGCGCCTGCAAAATTCCGAACTTGTTTCCCATATCGTAACGCTTGCCCTCAAATTCAACTGCGGTCATACCCTTTGTAACTGCAATTTCACGCATTGCGTCGGTAAGCTGAATTTCACCGCCTGCACCGGGCTTTGTACGCTCAAGAATTTCGAAAATCTCGGCAGGAAGTACGCATCTGTCAAGAATTGAATACAGCGAAAGTACTTCTTCCTTAGTCTGCGGCTTTTCCTTCATATCTGTGCATTTGAATACATTGTCGTGCAGATTTTCAACCTTCAGCGAGCCGTACTTGTGAATATCCTGTTCGGGTACAAGCTTTACGCCAACAACGCCCTCACCGTACTCGCCGTAGCAATCGATAAGCTGTTTGATTGCAGGAGTTTTGCTGACGATAACGCCGTCGCCGTACATAACTGCAAAAGGCTCGTTGCCGACAAATGATTTTGCCTTTAATACTGCGTGACCTAAACCCTTCATCTCTTTTTGTCTGATAAAGGTGATGTTTGCAAGGTTTGAAATTGCCCTTACAGTTTCAAGAAATTCCGTCTTGCCGCTCTTTTCAAGCTGTGCTTCAAGCTCGGGAGAAGCGTCAAAGTGGTCTTCAATCAGTCCCTTGCCTCTGTTGGTGATAATCAGAATATCAGTGATTCCGGCAGCTACGGCTTCTTCTACGATGTACTGAATAGTAGGCTTGTCAACAATGGGGAACATTTCCTTAGGCATATTTTTTGTAGCAGGAAGAACTCTTGTGCCTAATCCTGCCGCAGGAATAACTGCTTTGGTAATTTTCATTTCAGTCCTCCGAAAAATGATAATAAAATGATAATAATTTTTTATAAACTGATGAACAGCGGAATGTAGGAAACAATCACATATGCAGCTTCAAAGCAGACTGCAAGTGCAAGGTTAACTCCTCCGCAGCTTTCAAGCTCCTTGTTGATGTTGGGTGAATCAACTTTGGACTTGATAAGGTTGATTTTCTTTGTACAGTGCTTATAATAGGCTCGGTTTGCCGTTATACCGCAGATTATCATAATAATCAGCTTTGCAAGACTCAGAATGTACGGCAAATACATAAAGATAATTTCATTCATTGAGAATTCAGAAGAAAGTGAGAAAGAATAAAACATCTGAGTGCCGTTCTGCATATTCAGCAGACTGTTAATAAGCTCCTGATACTCAGGCATAAGCTGAATAAATGTTTCACCGACGGTAATTCCGATTACGAGCAAGGAAAGTATAATTCCCACAGCAATCATTTTTCTGTAAAGGAAATAAACTCCCGAAAACAGAAAAGCCGCAAAGTTAAAGCGTGAACTTCCGAAATTCTTGATTCGGTTGAACACAATCATAAAATACGGAGTGTTTTTGCCGACAAATTTTGACATTTCTCCTGCCGTTACATTGTCTGCAATCGGCTGTTCGCTGTCAATTCCTGCCATCGGGTCAAACGGCATTCCTGCTCCGCCAAAACCGAACGGTGGTACGCCCTGATAAAAAGGCTGACCGTTGTTGCCGTTCTGTGTGTTCTGATTGTTGTTCTGCTTTCTGTCCTGTTCGTTGAGCGGAAAACCGCACTTCTGGCAGTAAAACGTGGCTTTTTCGTTTTCAAAACCGCATTTCTGGCAGATTATAGTACCTCCATCGGTTTTATCTGAATCGCCTTTATTTTCACTGTATATTTCTTCAAAGGAAAAATCCTTTGAATGCTTGTCCTCATAAAAGCAATGTCCGTTATTTTCGTAACATTCACGGTGATGCGGTGCTCCGCATTCGGGGCACACAACAATGTCGTCACCGCTTTTGAATTGTTCATTGCATACGGGGCATTTGTATTGAGTAAATTCCATAATTTCCTCCGTATATTCTTTTACAAGTTAATTATAACAAATAAAAACTCTAATTGCAACAATAATAATAATTTATTAATTTATTTAAAATACACGTTTACATTTCTGCTCGAATTTGGTATAATAACAAATTGTGATAAGATAATGTTAAATAAAAATATATATCAAAGAAAGGTATGTGTTTATGGTACAGTTTGAAGAATTGCTGCTCGGACTTCAGGCGTTAAAGCCTGAAATTGACGATTTGTCCGACGCTCTCGGAATGAAGGGAATGCTATCCGAAATTCAGCAGCTTGAGCTTAAGGCTACCGAACCGGGATTCTGGGATGACGTTGAAAAGTCGCAGAAGGTTTTGCAGAGAACAGGTGCGCTCAAGGGCAAGGTAGAAGCTTACGAAGGTCTTGTTGCAAAATACGAGGACACCGTTGCTTTGATTGAGCTTGCAAATGAGGAAGAGGACTTGTCACTGCTTGAAGAGGCTGAAAGCGAAGTTAACGCAGTTAAGGAAAACCTTGAAAAGCAAAGACTTCAGACCTTGCTTACAGGCGAATACGATAAAAACAATGCAATTCTCACTTTCCACGCCGGCTCAGGCGGAACAGAAGCTCAGGACTGGGCTGAAATGCTTTACAGAATGTACACACGCTGGGCGGAGGCTCACGGATTCAAGGTCAAAGAGGTAGACTACCTCGACGGCGACGAGGCAGGACTTAAAAGTGCCGTTCTGCTTATCGAGGGCGAAAACGCATACGGTTATCTGAAAAGCGAGGCAGGCGTTCACCGCCTTGTGCGTGTATCTCCGTTTGACTCGGCAGGCAGACGCCACACGAGCTTTTCTTCATTAGAGGTTATGCCCGAAATGGACGATGATATTCAGGTTAACATTGCACCCGAGGATATTAAAATGGACGTTTACCGTGCAAGCGGCGCAGGCGGACAGAAGGTAAATAAAACCTCATCTGCCGTTCGTCTTACTCATATACCGACAGGTATCGTAGTAGCAAGTCAGGTTGAGCGTAGCCAGTACCAGAACCGTGATGTTGCAATGAAAATGCTTATTTCAAAGCTCGTTGAAATCAAGGAGCGTGAGCATCTTGAAAAAATCGAGGATATCAAGGGCGTTCAGAAAGAAATTACATGGGGTTCGCAGATTCGAAGCTACGTCTTTATGCCCTATACAATGGTAAAGGACCACAGAACAGGATTTGAAACGGGTAACATTCAGGGCGTTATGGACGGCGACCTTGACGGATTTATCAATGCATACTTAAAATGTGCAAGCCTTGGAACCTTGCAGAAATAAAAAGGGGTAATTTTATGAAATATTTTGTAATGCTTTGTGACGGAATGGCTGACGAGCCTGTTGAAGCGCTCGGCAACAAAACTCCTATGGAAAAGGCTGTAAAGCCTTGTATGGACAGCCTTGCCGCAAAAGGCGAAGTCGGAATGGTAAAGACTGTTGCAGAGGGCTTAAAGCCCGGCAGTGACGTTGCAAACCTTTCCGTTCTCGGATATGAGCCTGCAATCTATTACAGCGGACGTTCTCCGCTTGAGGCGGCAAGCATAGGAATTGATTTAAAGGACACCGACGTTACTTTAAGATGTAACCTTGTAACGCTTTCCGACGAGGAAAATTATGAGGATAAAACAATGGTTGACTACTGCGGCGGCGATATTTCAACGCAGGAAGCAAAGGTTTTAATAGATTACATTCAGGAACAGCTCGGTGATGATACTTTCAAATTCTATTCGGGCGTTTCGTACCGTCATTGCCTTGTGTGGAGCAACGGCAATCCTCACCCCGGCGAGCTTACGCCACCGCACGATATTTCAAACCGTGTGATTACCGATTATATTCCAAAGGGCGAGGACACAGCAAAGCTTTATGAGCTTATGATGAAGAGTTATGATTTGCTCAAGGATCACCCTGTAAATAAGCAGAGGGTTGCAGAGGGCAAGCGTCCTGCAAACTCAATCTGGCTCTGGGGCGAGGGCACAAAACCTCAACTTGACAGCTTTTTTGGCAAATTCGGCAAGAAGGGCAGTATGATTTCCGCAGTTGACCTTTTAAAGGGAATTGCAATCTGCGCAGGAATGAAGAGCGTTGACGTTGAAGGTGCAACAGGCTACATAGACACCAATTTTGACGGCAAGTGCAAAGCGGCAATTGAGGAGTTTAAGAACGGTGCAGATTTTGTTTACGTTCACGTTGAAGCACCCGACGAGTGCGGTCACAGAGGAGAAACGGAGAACAAGGTAAAGGCTATTGAGCTTATCGACAAGCATATTCTTGCACCTGTAACCGAGTTCTTGAAAGGTTATGACGATTTTGCAGTTCTCGTTTGTCCAGACCACCCGACACCGCTTTCAATCCGCACACACAGCTCAAATCCTGTTCCGTACCTCATTTATGACAGCAAAAATGAAATCCAAAGCAATGTAAAATGCTTCTGCGAAAAGACAGCAAAGCAGACAGGTAACTACATAGAAAAAGGCTTTACAATGATGGACTATTTCCTGTCAAAATAAACTGTTTTTTAGGAAAACCATAATGTAACCTTGAACATACATCAGCGTTTGCGTAGGAAAGTCAACGTTTTCTGTATCGCCGTAGGGGACGGCATCCCTGACGTCCCAAAACGCTGCCAACATATCAAGAATAATTATGCTAATAAACTTTTCCAAAAAACATATACTATTACAGATTCGGAGCGTAGCGACCTTTAACTCCACACTCCACTCTTAACACTCCAAACTAATAATGACCTCAACGGATAATTTTCCGTTGAGGTCATATTTTTATGCTTGTCAACATAGTATCTATTAAGCAAATAATTTTGGAGGAATTTAAAATGACAAGCATTCAGGATAAGGAACGTTTTATTCAGGCTGTAAAATGCCTGTGCCCGTCAATCTGCAAAAGACTTTTTCCACTGAGCGAACGGTTTGAAAATTCTGCACAGGAAATAAGACTGCGAATTAACCGACCGCTTTGCATAGTCTGCACCGACAATACATATTATGTTACATCAAACGGAGGGTTGACAAGCACACCGATAGACGGCTCAATGTACATTGTTACACGTGCCGACATTGCAGACACGTTTCAGAATATCTGCAATTATTCGGTTTACACAAGGCAGAATGAAATTATAAACGGCTTTGTCACAATGTATGGCGGGCACAGGGCGGGAATCTGTGGAACGTCTGTTGTGAACAACGGCAAAATCGTAAATATTCGTGACATTTCCTCAATCAATATTCGTATTGCAAGGGAGCACAAGGGTTGTGCAAAACAGCTTTTAGACAGGCTCGGCAATCTGCGTGGCGGTGTTCTGATTTGCGGTGCTCCCTGTTCGGGAAAGACTACCGTCCTGCGTGATATGGCACGTATGCTTTCAACGAAGTACGGCAAAAATGTTTCGCTGATTGACGAAAGAGGTGAGCTTGCAGGAGCAGTTTCGGGTGTGTTCAGAAACGACATTGGTATGTGCGACGTTTACGATTCCTACAAAAAAAGTGAGGCTATGATGCAGGCGGTGCGGAGCATGGCACCCGACATTATAATCTGCGATGAAATCGGAGCGTCAGATGATATTGAGACTATTGAACATACGGTTAACAGCGGAGTGACGGTAATTGCAACCGTCCACGCCGCAAATGAGTACGAGCTTAAGCACAAGGAAAACATACGCAGAATTTTCAGGACAGGGGCGTTTTCCAAGGTCGTTTTTCTCTCCGACAAAAAAACTCCCGGCAAAGTTTTGAAAATCTCCGAAGCAGGTGACATCTTTGGCACTTAAAATCTTAGGCGGACTTCTGCTTGTGCTTTCGGGATTTTCGGCAGGGTGGTTCTGCTCCAAAAAGCTTTTGATGCGAAGAAATTTCTTTAAAAAATTTTTATGCTTTGTATCAAACCTTTCAACTCAGCTACGCTATAGTACGTCCGATATTTTCACGCTCGTGTCGCTCTCGGCCGTCACATCGGGACTTGACTTCTTTGAAATATGCGATGAAACGGGTAATCCGTTTTACGAAATATGGAGCGAAAGAGTAAATGAAATACCCTCTAAATTCGGACTGAAAAACAGCGACAGACAGCTTTTGCTTGAATTCGGGGAACAACTCGGCAAAACCGACGTTGACGGTCAGCTAAAGCACCTTGAGCTGTATGAGGCGTTATTTAAAAAACAGCTTACGGATGCAGAAAACGAGATAAATAAAAAATCAAAGCTATACAAAACGATGGGCTTTTTTGTCGGAACGGCAGCGGCTCTGATGATTATATAAGAGGTAAAAATGGACGTTGAGCTTATTTTCAAAATTGCGGCGGTCGGAATAATTGTTGCGGTGCTTACTCAGCTTTTAATACGCAGCGGACGTGAGGAACAGGCAATGCTTACTTCACTTGCAGGGCTTATTGTGGTGCTTACGCTCATAATAACCCAGATAAGCTCGCTGTTCTCAACAATAAAACAGCTTTTTGGATTTTAAATGAATATACTTTCAGTTTGTGTTCTTGCCGTAGTTACCGTAATTATTATGGTAATGCTCAAGCCAAAAAACGGTGAAATTGCTTTAATGCTCGGACTAGCCTGCTCGGTACTTGTTTTGTTTTCCGTATTGTCGCAGGTTTCGGGCGTGATAGAAACAATCAACAGTATAATTGCCGCCTCGCAAATCAGTACAAGCTACGTAGTGATACTGCTTAAGGTCATCGGAATTTGCCTTGTAACCGAGTTTGCGGTAAACACCTGCAAGGATGCAGGAAGCCAGTCGCTTGCAAATAATGTATCGCTTGCAGGAAAGATTATGGTGACGATAACCTCACTGCCGCTTTATTCCGATATTTTAAACACCGTTTTGTCGCTTGTTTCGTAATTTTATTATATAACCTCATTTATGGAGGAATGACGTGAAAAAATTTATAATTATAACAATAACCGCTTTGGTATTCATCTGCCTGTCGGTTTTCCCTGCATCAGCTGAGGAAAATTCAATGCTGTACGACCTTTCGGGAGTGTATGAAAGTCTGTCGGATGATGCAAAGCAGAGCCTTGAAAACATCGGCGCAGCCAGCGCAGACCCGAACAGATTGTCAGAGATTACGTTTTCATCAATAGTTGGTGAAATAGCAAATATGGCGTCAGAAAATATTTCTTCACCGCTGAAAGGACTTATAAACATTTCAGCACTTTTACTGCTCTGTTCAATCCTCACCGCCTACAAAGGCTCGCTCTCAAATGACATTTCAAATACAATCAATATTGTATCAACGCTCTGCATAACCTGTGCAATTGTAATGCCTGCGATAAACGTAATCAAAAGCACAGCAGGCGTTATTGAAACTGCGTCAAACATTATGCTTGCCTATCTGCCTGTTATGCTCACAATTATGGTGTCGTCGGGACGAGCCGTAAGCGGCGCAAGCTACTACTCGATGATGCTTGCGGCAGGCGAGGGAGTGGGACAGCTTTCTTCAAAAATTATCGTTCCGCTTCTCAATATGTTTCTCGGAATCAGCGTGACTTCAAGCGTATCCCCCGACATAAATCTGTCGGGCTTTGTAAACCTGATTTCAAAGACAATCAAATGGCTCTTGAGCTTTACAATGATGATTTTTTCTGCACTTCTGTCGTTTAAGCAGATTATCACAACCTCGCTTGACGACGTAACCTCACGGGCGGTAAGATTTTCGCTTAACTCGTTTATCCCGATTGTCGGCTCTGCTTTGTCGGACGCATACAAGACCGTTCAGGGAAGTATAACTCTGCTGAAATCGGGAGTAGGGGTATTTGTTATAATTTCAATCGCAGTAGTGTTTCTGCCCGTGATTTTGCAGAGCCTTATGTGGATAGTAACGCTCTGGCTGGGAAGGTCCACTGCCGAGGTGCTCAATCTTCCTCAGTGTGCAAAGCTCCTTGAAAGCGTAGCAACTGTTTTTTCAACACTGCTTGCAATTATCCTCTGCATTATGGCTGTTTACATAATCTCGACGGCAATAATTCTGATAACGGGCGGTGGTGCAGGATGAATGAATTACTCGCCGTTACCTCGGCAATCTGTGCTTCTGCTCTGATTTGTACGCTTGTTTCAAATTTTGTCACCGACGGCAGTACAAAGAAGATTGTCAGCCTTGTTCTCGGTGCATTTATAATCTGCTCAATGATTGTGCCGATAAAGAACGCAGTAAACGGCTTCAGCGAAGAAATTGCAGAAACGGATATTTCCGACTCGGCTGTTTCAACCGACGATGAAGCCTACAGCAGGGAAATTTTAAAGCAGACAAGAAGTAACCTTGAATCAGCACTTAAAGATTTGCTTTTGCAAAACGGAGTTGAAATCAACTCCTGCGAAATAATTTTAGCCCAAACTTATGATAATAGCATAATCATCTCGTCAGTGCGCATATATATAAGCAAAGAGTACACGCAGTACACCGATTTGATAAGTGAAGTAACTTTTCAGAATTTTTCGGTACAGCCGAATATAATAACGGAGTGAAAAATGGACGAAAGCAAAACAGTCGGACGGGTAAAAAAGCTGTTTGACAGTGACAAAATGCGAAGGATAATTATTATCGCAGGAATAGCGGGAATTGCGCTTATTTTCCTTTCAAACTACATAGATATAGGAAATTCGACAGATAAAAAAGCAGAGGAGGAATTTTCGGTAACAACATACAGTACGCAGATTGAAAATGACCTTCAATCTGTAATTTCACACATTGAAGGCGCAGGAAAAACAGAGGTGCTGCTGACAATGGAAAACAGCGTTGAGTATGTTTACCTTGACGACAGCACAACAAAGACAAAGGAAATCGAGCCGATTATTCGAGGAGTGCTCGTTGTTTGTGAAGGCGGTGACTCGCCTGTCGTAGTTGAGCGGATAACCGAGGCGGTTACAAAATCGCTTGACATATCGGCGGCAAAAGTATGTATTACAAAATTATCAGAATAAAGGTCGGTAGTATTATGAAATTTCAGAAAAAATATATTGTTCTTGCAACGCTTGTGCTGGCACTAGGAACGGCAGTTTACGTAAACTGGCAGTTTGCAGGAGCAAAAGCAAACACAAGTTCAAAGGAGCTTGGTGCGGCGTCATATGTAAGCGCAACGGTGTCGGATTCAACTTCCGACGAAGCGGTGCAGACCTCGGCTTTGTCAAAGGAGCAGAAAAACTATTTTGCAACCGAGCGCACAAAGCGTCAGGCAACGCAGGATAAGGTGATTGACGAGGCAAAGGAAACGCTTAACCTTGAAAACGTAAGCGAAAGCGAAATGACCGAGGCTCAGAAAAGCGTTGAAAAGCTGCTTAAAACCTACACCATTCAGGACAGCATTGAGAGCATAATCAAAGCAAAGGGCTTTTCGGAATGTCTTTGCTACATAAGCGACGAGGGAGTGACGGTTATTGTGCCCGATTCCGAGCTTAACGACACATCTGCGCTTGTAATTGACGATGCAGTAACCTCTCATTACGACGTAAGCTATGAGGATATTTCAATAGTCGGAGCATAAAATTATTTAAAAAGCAACAGGCAGCTTCAAAGCGTTTGACTTTGAAGCTGCCTGTTTGGAGTTTTTCTTAAAATGAAATTTAAGTTATTTTAATGTTACTTTATAACCGGCAAGGTATTTCTGGAGGAGAGTTGCGTCAAGAATTGAAACTCTGCCGTCACCGTTGAGGTCGCATTTATCGTTTGACTCTACCATTCCGAGGCCTGCTTTCTGAATATAAGTTACGTCTTCAATGTTAACTTCGGTATCGCCGTTTGCGTCACCTGCTTTATTGTAAATTGAGGTGTAGCCGTCACGATAGAGAACAGCAAGCTCATCATACATTTTTGAGTAAAGTCTTGCCTGGAAGTTTGTAAGTCTGAAACCGCAGCCGCTTAAGTTCATTTTTGCAATTTCAAGTCCTTCGGGGCTTGTACCTCTTTCGTCAAAGCCCTCAGAGGCCGAGCCTGTTCCGTTGAGGTCAATTGCATATCCCGTTTCAGGATTGAAAGAAGATAAACCGCTTTCATCGTGATACTTTGTGATAATCAGGCTTGTAGAAGCGAACACGCCGCCTGACCATACCCTTGTTGATTCGTTATACGTACCGTCAGGACCAAGCACATTGCAGGTTATTGCAGCCAGACCGTCACGGTCGGTATAAGAGCCGATTCTTGTTTCTCTGTACCACGGATTACCTGTTGTTGCAGTCGGGTGAATGAGTATTGTACAGCCCATTGCGGCATAGTAGCGTGCAATTTCAGGATAGAAGTGACCGTCACGGCAAACATCAACGCCGATTTTTCCCCACTGCGTATCAAACATATACGGTGTATCGCCGCATATTGACCATTTTGATTCATAGCCTGCACGGTGCATCTTTTGATAAGACTCGATTTTTCCGTCGGGAAATAGGATAGCGGCAGAGTTGTAAACCTTTATTTTCGAGCTGTCAGTCTTATCGTAAATAGGCTCGTCCTCTTTTTCGGTAATACCGAAAATAATGTACATTCCGTACTGCTGAGCATATTCCGAAAAATAATTTGTAGTAGGTCCGGGTATGGTTTCTGCAAGTGCAATCTGCATTGCAACGCCAGATTCTTTGTAGTAAGGGTCATTGCTTGTGCTTTTCCATT
The DNA here is from genome assembly GCA_019415925.1 of Clostridiales bacterium. GTDB lineage: Bacteria > Bacillota > Clostridia > Oscillospirales > Acutalibacteraceae > Ruminococcoides. The sequence goes on from DXYG01000003.1 coordinate 64,710, forward strand.
CATAACCCGTAAGAACAGTTTCAGGGAATACAAGAATGTCAACGCCTTTTTCGCCTGCTTCAATAATATATTCTTCCATAGCGTCAATGTTAGCCTGCTTGTCACCCCATACAGCCGTCATATTTACTACCGCCGCAACCGGACCGTCGGTAACATCGCTGTTGTATGTAAGCTTATTGCCGTTGTTCTGTCTGTCAGCCAGCTCGTCATACCACTTTGCGTAATTTTCGGGACTGAAATCACTGTTTGAGCAAGCCGTTCCGGTGGTTGCTTTGAGCGACGCTTTGTTTGTAAGCAACCCTTCTTCTCCCGTAATAATGTCGGCATTTGTATTTGAAGTAACATTTTTGTCAGTTGTGCCTGCATAATATTTTGCGTCAGCATGTAAAATTACCGAGCCACCGGGAAAGTTATAAGGCTGATTTCCATCGGTGTCAGCAGGACCGTCAGAGCCGACAAGATTTGCACTTAAAAGTGTGTAGCCGTCACGGCTTGTATTGCTTTCTATTCTGTTTTTGTAGTACCATTCCCAAGCCTTGTCCTCTTTAATTCCGTCGCCGTCAGTGTCAATATAATTTTTTGAAGAAGCGGACAGGTTAAGAAGAATGTTACAGCCTTTAGCTGAATAGTATCTGGCTATTTCAGGCATATCGTATGTGTCGTTACTTATGCTTATACCGATATATCCGTAATTCTGCGCCTTTATCAGTACCGGGGTTTCACCCGACTTGCACCACGAACCCTCATCGGGACTGATTTTCTGATAAGTAGTAACTTCACCCTCAGGCGAGCAGATGAATGCAGAATTGTAAGCGTGTTCGCTGTCACCCTCGATTGTTTCCGTTGCTCCGTATACAATCCACATATCATATGCGTCTGCAACTTCTGCAAATTTTGTTGCTGTAGCGCCGTCTGACGACTCGGCAAGGCTGATTGCCGTCTGATATTCAATTGACTCGGAATTACTTGATGAAACGTAGCCTGTTACGCACATTTCGGGAAAGAGAAGGATTTTTACTCCGATTTCGTGAGCCTGTTCAACATAACCGAGCATCGAGCTTACGTTTGATTCCTTGTCGCCCCACGTTGATTTGAAGTTCACAACTCCCAGCTCGTTTTTTGAAAATGTGTGTGTATAATCAGGCTGAATAAGCCTGCCTGCTCTTGTGTAATCGGTTGCAAAAGCTGTAACCGACGTTGTGAAAATGATTATCAAAATAATAGCAACAGATATTACTTTTTTTGACAGATTTTTAACTGCTTTCATAAAATTACCTCAAAACTTCAAAACAATCCTATCAACATACAAAAAAGAGGCACAAACACTGATAGTATGTGCCTCACTGCACTTGCAAGAGAAATTCAATATATAAATCGGTATATTTTCTGTAAATATACCACAAATAAAGCAAAAGACAGAAAAGTCTTTTGTATAGCTTATACTTTTATTATATACATTAAATTGATGTTGTCAAC
>DXYG01000030.1 GCA_019415925.1 Clostridiales bacterium
GCAGCGTCAGATGTGTATAAGAGACAGTTATAGAATAGCGGCGGACGTCTGTGGACTAAGCCTAAGGGAGTTGGATGCGTCCGACTCCCTTTTCATTTATTTATTGTCCGCAGCGGCAAAGATAAGTTTATATATTCCGCTGCACATATCAAAATAAATCACAAATGCCCCATACGAGCCGAGAATTGACCTGTGTGGGAATTTTTATTGCTTAATAGTGTAATTTTCACGTTTACGGAATAAAACGCCGTACAAGCAAAATAACGCAACGCAATAAAAACCATTTATTGCTTTTATATGCCGTTGCACGTAACAGAATAAAACAAATCCGCCTGTACTTGCCGAAAATCAGCTTGTACGGGCGGTTTCTTTTTGCATTATATTAAGAGTGTTGCCGCTGATGAAGCGTATAGCTCCAGTCGGTTCACCTCATCAAGCGGTTTTATTCTTTCAGCTAAAATAAGCATTAACTGCGTCATTTATTTGTTGTATTTCTTTTTTAGTTAGACCTTTTTCTATTTTAGCCGCATTATCGTCTGAAATAGGCACACCTTCATCAAGCGGCTTTAAGTTTTCAAGTTCAGGTCTGATAGATTCAATTGCTTCGTTCAATTCTCGCTGTATTTCCTCATCTGTCCTGCTTTTTTTCTTTTTAGCTACTTTATCCTTTGCAAAATTATTGGATAATCTGTTATTCTTCAACCTATCTTCCTGCTCTTTGGCTGTTTCATTTAAGGACTTACAATAGAATCTGTTCCGTTCCTCGTCAAATGCTCTGTCAAGCTCCTGCTTAACCGCTGAGCCTAACGCTGAAAGTGAAACGCTGTGTTGATAAAGGAAACCCGGAGGAAGCTCGAAGAACATTTCTTCCTTATCTTTCCACGCAACGGTGCAACCCTCAACATAAGCGCAAGCTACATCGCTCGGCGTACTAATCGGCTTGAAATTCGGGTTATCCTTGAAATATGAAGCGTTGAACAGTCTCCTGTCACCGTCTGCAAAGATTATCAGTATCATCATATCGCCGATATTCGGCACTACATCAATTACGGCACAGTGCGGAAGATTTCCGAATATAACACCGTCCTGTATTTTATCACGGTGGATTGTTTCATCAATCGCACGGTTTACAAAATCAATCGGTGTTTCGTGGCTGATAGCTCTTGACTCTAAATGTTTCAACACTTTATTCGGTACTTTGAAATTCATATCTTTTTCCTTTCTTTCACAAGCAGGCAGCGGCAAGGCTCCTGCCGGAACTATAAATTATATGGTCTTGCGTAACGAAATGCAGAAATTTTTTTGCACTTTATACGCAGAAATGCCGCGCCTTCCTCGCCCCGCATAGGCACCCGGGTGTCGGTAGTACCTACGGCCGTCCCGACGGCATAATGTGAAATGTTATCTGTTCATTTGCTTAAAGTGCAATGAGCGATTATTAATGCATAATAAAAAAATTATTTACTGTACAAAAGACAAATTGCAACAAGAATGTTGACAAAGCAAAACAACTTAATTAATGTTCAATGGTTAAACGGTTATCTTCTGACTCTATGCGCATCCTTGTACTTACTTAAGATTTCTTTGACCTCTTTATTTTTCAGCAGGATTTCAAGAGTATTATTGTATCGGTTATAGTAACCGCTTTTCGTAATATGTAGGTCGCTCATTATTTGACTTGGACTTTTACAATACAAAAATTTTTCTGTTAATAAGCAATATCCATCCGCTTCTATCGGTAAAGAATTAATCATTCGGAGTACATCGTTCCTGATTCCCGACAACTGTGCTTTTATGCGATTGATTTTTTCCTCAATATGCACGGCTTTTACTGCACAAGTTTCCGCTTGTTTATTTACGGAATTTGTCTTAACCTTGGTGTATGTAAAGTTGCAGGCGCTTTTAATTGCGGCGGCATTTTCCTCGGTCTGCTGTCTTTCACTTTCAAGCTCGGATATTTTTTCAAGCGCCCTTGAATATCTGCCGAGATATATTTTAAGTACATCCCTGTCGGTCATTCTTTTTATTTCCTTTTATAAAATTGTCAATTATTGTGTTTGAGTTGTCGAGTGTAGTTGTGTAGTTTTTTTCCTATACTCTATATAAATTTAAAAATAAAAATATACTATAATATATATTCCTGATATATATGCTTTTTATTTTTTTTCTCAATATTGTTTATCTCAAAAAACTACATAACTACATTAATTAGTAATATTTGACACCGTTATAAAAATAATTTGGAATTTTGTTCCATACTATAGGTACATAATAAGCTACGCCCGAAGCGGTACGCCTTTTCTGAACTGCTCTTTCTTCTCTTTCGATTACAGAAAAAGCTCTGCCTATTTGTCTTACATCTGCATTTTTAAAGTATGGCGCAATTTTTGCAGGCTCTACCCATTCCCATTTATCAACAGGCTTTGTAAAGTCAAGAATATACCTGATTTCGGCTTCAAATTTTCGTTCTGTCATATATTCAAGATTTCGCACTTCTACCATTTCACGCTCAACATCATTGAGTAAATAACCTTTGTTGTCCTCAAGATACAGAGAATAAACATATCCCCAAAGGTTGAAAACATCTTCCTTGCTCATACCGAACAACTGCTTTTTATCAATATTATCAACGTGAATTACCCAATAGCGGCGATTGCCCGTATCGTCTTTCAGAAATTTGTCGGGGTTTACCGTACCGCAAAGGCTCGTTGTCCTCGGCATATCGGAAATAGCGGCGGCATATGGCAGGCGTATTCTGTCAAGCGGACTTGTAATAAAGGCTTTAAGAGCCGACTGGTCTTTTTTGAATGTGCTGTCAATCTCGCCTAACTCGCTTATCCACGCACTGACGGCTTTTATAAGGCTGTCCTTGTTCGAAACATCAATACATACACCCTCGTTGAACCACAGCGGATTACCTGCAATTACTCTGAAAAAGCTCGTTTTTGCAAGTCCTTGCTTGCCTTGAAGAATTAACATTCCCTCGGTTGATACCTGATTATCGTATGTAGCAAAGGCAAAAGCAACGGTCTGAATCAGCCACTTTTTCACAAGCAGTTTATCAAATGAAACTTCAAGATTGAGTATTTTATAAATTCGTTCAAGATTTTCGGGATTGTTGTTTTTATGCTCGTTCAACATATCGTGAATAGGATTGTAGCGGTTGATGTCGGCAATGTTGAAAAGGTAGGATTGAATAAGTTTAAGACTGCCCGAAATTCCCGAAACCTCGCACGCCTTGCACTCATCAAGGATAAGTAACGGAAGTGCATTTATAAGGTTGCTTTCTGAATATAATTGCAAGAGCGGAGCTTTGCCGCTGCCCTCTACATCAATCTTTTTAGTGACCTGATTCAGCATTACCCTGATATTAAGGCTCTCGCTTAAAACGCTTTCAACAACGCTTTGACTTAATTGTTTGCCGAAATATGACGGCATACCTTCCGCTTTTATTTGCTGATATTCCGCTTTAGCTTGCTTCTCGGCTTGCTTTTCCTGCTTTTTACGTTCGCTTAAAATGTGCTTTATCTCATCACGAAATGCAATTTTTTTCTTTTGCTTTTCGGCAAGGTCTGAAAGCTCATTATTTGCAAGCTCCTTGATTAGTGCGGTATCGTCAAGCTCACGCAGAAATTGAAATACCGTGCTTGATAATATATTCTTTTCGGCAATGCAGTACACCGCCGTTAATGCTCCGAACCGTTCTTCACCTTGTACTTTTACTCTGTCAGAATAATTCTCTGAAAGAATACCAATGGCTTTTTGCAGGGCTTCAATCTGTGATTTATCGTGCAGAACATCATCTATCTTTTTACGGTTTTTATCGTCCAAAGGTTAACACCGCCTTAATAAATCGGTCTGATACCGTTCACATCAGCAGCGGCGTTGCTATGTACTTGAAACTTGTCTGCCGTAGGGTTTGCAAGGTATTCAAGCAGTAAATCAAAGTTAATCAGCATTTTACGCCCTGCCTTCACCCTCGGCAGAACACCCGATAATGCAAGCTGTCTAATGTGATACTCGGTGACTGCGGTGTGTGCGTCCATCTCTTTCAATTCCTTTGCGGCTTCGGGTACTGTCCGCATACGTGGTATTTTAAATTCGGTTAAATTATTATTCATAAAGTTAAATTCCTTTCGTAAATTTGAGTATTCCTCACTTATACTTGAAAAATCTCGAAAACTTGCATACTTTTATGCAACTTTTTTGAAAATTTACGGCTTTATATGAAACGGTAATTGTGTTATAATTCAAATAGAGCTGTAAATTCCTTGTGTGATACGTTTTTCAGCTTTAGCCGTTCCTTGTGTTGGTAGCACTCGGAGCGGCGTTTTTTTATGCGTTGCTTGCCTGCTTTTCCGCTGCAAGCTCGTCAATAATCTTGAAAATTTCCTGCTTCTCTCTGTCGGGTAATTCGTGGCGCAGTTTGCGACTGAATGAAGTATCAATTATTCCTATTTTGTCGGCAACCTCCCACAGAAATACGCCCTTTTCTTTTGCTCTCGTTTTGATTTCTTTGTTTGCTCTCATTGTGTTGCTCCTTTCAAAAAAATAAAAAAATTGTTGTTGACATTCGTTGAACAGCGTGCTATGCTAATAATATCAACAAGTTGCAACATCATTATAGCAGTTGCACTTTGTGAATTCAAGATATAAATGCAACATTTTTATTATTGTTGCAAAATGAAACTTTATAAAGGCGGTTTTTCGTATGTCACAAAATGAAATTATTGCTAAAAGGCTTTCAGAATTACGAAAAGAAAAAGGAGTAAAGCAAGATGAAATTGCAGAGCTTCTGAATGTAAAAAGAGCAACGGTAGCAAACTACGAAACGGGAAAGCGTGCGCCTGACTATGAAACAATAATAAAACTTGCAGATTATTACGGTGTTAGTTGTGACTATATTCTTCGTGGCGTAACAAGCGAATTTGCGAATATACACAGCACAACAGGATTATCAGGCAGAGCAATAGAAATTTTAAAGGATATGAACGAAATTGAAGATATTGATTTTCTAAACTTGATAAACTATTTAATAGAAGAAACAAACTTTAAAAAATATGACGAAGAATCATATAAAATTGAACAGTCTTTAATTTACAAGCTTATTCAATATCTGTTTTACGCTTCACCAAAAAACAATAAAGAATATGTTGTAACTTCGGAAGGAAATGTACTTCTTAAAGATGATGCAGACGAAAATGATTTACAGTTATTGCTTGATAACTCGTTTTCAGATGAATTAACGTTTAGATTATTCAATGTAAATGCATTACTTGAAGCATATTATCTTGATGAATTGACAAAACAAATTAAGCGGACAAAATCAGATTATTTTAAAAAGTCAGGTGAAAACAATGTCAACAATCCGTAAACGCAAAAACAGCTATGAAATAACAGTGTCCTGCGGCTATGACATAAACAATAAGCAGATACGCCGCACAATGACCTATACGCCCGAACCGAATATGACCGCAAAGCAGATTGAAAAAGAGGTTCAGCGGCAAGCCGTACTCTTTGAGGAACAATGCGCAAAAGGTCTTGTTATGGACGGCAGAATAAAATTTGCAGACTTCGCCGCTGAATGGTTCAAGCATAAAAAGAACGATTTACGTCCGAAAACATACGCACGCTATGAAAGTATGTTGCCCCGAATAAATACTGCAATCGGTCATTTAAGGCTCGACAGAATACAGCCGCAACACCTTTTGACATTCTATGAAAATCTTTCAGAGGGCGGCATAAGGCAGGACACAAAGTATAAATGCACGCTTGACCTCAGTAAACACCTTAAAGAAAACAAGCTGACAACTGCTGAATTGTCACGCAGGGCAGGCGTTCCGTCAAGCTCCGTAACCTCAATAAAGCAAGGTCACAACTGCACGCTTGCAACAGTGCAAAGCATTGCAAAGGGGTTAAATATGCCGCTGCAAAGCGTTTTTACTCCGATTGACATAAACAAGCCTTTATCATCAAAAACGGTATTACATCATCACAGGCTTATTTCTTCGATATTCAGCACAGCCGTTGAATGGGGCGCATTGTTTTCAAATCCTTGTGACCGCACAAAGCCGCCCAGAGTTGAGAAGAAAGAGCCGAAATATCTTGATGAAGTTCAGGCGGCAACCTTGCTTGACCTCTTGGAAACGGAAAGCACCGAATACAAAACAATGATAAGACTTCTATTGTTCACAGGCTTGCGGCGTGGTGAGTTGCTCGGTCTTGAATGGAAAGACATTGATTTTGATAACAGCACAATGCAAATTTGCCGTTCTTCATTGTACTTGCCCGACAAGGGAATATTTGAGGACGAAACAAAGAACGCAACATCAAACCGAATTATTAAGCTGTCGCAAACGGCGGTTAATGACTTAAAAGCCTATAAGCTATGGCAAATGGAACAGCGTTTGCGTATCGGTGACAGGTGGACGGACACAGGAAAAATATTCACAACAGACGAGGGCAAGCCGCTGCACCCTGACACACTTTCAAGGTGGTTTTCAAAGTTCATAAAGGAACACAGCGACCAACTCCCACCCATTACAATACATTCATTACGGCATACAAACGCAACCTTGCAAATAGCAGGAGGTGTTCCGTTGACAACTGTTGCAAAACGATTAGGACACGCCGACACCGTAACAACAAGCAAAATTTACGCCCACGCTATCAAGTCGGCAGATGAAGCCGCAGCGGAAACGCTCGAAAATCTTTTAACGCCGAACAAAAACAGACACGCAGGATAAGATATTCAGAAAAAAAACAAAGGCTGTACACCTCTTAAAATAAGGAAGTGTATAGCCTTAACTTTTTGTAATTCAAAGTGATTTAGATTGAATTTTAATAGCAATAAACAGCAAATAAACAGCAACTCGACGATTTCAGCTGTTTTAGGGCAAAAAGAAAAACGACCTAAACGCAGTGTTTAAGCCGTTTCTTGTTGGTTGCGGGAGCCGGATTTGAACCGACGACCTTCGGGTTATGAGCCCGACGAGCTACCGAGCTGCTCTATCCCGCGATATTTATTTGCGCTGTTTCATACAGCTCTATTATTCTATCACTATATGCGCCTTTTGTCAAGCATTATTTTCATTTTATCTTCATTTATTTAAATTATATGCTTTCGCTCCCGATTTATGCGCATTTCACCGTCCGATTTGCTCCTGTTGCCTTAAAAATGCTGACAAAATCCTCATTCGATAGTATAATCGCATTGTACCCGAAAGGAGGGGGCAAATTGAAGGTAGAACTTAAAATATCAAAGGAAGTAAAACAGCCCTACGCAGTCATCTATTCCGACTCGCTCACAGACGAAATCGCCTCGGCGGTTATGTACCTTGAAAACACAGGCAAAATCATTACGGGCGAGGACAACGGCAGAATCGCTGTTCTTCAGCCGTCGGAAATTTATATGGTCAGGGTTGAAAACGAACGCACCTTAATCTACGGCAAGGACAAAAAATTTCTGTCACCAAAACGCCTTTATCAGCTTGAAGAACAGCTCGGCAACGGCTTTATGAAAATTTCAAAGTCAACCGTCATAAACCTGAGCCACATAAAATGCGTTGAGCCGTCGTTTAAGGGTATGATGAGCCTTGTTATGAAAAACGGCTTGACAGACTGGATTTCACGCAAATATCTGCCCGACTTCAAAAAATATCTGGGCATTTAGGAGGATTTTATTATGAGAAATTTTATCAAATCAATCGCAGTCGGCATAGGCTGGGGATTTACGGTTTTAGTTGTGTACCTTACAATCGGAGTAATCATCAGCAGTGATTTTCTTGCAAGCATTGCTCCCGACGATTTTATTAAATACGTCATCTGCTCTGCCGTAATCGGTCTTGGCTTTTCCGTTCCGTCGCTGATTTACTACAACGAGCGCATTTCAAGAATTTTGCAGGTGATTATCCACCTCGGCACAGGCTTTGCAATCTACATTCCCGTTGCATTTTTTGCAGGCTGGATACCGACAGCCTACGGTGCAATTGCCGTTGCTCTTTCTCTGCTCTGCGCAGTTGTGTTTTCACTTCTTGTATGGTTCTGCTTTGCCCTGTACTACAGAAAGCAGGCTGAGGAAATCAACAGGAAAATACTTGAAAAACAGCAGACAAAGTAAATTTTGAATGTGGTTATCATTTAGAACGGTTTTAAATTTAATTAAGTCAGCAAGATAAACGATAGTTTAGCGGTAAGTTGACTCGCAAAAAAATTAAAAATTTCGGTCAAGCCTTTTTAAAGGCTTGCGGGTGTGGGCAGAGCCCACAAAAAGATTGCATTGCAAAATGCAGGAGGGTAGGCAAAACAGTCCGGTGGACTGTTTTGCTGTAGGGAACCCACTAAAGGGGTTCCCTATGGCGAACACAGTTCGCCGCTACAATCATTAATTTTGCCCGTCGAGGCACTCGACAAATTATAGTTTATCGAATCAAAACTTATAATCATATTGCATTTTATTCCCATTATTGTTATAATATAATTTATAGCACATTCCGGCTCATTTGCTGAATTTCAAGGGAGGAATTACATTATGTGCAAGAAAAAACCGTTTTATATCACAACGCCTATCTACTATCCTTCGGGCAATCCGCATATAGGTCACTGCTACACAACAGTTGCCTGCGACTCTATCGCCCGCTACAGACGAATGCAGGGCTTTGACGTAATGTTCCTTACGGGAACAGACGAGCACGGTCTGAAAATTGAGCAGAAGGCTGCCGAAAAAGGCATTACTCCCAAGCAGTATGTTGACGAAATCGTGGAGATTTTCAAGAGCCTGTGGAGCTTTATGAACATCAGCTACGACAGATATATCCGCACCACCGACGATTACCACGTTGAAACGGTGCAGAAGATTTTTAAGGAGCTTTACGACAAAGGCTACATCTACAAGGGCGAGTACAAGGGCAAATACTGCACTCCCTGCGAGAGCTTCTGGACGGAAAGCCAGCTTGTTGACGGCAAATGTCCCGAATGCGGACGTGAGGTTGTCGAGGCTAAGGAGGAGGCTTACTTCTTCAAAATGGCTCCCTTTGCCGACAGAATTGAAAAGCTCCTCACAGAAACCGACTACCTCCAGCCAAAGACTCGTGCCGTTGAGCTTGTAAACAACTTTATCAAGCCCGGTTTAGAGGATTTGTGCGTTTCAAGGACAAGCTTTACTTGGGGTATTCCCGTAACATTCGACGAAAAGCACGTCGTTTACGTGTGGATTGACGCTCTTTCAAACTATATCTCCGCACTCGGCTACAAAAACGAATCTTTTGACGAGTTCGACAAATACTGGCCTGCTGACGTGCATATGGTTGCAAAGGACATTATGCGTTTCCACGCAATAATCTGGCCTGCAATGCTTATGGCTCTTGATTTGCCGTTGCCAAAGCACCTTGCCGTTCACGGCTGGATTACCTTTAACGGACAGAAGATGTCAAAGTCGCTCGGCAACGTAGTTGACCCGTTCATTCTCGGCGAGCGTTACGGCGCAGACGCTATCCGCTACCACATTATGCGTGAAATGGCGCTCGGCGCAGACAGCTCGTTCTCGAACGAAATTATGATTAACCGCATTAACTCAGACCTTGCAAACGGACTCGGCAACCTCGTTTCACGTACCGTTGCAATGGTTGAAAAATACTTCGGCGGAACACTTCCGACCGAGCGTGAAAGCGGTGAATTTGACGAAGATTTAATCAAAACCGCAACGGCTCTCAGGGCAAAGGTTGACGCCTTTATGGACGAAACTCAGCTCAACAACGCTCTTGCAGAGATTTTCAAGGTAGTATCACGTGCGAACAAGTACATTGATGAAACTGCGCCTTGGGTTATCGCAAAGGACGAAACAAAGAAAGCAAGGCTTGCAACCGTGCTTTACAATCTGCTTGACACAATCAGAATTGTGGCTACTCTGCTCTCTGCGTTTATGCCGACGACAATGCCGAAGGCACTCGAACAGATTGGTGCGTGTGAGAAGTGCGCAACGTATGAAAATGCAGACAAATTCGGCGTTTTGCCCCTTGACGTAACCGTTAAGAAGGGCGAGGCTCTCTTCCCGAGAATTGACGTTGACAAGGAGATTGAGGAGCTTAACTCAATCATCAAGAACAATTCGGGCGAGGACGAGGAAACCAAAAAGCTCAGAGAAGAAATTGAGGGCATTGCGCAGATTGGCATTGACGACTTCTGCAAGGTTGATTTGCGTGTAGCTGAAATCAAGGCTTGCGAGCCGATTAAAAAGGCTAAAAAGCTCCTTAAACTGACTGTTTTTGACGGCGTAAAGGATAGGACTGTCGCAAGCGGAATTGCAAAGTACTACAAGCCCGAGGAGCTTGTGGGAAAGAAGATTATTCTTGTTTCAAACCTTGCGCCTGCAAAGCTCTGCGGCGTTGAAAGCTGCGGAATGATTCTTGCGGCAACGTGCGGCGAGGACGTAAAGGTAATATTCGTTGACGATATGCCCGCAGGAGCAAAGATAAGCTAAGCAACGTAACGATTTATACAATTCAAAATGACGGTCGGGTAACCGCAAAAGCTTTTACCCGACCGTTTTGTTTATTTTATTTGACAAAAAATACATAGCTGATATAATATATACCGTAAAGGAACGGCGGCGGCTGTTTCAGCTCCCTTGCGAAAGGGGGTGTGTATCGAAGTGATTGACGTAATTTTGTTACTGGCTTTTGCTATTGTTTTAACAGCAGTAAAAGAAATCATTAAATACATAAAGAAATAACCGCCCTGTACTGCAATACAAGACGGTTAAACTAAAAATAAATCGTTTATAGCGGAACAGCTCAAACCGTTCCTTTGCATTGTTATTATATCATAATCACAATTAGTTGTCAATAACTAAGGTTAATTAAGGGTAACAGGTCGGAGCATCGCACTAAAGCGGAACCCGACCTTTTTTTAATTCGGAATTCGTAATTAATTTTCACTCCACTTCTGATTTATATTTATCCATATATGTAGCGGCGAACTGTGTTCGCCATAATGTATAAATTGTTACACAATTTATAGATAGGGACGTCTGGGAAGCCGTCCCCTACGGCTATACAGGAAACGTTATGTTTTACGTCGTAGGGACACGGCGTGCCGTGTCCGCAGTGGTTATCCGACTTTACCAATAAAACCGCAGTTATAAAGAAAAATAAACCTTTCCGTAGGGGACGGGTTCCTACACGTCCCATACACAAAAATTGCTATGCAATTTTTGTGTAGACACGGCACGCCGTGTCCCTACGACCGGGAACTTGTGAAACAAAAAACCGCTCGGAAACACCGAACGGTTTAATTTATTTATGTTCTTTTTAAAATGTATCTTACGGCAAAGCGTTTTACCTGTCTTTCCTTGAGCCACAGGTACGCCGCCGAGGAAAGTGCAATCGGTACAAAGCAGAACCACACGCTCATTGTGCCGAGGAATACGCTTGAAACACACGCTAGCGCAACGCCCGAATGAAAGCTGAGGAGCGTGAGCCAGTAAAATCTTGCCTGCTCGCCCTGCTTTTTATCCCTGTCGATTATGTATCTTGTCAGCGACATTACAGCCATACGCAGATTATTCGAAGAAAAAATCGTTGCACTCGCATAGCCTGCCGCCGTTCTGTAGGCGTTCCACTGAATCGGCATTACAAAAAGTATCGGCAGAACTGCTATGTAGTGATTGGCAATATTCGGGAACAAGCCGATAATAACTACTGCACAGCTCGTCATAATAAGGCTTATCACTCGTAAATCGTGCTTAATGAATTTTTCTGCAATTACGCAGAACACGTTGCCCAAAATATATGTAATCAGCGCAAGCAACAGAAAGCTCAGTGCCGAAAAATCTGCACTGAAAATCTTGCATACAATGTGAATTAAATTTGCCGTCTGGGCGTTTCCGAAAAAGTCGCAGTGATTGAAAATTGCGTAGCCGCCCAGAAATCCGCCGATTGTGCTGACGGCGTAATGCAGCAGCTTTTGCCTTGAAGCTTTTTCGTTCATTAAATTACTTCCTTAATCTTTTTCGAACTTTATTATATCACATTTTTTGACTTTATCAAGGGAAAAACTGCAAGGTTTTTATACGACAAAAAGCCCGAAATTCAGTAAAACTGCAACTTCGGGCTTTATATCCTGCAAAATTATTCGGTTTCTGTTTCTTCGGTTTCAGCTTCGGAAGATTCCGTTTCTGCTTCTTCGCTCTCGGTTTCTTCAACCTCGTTGTCAAGTATATCGGCTTCAACTCCGCCCTCGAGAACTTCGTTCTCTTCAATAACGTCCGAGCCTTCAATCTCAAAGCCGCTGAGGAATGTATACGGAACGCCGTAGCCGAGTGCAACGCAAGCAAGCGTTACAATCACGTTAAGTCCGCCGTTCTTTGCCGCAAAAATGTCGTGCATAGGAAGTCCGGGAGCAATAGCGGCAATGATTATATAGAGTGACGGAATTACAAGAACAATCAGCGTTACGAGTGAAAAACGCTTGATAGCCTTGCCGTCGCCGACTCTTGTTGCGTAGAAAAGCAGAAGTCCGAAAACAACATAGAGTGCGATTGATACGATTGAGCCTACAGTAGCGTCAAGAGTGCTTGTAAACTGCGTAAAGAAATGTGCGCATACGATAAATGCAATAATGAGGAATGCCGAGAAAAACAGATTGATTGTTTCTCTTTTATCAGGTTTTTTCAATTTGATAACCTCCGAACATAATTTTTATCTATTCTAACAAACAAATGTGACAGTTTTGTGAAAATTTCGGGAGTATTTTGTTAATTTGAATATATATATCCACTCTGCATTAAAGTGCCTTGCACTTTAGCGCAAAACAAGCCCACCCATTTTCGATATGCTCTTCGATAATGTCAAAATGTCTGCTTACCGACTGCTTAACCTCGTCGGCTCTGGTGTCGATAATTCCGCTTGTTATATAGACTGCGTCGTCCTTCATAAAATCACGCACACCCTCGGACAAAAACATAATAGCGTCGGCAACGATATTTGCAAGCACAATGTCGTACTTGCCCTCTACCTTGTCGGTAAAGCTGCCGCAGATTGCAGTGTAGCGGTCTGAAACGCCGTTGATTTCGGCGTTCTCGGCGGCTGTTCTTACGGCGGTTCCGTCAATATCAACGCCGACTGCGCTCTCTGCACCGAGCAAAAGCGTTGCAATCGAGAGTATTCCGCTGCCGCAGCCTACGTCAAGCACCCTGTCGCCCTTTTTCATATACTTCTCGCACATTTCAAGGCAAAGGCGAGTCGTTTCGTGACCGCCCGTACCGAATGCAAGACCGGGGTCGATATTGAGCACAATCCTGCCGTTTGCGTCGTAGTCGTCACGCCAGCTCGGACGGATGAGCAGTTTTTCGCCGACCTCAATGGGATTGAAATACTTTTTCCAGTTGTTGCGCCAGTCCTCCTCGGCGCAGTCGAGAAGCTCGATTGTGTGCTCAATGCCCTCTGCGTTGTAGCGTTCAGAGAGGAATGCAACCGCCTCCGACGGCGAAACGTCAGGCTCAAGGTAGATATGGACAAAGGCTTTGTTTCTGTCCTTGTTAAGCAAATCCTCGTCAATCAGGTCGATATGAGCGATGTCCTCGACCTCCTGTTCAAGGTTTGTGTAGTCCTCGATGTATATGCCGTAGGGCACGACAACGTTTGCAATATCGCTTGCTTTGTCAATGTCCTTTGCGTTTACGGCGATTTTGATTTCAGTCCAGTTTTCCATAGGTTTTATCCTTATAATATAATATAAATGTAAATGAAAACGTATTTTGTAATTGTTGCGGGACGTCTGGAAGCCGTCCCCTACGGAAAGGTTTGTTTTTAACGATAATGTTGATATAATTGGTTACGTTTGATAATCACTGCGGACACGGAGTGCGTGTCCCTACGTCTAAAAACGAACGTTAATATTGTCTTGTAGCGAGCGACGCCCTCGTCGCTCACGGATAACACTCAAATGTTGTTGTAAGGAATTTGAGCGACGAGGGCGTCGCTCGCTACAGTTATAAAATAAACGTTATCTATATATCAATCTATAATTCGGGCAAACGTTTTCACCTAAATAACCGATTTTTCCACTCGTTTTGCCTGCAGGGGCTACCCTGCCGAAATGCGTGTCGAGGCACTCGACCGGCTTATTCGTTAAACAAATCTTTCAGCTTGTCAAAGAAATTCTTTCTCTTGACGTAATTCTTTTCTGTGGTTGTGCCGTCAAGCTGTTTGATAAGCTCCTTCTGCTTTGCGTTGAGGTTTTTTGGAACTTCAATTGTCATTCTGACGTACTGGTCGCCTCTGCCTCTGCCGCCCAAGTGCGGTATGCCCTTGCCCTTGAGCTTAAACACGTCGCCCGGCTGTGTGCCCTCGTGAATTGTGTATGTCACCTTGCCGTCAAGCGTCGGAACGATAATATCTGCGCCGAGAGCCGCCTGTGCAAAGGTAATCGGAGTGTCGCACCACACGTCGTCGCCCCTGCGCTCAAAGAGCTGATGAGGACGGACGTTTACATAAACGTGCAAATCACCCGACGGTCCGTTGTTGTAGCCTGCGTTACCTCTGCCGCCTACATTCAAAATCTGCTGATCTTTGATACCTGCCGGAATTGTAACGTCAACCGACTTGCTCTTGCGCTGTCTGCCCGAGCCGCCGCATTTACGGCAGGGATTGTCAATGATTTTGCCCTTGCCGTGACAGGCGTCGCAGGTGCGCTGAGTCTGAACAACGCCGAACGGCGTTCTCTGATTTATCGTCACCTTGCCCGAGCCGCCGCAGGCTGAGCAGGTTTTGGGCGACGAGCCTGCCTGTGCGCCTGTGCCGTGACAGTCGCCGCAGGCTGCAACGCAGTTGTAGCTTACGGTCTTCTTACAGCCCTTTGCCGCCTCTTCAAATGAAATGTAAACGGTAGCCTCAACGTCACTGCCGCGCATAGGAGCGTTTGCGTTGTTTGAACGTCTGCCGCCAAAGCCGCCGAAAAAGCTTGAGAATATGTCGTCTATGTCAATGCCCTGACCGAACGGACTGCCGCCGCCTGCGCCTGCACCGAAGTTGGGGTCTACGCCTGCGTGACCGAACTGGTCGTATCGTGCACGTTTGTCCTTGTCGGAAAGCACCTCGTAAGCCTCGTTGACCTCCTTGAACTTTTCCTCACATTCCTTGTCACCCGGATGTAAGTCAGGGTGATATTTTTTGGCACTCTGTCTGTATGCCTTTTTTATTTCATCGTCGCTTGCGCCCTTTGAAACGCCAAGCACCTCGTAATAGTCTCTTTTTTCAGCCATAAAATACACTCCCTGATAATTAATTAACAATTAACAATGTACAATTAACAATTAATGTAGGGAATGGTCTTGACCGTTCCGTTTACCTATAGGTTAGCTGTAGTCCAGCGGAACAGTCAAGACTGTTCCCTACACTGTTGTGCATTACTATAATGATTATAAAATTTAAAATTCATCTTTACTTCGGACACGGCACGCCGTGTCCCTACGGATGCTTAGGAAACGTTACCTATTTATCAATCTATAATTCGGGCGACCGTTTTTACCTTAATATCCGACTTTTCCACTCGATTTACGAGTCGAGGTACTCGACAAAGGAGCTGCTATAATTAACAGCTCCTTTGATTACGCTATATTATACAATAATTAATTGTTATCGTCAACATCCTTGAAATCAGCGTCATAAACATTCGGGTCGCCGCTGTTGTTCGGCTGTGCATTTCCCATATCGGGAGCACCCGGCTGAGGATTGCCCTGAGGAGCTGCCTGCTGATAGAGCTTTGCGGATACATCATAGAGAGCCTTCTGCAAGTCGTCCTTTGCAGCCTTCATCATATCTGCGTCGTCCTTTGAAATTGCGTCCTTAAGAGCAGAAATCTTTGTGTTGAGGGTGTTCTTGTCGTCGCCGGCAAGCTTGTCGCCGCTCTCGTTTACAAGCTTTTCAGCCTGATAAACCATATTCTCGGCTTCGTTCTTTGCGTCTACTGCTTCACGGCGCTTCTTGTCATCAGCGGCATACTGCTCAGCTTCCTTGACAGCCTTGTCAATGTCCTCCTTGCTCATATTTGTTGAAGAAGAAATTGTAATCTTCTGCTCCTTGCCCGTGCCGAGGTCCTTTGCGGAAACGTTTACGATACCGTTTGCGTCAATATCGAATGTAACCTCAATCTGCGGAACACCGCGCATTGCAGGAGCAATTCCTGTAAGAGCAAACAGACCGAGCTGTTTGTTGTCACGAGCAAACTCACGCTCACCCTGAAGAACGTTGATTTCAACCTGAGTCTGATTGTCAGCGGCTGTTGAGAAAATCTGGCTCTTCTTTGTAGGAATTGTTGTGTTTCTGTCGATAATCTTTGTCATTACGCCGCCCATTGTTTCAACGCCGAGTGAAAGGGGAGTAACGTCGAGAAGGAGAAGTCCGTCAACCTCGCCGCCGAGTACGCCTGCCTGAATAGCCGCACCGATTGCAACACATTCGTCGGGGTTGATGCCCTTGAACGGCTCTTTGCCGATAAGCTTTTTAACTGCTTCCTGAACTGCGGGAATTCTTGAAGAACCGCCTACCATAAGAACCTTGTCAATCTGACCAATCTGAAGTCCCGAGTCGGAGAGAGCCGAACGAACGGGTCCCATTGTAGCCTCTACGAGGTCGGAAGTAAGCTCGTCAAACTTTGCTCTTGTGAGCGTCAGGTCAAGGTGCTTAGGACCTGTCTGGTCTGCTGTGATGAAGGGAAGATTGATTGATGAGGTTGTAACGCCCGAAAGCTCGATTTTAGCCTTTTCTGCTGCTTCCTTTAATCTCTGCATAGCCATTTTATCGGATGAAAGGTCAATGCCTGTTTCTGTCTTGAATGAAGATACCATCCAGTCAATGATTCTCTTGTCGAAGTCGTCGCCGCCGAGACGGTTGTTACCTGCTGTTGCAAGAACTTCCTGAACACCGTCGCCCATTTCAATGATTGAAACGTCGAATGTACCGCCGCCGAGGTCGTATACCATAACCTTCTGGTCGTTTTCCTTGTCTACGCCGTATGAAAGAGCTGCGGCTGTAGGCTCGTTGATGATTCTCTTTACGTCAAGACCTGCGATTTTGCCTGCATCCTTTGTAGCCTGACGCTGTGCGTCTGTAAAGTATGCAGGAACTGTGATAACAGCCTGCGAAACTGTTTCGCCGAGGTAAGCCTCTGCGTCAGCCTTGAGCTTTTGAAGAATCATAGCCGAGATTTCCTGTGGTGTGTAGTTTTTGCCGTCAATTGTTACCTTATGGGAAGTACCCATTTCTCTTTTGATAGAAGCTACTGTTCTTTCGGGGTTTGTGATTGCCTGACGCTTAGCAACCTGACCTACCATTCTTTCGCCGTCCTTTGAAAATGCAACTACGGACGGAGTTGTTCTTGCACCCTCTGCGTTTGCGATTACAACGGGTTCGCCGCCTTCGATTACTGCTACGCAGGAGTTTGTTGTACCTAAATCTATACCTATTGTCTTTGCCATAATGAATTCCTCCAATAAAATTATGATTTGTATTTTGATTTGAATTTGTTGTTTATTTAAAAATTAATAATTCCGAATTAACAGTTAGCTACCTGTACCATTGCGTGGCGGATTATTTTGTCGCCGATTTTGTAGCCTGTCTGGAACACCTGAGCGATTGTGTTTTCGCCAAGCTCCTCATTTTCTACCTTTGAGATTGCGTTGTGAATATTAGGGTCAAATTCATCGCCGATTTTTCCGAACGACTCAATCTTGAGCTTTTCAAAGGACTTGTCAAGCTGATTTGAAATAAGCTCAATTCCCTTGACAATTTCGGGGTCGGCGTTTGCAAGATTGTCAAGCGCCATTCTCACGCTGTCGGCAACGGGAAGAAGCTCGGTTACTGCCTTTGCAGTTGCGTCATCGTAAATCGAAAGCTTTTCGTTTGCGGTGCGCTTGCGGTAGTTGTCGTACTCTGCGGCAAGGCGCATATATTTGTCCTTCTGCGCCGCAAGCTCTTCTTCAAGCTTTTTAACCTTTTCGTCGTCTTTTTTACTCTTTTTTCCTTTGGTTTCCTCAGCCTTTTCGTCCTTAGTCGGCTTTTCAGCTTCGGCTGTGTTTTCCTTATCGGTTTTGGTTTCCTTTACTTCTTCGGCATTTTCGCACTTTTTCTTTGGCATTTTTATCCTCCTTTAAAGGACTATTGATGTATGTCTGTAAGCTCGCCTATCAGTGTTCCGACGGTGTCGGCAACGCTTTCGAGAATTGAAATTACTCTGCCGTAATCCATTCTCATAGGTCCTACAACCGCAAGCACACCCGACGGCTTGCCGTCAACTGTGTATCGGGTTGAAACGACCGAGCTTTGGGCAAGCTCTGTTCTGCTGTTTTCACGTCCGATTGAAACCGAGGTGTCAATCGGGAGGTTTTCAAGCATTGAGGCAAGGTCGTGTTCGTTGTTCAGAAACTCAATTATGCCTCTTGCAGTCAGAAAATCAATATCGGGTGTGAACATCAGCCTTGTGTAGCCGCTGTGGCAGACGCTGATTTCACGTGCGGATTTTGCACCGTCCATAATCGCCATAAGCACTCCCGGCATAAACAGCGAAAGCTCGCCGAAGCGTGCCGCCGCAGTCTGAATGAACGGCTGATTAATTGACGAAAGCTTAACGCCCGAAAAGGTTTTGTTGAGCGCCTTGTCAAAGACCTCAAGAATTTCGGGGGTGATGAGAAACTCGCACCTGAAAAGCTTTGTTTTGATAATTCCGTTTGAGGCAATCACAACAGCCATTGCCGTGTGAGAACCCGTCTGGACAAAGCTGATTTTGTGAACTCTGCTTTCCTCGCCGTCGGGTGTTGTTGCAACTGACGCAAGGTCGGTAAGGCTTGAAATAAGATTTGACGCACCCCGAAGAATACTTTCGGGAGAATCGGCACTGCGGTAAAGCGTTGTTTCAATGTACTCCCTGCCGCTTTGCGCCAAGGGAAATACTTGCATTGCGTTGTCAACGTAGTAACGATACGCCTGCGCAGTAGGCACACGCCCTGCCGAGGTGTGCGGCTGAACTAAAAAGCCCTTGTTTGTAAGGTCAGCCATTTCATTTCGCACCGTAGCCGAGGAAACATCCATCTCCGTTTCATTTAACAGCGCCTTTGAACCGACAGGCTCGCCTGTTCGGATAAAGCTTTCGACAATTGCCGAAAGGATTTTCTGTTTTCTTGCAGCCAGCTCCATACCGTTCACCTCACAATCCGAAGTCGGTTTTTGCTGTTTTAGCACTCTCGGTGTCCGAGTGCTAACTGCTTTATCCTTAATATAATACCAAAGTCAGTAAAAGTCAAGAGTTTTTTAAAAATTTTTCTGCAAATGTAAAAGTTTCACACTGCTTTCACATTAGATTTGACAATCCTTTGCTTTACAGGGTATAATATATATAGAAAGTAAGATTATATTCGTATTGTAATAAAAATTTATTTTCTGCATATACTTGAAATAGCCTGCGGCGTATGATATAATATGCTCAGGCAAAAGAGAAAAATTTTTCAATCGGCAACAAAGCGAAACCCCCGACGTCCGCTAACGTCGGGGGTTTCTGTTCCGTTTTGGCGAGGCGGCTTAAACCTCAGGCCGGTTGCCAAGCGTTACTTTCTGTCCAGCCATTTGCAAAAATAGTAGGCAACTACTTTTGCCATAACAGAAGTAATAAAAGAGAAAAATAAATTCAATCGGCTCACCCCCTTTTTGTGCCTGTATAGGGGTGGCAACGTTAAAATTATATCATAAATTACAATCAGTTTCAATTATACAGAAATCATTGTAATAAAAATTAATTTTTCGCATATACTTGAAATAGCCTTCGGCGTATGATATAATATGCTCAGGCAAATGATACGAACAGTCCGTAGGGCAAACAAAAACCCTCACCAGTGCAAGTGGTGAGGGTTTTCTATTCCGTTTGTGCAAGGTGGCTTAAGCCTCAGGCAGGTTGCCGTTTACTTCTTTCCGTCCAGCCATTTGCAAACATAGTAGGCAATTATGCTTGCCGCAACGGAAATGATTAATGATACGAACAAATCCATAAAGCAAACCTCCCCTCCGTGCCTGTATAGGGAGTGGCAACATAAAAATTATATCATAACCGAAATTAATATACAATTAAATTTACTGTTCAACTTTATCGGTTTTGTGCTATAATATTGGTATCCTGACTCGGAGGTATCCTTATGACCGATTTTATGCAGAACGTATACGTTATATTATGGGGCGTGCTTGCGCTGCTGACCTTTGCAGTCGGAATCAAGCAAAAAGCTCCTTATGCTTTTATAATTTCAGCCTGTTTCGTGTTTATGACCGTCTGGTATGCGCTTGACGCCTACAGCGGAATTGTTATGTTTACCGGCACTTTTGGAATTGTTTACAAGGTCGTACTCGGCATTTTTCTTGTTTTAATTGTCGGGGCATATATCCTCTCAAAGCGCAGAGGAAGCGGAAAATAAAATTTTTCTGATATTTTTAAATCGTTATATTGAATTAAAATTAATCGCATATACTACATATTGTTATCAAAATATTTTTTGCGTAAAATATGCGAAAATTCGCAGTTTTTTTCGAAAAACACTTGCGTTTTAAATGCTTTTGTGGTATTATAATACCCATATGACCGATATTTTAAGGAGGTGGGACAATGCCAAACATTAAATCTGCAAAAAAGCGTGTAAAGGTTATCGCTACTAAAACAGCTCGCAACAAGGCTACAAAATCAGCTTTGAGAACAGCAATCAAAAAGGCTTACATCGCTGTTGACACTAACGCTGACAACAAAACAGAGGCAGTTCGTCTTGCTATCAAGAAAATTGACCAGGCAACAGCTAAGGGTATTCTTCACAAGAATACAGCAGCAAGAAGCAAGTCTTCTCTTGCTAAAAGACTCAACGCTTCAGCGTAAGTTTAACAGACTAATAACACAACGCACTTAAAGCAGAGATTTTCTCTGCTTTTTTTGTTTTTCTGTTGACTTTTTTATAAAAAGTGATTAGAATATAATTACATAATCAGCAGATAATACTAAACTATGGCGTTTTAAATATACTCTTGCGCCCAATAAATTGGAGGATTCAGTATGAAAAATAAAAAACTTGGCTTAATCATCGGCATAATCTCCGCTGTTGCGGCTCTTTCCGCTGCGCTCACCGCTTTCTTTATCGTTAAGGATAAGCAGAAAAAGGACGACGAGGAGCTTATGGAATACCTCGACAGCTCAATCGAATAAGCCGAGTGCCTCGGCACGTGAATCGGGAATAAAGGTCGGGTGTAACCGCAAAGTCGGTTGCCCGACTTTTTTGGTTTGGAGGGTGAAATTATGGTTGAATTTGAACTTGAACGTCTTTTAAAGGACGCAAAAAACGATGAAAATTTAAAGTCCGAGCTGATTAAAACAAAAAGCAGTGAAAATCCCGTTGAGGATTTCTGCACTTTCTGTCAGAGCAGGGGCTACAGCATAACAATAGGCGAGCTTTTAGCAACAGGTCAGGACTCAAACGACGCCAAGCTGCGCAGTGTGAACGGCGGCGGAGTAAACGGAATTGACGGCTGGGACGACGCATACGAGCAGTTTTTTCTGACGCTTGAATGGACGTGATATTATGAAAGAGTCGAGTGCCTCGACACGCAAATTGAACAAACAGATTGATATTATCAAAATCAAAAACCAAGAAAATAGGAATATAGAAAACGTGATTTTATGAAGAATATCTACCCGTCTTATTTTGAAAAGTTCAGTTGTATTGCCGACAAATGCCCCGACAGCTGCTGCAAGGGCTGGGACGTTGTTGTGGACGATGAAACAAACGAATATTACAAAACCGTCGGCGGTGATTTCGGTGAAAAGCTGAAAAGCCTGACCGAAATTGACAGCGACGGCGACAGAATTTTTATTTCGCAGAACGGAAGGTGTCCGTTCTGGAACAACAACGAGCTTTGCGACATCTACATAAACCTCGGCGAAAAGCACCTCTGCAAGACGTGCAGGGAGTTTCCGAGGCTCACGCAGGACTACACCGTTTTTACGGAGCACCTTCTGTCATTTGCCTGTCCCGAGGCGGCTCGGCTGATGCTCGGCGCAGACAATGCATATGACGATTTCACAAATTACGATTTGGATTTTTCCGAGTGCGACTACAGCGCAGAGCTTATGCGCTTTCTGCTCGGTACAAGAGAGAAATTAAAAGGCATTTTTACAGACAAAAGTCTGCCGTTTTCGGGCAGACTGAATATTGCTTTGCAGTTTTGTGAAAAGGTACAGAGTGCAATTGACGACTTCGATTACAGTGCCGACATTGCAATTGACAGAAACTGCAAAGAAGATATTATACACAAAAAGTCGCTATCATATATATTTGATATGCACAGGGAATTTGATATTATGACAGACGAGTGGCGTGAGATTTTGTGCAAGGCATCGAAACACGCTGACGAACAAATCCCCGAACGGTATGACGGTTTGTTTGAGCGTATGGCACTATACTACATTTACAGGTATTTTCTGACCGCAGTTGACAGTATGGACGTTATGTGCACCGCAAATCGGATATTCTGCGCATACGTTGTCATCGGCTGTGCGCTCCTGACAGGCGAATACGAAGCCGAAAAGCTGTTCTGCCTGTACTCAAAAGAAGTCGAGCACTCGTATGAAAACAGTGAAAAGCTAATACGGAAACATTTAATTTGATATTACGGGCAGCCACATAGGGCTGCCCCTACAGATTATAGATTATATTATAATATATCATTCATTTGATTTATTCCGTAGGGGCGGCCCTGAGTGGTCGCCCGAAATTTCACCGATATAACAACTAAAAAGGTCGGGACACCGTTTTTTAGCGGAATCCCGACCTTTATTCTTGAATTATCTGCCGATTTACACGGCTCAATTTACCTGCGGAGGTACTCCGCCAGACCTTGATTATTATAACTATTCTGCCGCTTTTGCGCTTTGTGCGTTCAATGCGTTGGTGAAAAGCTCTTCGTAAATAAACTCGGCAAATTTTCTGCGTTGTGCTTCCATATCTGAAATTCTGATTACCGAGCCTGACGGCGTATCGTCGTCGTAATACCAGAGTCCCTCCTCGGGAATGTAGTACTGCTCAACGTCATACTTCAGATAGGAAGGTGCACGTGTAACAAGGGCTGTGATTTCGTCCTTTTTGAGGTTTGTTGTCACAAGCGGACCGATTGAGCTTACGATTGAAACAATCTGACCGATGTCAGCGTTTCTCATACTGTCGAAAATCGTTTCAAGCAATTTTCTCTGTCTTGAGGTTCTGTCCCAGTCATCGCCGTCGATTCCGATTTCGTTGCCGTCCTCGCCCTTTGAAAGACCTCTGTTGCGGGCATACCACAACGCCTCCTGTCCGTTAAGGTGGACAATTCCGGGTGCGTCGGTGATTGTTTTGGGCGATTCAACCTGACCGTTTTTATACATCTGGTAGTTGATATAGTCGATTTCGTCCTGCGAAAGCTCTATGTCAACACCGCCGAGGGTTTCAATAATTTTCTTAAAGCTGTCAAAGTCAACAACTGCGTATCGGTCAACCTTTATTCCGAAGTTAGCCTCAATCGTCTGAATTGAAAGCTTTGCGCCTCCGAGCGTGTAGGACGCATTGATTTTGTCGTAATCGTGACCGGGAATGTATACATAGGTATCACGCTGGAACGAAGTAAGCTTGAGCTTTTTGTGACGGTTGTCAATTGAAAGCATAATCATTGTGTCGCTTCTGCCCTTTTCGTCAGCGTCGTGATTGTCCTCACCGAAAAGCATTACGTTAAGCACCTTTGAGTCCTGCAAAAGCTCGCCTTCCTCAACGGTAAATCCGGAAACATCGCCCGAATTATTAGCGGTTGCAGCAGTCGGAGAAGTTGAAGCAGGGTCGTCCTTGATTTCCTTGTAATTAAGCGAATTGAGCAGGCTGTAAACATAAATCATACCGCTTCCGCCGATGAGGAAAATAATCGAAAAAACTATGCACAAAATGCGCTTTACTCTGCCTTTTTTATTATAAACCTTCCTGATTTGCGAGTTAGAACTTATATCAACAAGATTATTTTTTGTATCGTTATTTGCCATACTGTTCCTCCGTTAAGGTGGTGTCGTCTGAATACAGCACACAGCCGATGATTGCGACAAAGGTTGATATACGTAAATAAACAATAATATCTATAGTATTATACCACTATAATTCGAATAAATAATTCTTTTTTCGAAGTATAATTTGTTGCAAAGCGTAATTTTATGCAGAATTTTATCAATCTATAAACAAATTTAGTCCTGTTCATCAAGCGAAAGGTAGAACGATGGCAGAAATTCCCTTTCAAAAACCTCACATTCGGGCATATTCATTGCGTGGATTGCGTTTTCGGTTGATTCCTTCGCCTTGCGGAATTCGTCGTTGCCCATTCGCATTTCGTCAATGCACTTTATCAGTGCCGAAAACTTGTCTGCCGCCTTTACAAACGGTTTAAGCTCAGCATCATTTTCACCGCTTAGCTTGATTATTCCCTCGAAATCTTCTTTAAAATCATCGGGGAGCATTGAAACAAGCCTGTCAGCCGCATTATTTTCAATCTCCTTGTACGCCTGCTTGATTTCGGGGTTAAAATATTTTACGGGAGTGGGCATATCGCCTGTGATAATCTCGGTTGAGTCGTGGAAAATTGCAAGCAAAGCCGCCCTTTCGGAATCGTAGCTGTTGCCGAAACGCTTGTTGCTTATCAGAACAAGGCAGTGGGCAATCATTGCAACCATAAGGCTGTGCTCGCATAAATTCTCATATTTCGTGTTATTCATCAGACCCCAGCGGTTGATGTACTTCATTCTCGACAGCATTGCGTAAAAATGTGACTGTTTCATAATGTTAATCTCCTATTTTTAAACTTTAAATAAACTGCTTCGAAACGCTCGATATACCGTTTTATCACCTTAGTCCGATTTTTATTCTCGGACTGCGTATTGAGGCACTCGATTTTTTTACAAAAATTAGTGCAAATTCCATTTTGATATGGTATAATATATTAATTAATATATAGCTATTATACTATTTTTAAAATAAAAGTCAAAGATTGCAGAAAATATCGGAGAAATTAAATGACACATACGCTTAAACGTACGACGCTTAAAAGCAGGTACTATGCACTGCTCGCATTCGGACTTGCGCTTTTAGCCGCATCAATACTTTTTATTCCGTTCATCATTGCAAACAGCGGAGTTTTCTACTACTACGGCGACTTCAATGTTCAGGAAATTCCGTTTTATCAGCTATGCCACGACGCTGTAAGAAACGGAGAGCTTTCTTGGAGTCACATAACCGACCTCGGCTCGGACTTTTTGTCGAGCTACAGCTTTTATCTTCTCGGCAGTCCGTTTTTCTGGCTGACGATTCCGTTTCCGAACGAATTTGTGCCGTATCTTATCGGTCCTCTGCTTATTTTAAAATTTGCCTGCGCCTCTCTTGCGGCATATCTCTACCTGAAAAGATACGTTTCAGACAAAAGCTACGCCGTTTTAGGCGGACTGCTGTATGCACTTTCTGGATTTTCAATCTACAACGTGTTCTTTTTCCATTTCCACGAGCCTATGATTATGTTTCCTCTGCTGCTTGCGGCTCTGGATTCATTCATATATGACAAAAAGCGTGTTGTGTTTGCAATTGCGGTGTTTGCCGCCTGCGTTGTAAACTACTACTTCTTTGTCGGACAGGTTTTGTTCGTTGTAATGTACTACCTTACGGTAATGCTCACCAAGACCTGCCGCTTTAAAATCAAGGAATTTTTCATTCTTGCAATTGAGGTAATTATCGGCTTTGCCGCTACGGCATTCATACTTCTGCCGTCGGTAATCGGGCTTATGGGCAACCCGAGGCTCGACAGCCTGCCCAACGGCTGGAACTCGCTTGTTCACGATTTGCCCCAGCGTTACTGGCTTATTGTAATCGGCTTTTTCTTCCCTGCCGATATGCCTGCGTTCCCCGTATTTACGCCCGACTCAAACTGCAAGTGGGCGTCGGTTGCAGGCTGGCTTCCGATGTTCGGAATGACGGGAGTTATCGCATTTTTGCAGACGAAAAAGCGTGACTGGCTCAAAAAGCTCATTACGCTTTTAATGCTCTTTGCTTTTATCCCCGTGCTCAACAGTATGTTCCAGCTTATGAACAGCTCAATCTACTACGCACGTTGGTTTTATATGGTCGTGCTTATGCTGTCGCTTGCGACAATCCGAGCAGTTGAGGACAACGAATCAGACTGGAACAGAGCGGTTGCGTGGTCGGCGGGAATTACCGCAGGAATTGCCCTGCTTATCGGACTTATGCCGAAAATTACCGAAAACGACGACGGCACAGAGGAGCTTTCACTCGGAGTTCAGGCAACGTTTGAGCGTTTCTGGATTTACGTTCTGATGGCTCTTATGAGTATTCTCACCTTTGTGCTGATTCTAAGAAAATTCAAGGACAGGTATCCGCATTTTTCAATTGCGTCAATCTCGGGCGTACTTATTGTTTCGCTTTTATCCTCGGCTTTTATAATCACAACGGGAGCTCTTTCAAGCTCCACAACAAAGCCTATCAGAGAGGATATTCTCAACTCAAGAGATGATATTGAAATTGACGATTTGGAACAGGTCAGGAGCGACTTTTACGAGTGCGTTGACAACACAGCAATGTACTGGAAAATCCCGAGCATAAACTGCTTTCAAAGCTCCGTTTCCACCTCAATAATGCAGTTTTACAACGCAATGGGAATCACACGTGACGTTGCGTCCCGTCCGAGCACCTCAGCTTACGGACTGCGTGGACTTTTCAGCTGTAAGTACCTCTTTGACTACCGCTCAGACGGCGAGGCAGGCAGTGAAAATTCCTTCATTGACGAGGACGGAGATACCAAGATGCCGTACTGGAAGTACCTGAAAACCTGCAACGGCTTTGATATTTATGAAAACGAGTGTTACATTCCTATGGGATTCACCTACGATTCCTTTGTGACCGAGGAAGAATTTGACCGTGTCGGCGACATTCACAAGACCGAGGCAATTCTCTACTCAATGGTGCTTTCAAAGGAGCAGATGAATAAATACTCCGACATTACAGGCTACAGCGACAAAAAATACAAGCTCCTTTACGGCAAAAATCCCGAGTATTTTGACAGCGTTGTTGACAACTACAAGTACGGCAACAAAAATTACAAGGAGCAGTGCACAAAGCTTGCGTCATTAAGCTGTTCAGGCTTTGAATACACAAAAAACGGCTTTAAGGCTGAATATAACAACAAATCAGGCGACAACCTGCTGTTCTTCAGCATACCGTACAGTGACGGCTTTTCGGCAAAAGTAAACGGAGAAAATGTTGAAATCGAAAAGGTAAACTACGGCTTTATGGCTGTAAAGGTTCCGGGATATACGGACTGCGAAATCGAGTTTACCTACGAAACTCCGGGACTGTCGGCAGGAGTTAAAATAAGCCTTGCGGCACTTTTTGCATTTGCAGTTTACATTGCAGTTATAATAATTTACAGAAGAAGTAAAAGGAAAACCATAATTCAGCGGCGAAGCCGCCGCAGGCAAATTGAGTGGAAAAATCGGTTATTTAGGTGAAAACGGTTTCCCGAATTATAAGTTAATATATAGGTAACGTTTTGTGAGCGACGAGGGCGTCGCTCGCTACGATTTTGCACAAACGTTTAATTTACAGTCGTAGGGACACGGCGTGCCGTGTCCGTGTTGACTATCAAACGCAACC